>NZ_JAZHCT010000008.1:0-228185 GCF_036541265.1 Paenibacillus sp. IITD108 | reverse complement strand
AATTACACTCCGCTCGACTTGCATGTATTAGGCACGCCGCCAGCGTTCGTCCTGAGCCAGGATCAAACTCTCCAAAAAAGTTTGAAAGCTCATTTCGTTGCTAGCATCATTTCGGAAAACGGGGTTTTCCTAATGATGTGTATTGCTTATCTATTCATCCGAGGATGAATAGGGCATTTCACTCGTTGTTCAGTTTTCAAAGAACAAAATTCTTCGTTTGTCGTTCGCCTTATCTCTCAGCGGCGACTTTTATAATATATCACATCTGCCTATCTTATTGCAAGTACTTTTTTAAAAAAATTTTAAATTCTTTTTTTGAAAGCTTTATTTATGTACCTGCTCGAATCGGCGAACTCTAATGTAACATAGACTTTATAGCGAGTCAATACTTTATATTAGAAATATGTAAACTTTGTTCTAATCATATCGAATATTGTAGTTTAATAGAATAGGGAGGTGTGATTAGGCAGAGAAGCTGTCCCATAGACAGTCAATAACCTGCAGGCGATGATAATGAAGTGGCTGTTGCGATGATACGAAAGAAAGACAAGTACTTTGCAGCAATGGCAAACTTTGTTTTGTGGAATCGGAACGAGCAAATATATGCTAAAGCTAACTACATTTCCTCAGACTGTTGAAAAGCTCTACAACGGCTTAATAGTCTGCATTAAGGACCACCTAGAGCGGAAATCGAGATGCTTTCACTTTTTAACGAATCCTGAATACGCTATTTCGCATAAAATGCCTTTTTTGAAATTCTAATGCATCACAGAGACGCAATCTGTGAACAAATGGTCCTTTGGGCAGCGTTTTATACCCAATAAGCACGCTACGATTCGTTACATTTTCAAAACAAGCTTTTTCGGTGTAATAACGATACTAGGATTCGTTAGAGTTTCCAAACTACTTTTTCAACAGCCTGATTTCCCGTACTTAGTTTTAAGAAATTCAGCTTTTTTGTGATTCTAAGGGGAAAAACTGCATTTAGTTTGGTGCGTTTCGCATAATATAGGGTAATTCTATAATACTAGATGCATGAAATACATGTAGAATCGTTTATTCGATAAAAAAGCAGAATCTAGATGCATAAAATGTACTTAGCTATCACGAGCGCTTGCCCATTCTTCATATTACTTTTTCATCAGACTGAAGGTTTACTCCTAACGGTTGCCACAGACGTTAATCATGCGAAAATGAAGCAATAAATTTTCTAACGGTTGCCATCGCGCTTAATACCGTTTAAATCACTGATTTCTTCGAAAAATGGCACAATAACGCTCATGGCAACCGTTCTAGTTTCGAATCGGCTAAAATAAGCGAATTAGCAGCACTTGCAACCGTTAGAAAAAACCACCGTCTTTACTTATATATAATAGAAGAACTTTAGAGTCTCATCTAAATGCTACGTTTTAGCTTCCGGCCTGCACCCGTGAATAGCGATTTTCCGGAAATGGCAGTCCTAAATTGCCACGCAGCGTATCGCTCTCATATTCCGTTCGAAACAATCCGCGCTGCTGCAATAGCGGTACTACCTGATCCACAAACTGCTCAAGACCGCCTGGGTATGCTTCAGTCAGCATAAAGCCATCGGCTGCCCTTTGCTCAAACCAAAGCTGGATTTGGTCTGCGATTTGTTCGGGAGTACCTACAAAGCTTCCTCTTGGTGTTGCGCTGCGAAGCGCCACTTGACGCAAGGAAAGCCCCTTTTCCTTGGCCTCCTGCTTTATTTTATCCGTACCGCTCTGGAAGCTGTTCTTTCCTAAATCGCCAAGCTCCGGGAACGGCTCATCCAGCGGATATTGCGAAAAGTCATGATGCTCAAAGTATCTGCCCAAGTAATGAAGCGCATTTTCTATCGTAACAAGGCTGGCTATCTCTTGGTACTTGCGCTCCGCCTCTTCAAGCGTGTCCCCAATAATAGGGCCGATGCCCGGGAATATAAGCACCTCGTCAGGATTGCGGCCGAATGAAGCGGCTCTTGTCTTTACCTCATTATAAAATTGCCTCGCTTCCCCTATCGTTTCATGCCCGGTAAATACAGCATCCGCTTCCTTTGCAGCATAGTTTTTGCCTACCTCAGAAGCTCCTGCTTGGAAGATGACAGGCTGCCCCTGCTTGGAACGGGCAATATTAAGCGGTCCTTTTACAGAAAAGAACTCCCCTTCGTGGTTAAGAGCGTGCATCTTTTGAGAATCAAAGAATACTCCGGCTTCCTTGTCACGAACAAATGCATCGTCCTCCCAGGAATCCCATAGACCGCGGGTTACCTTCAAATACTCAGTTGCGATCCGATAGCGCTTATCGTGATCCGGATGCTCCTTTTTGCCGTAATTAAGCGCTGAGCCTTCAAGGGGAGATGTAACGACGTTCCAGCCGGCACGGCCTCCGCTGATCACATCAAGCGATCCAAACTGGCGCGCAACGGTAAAAGGCTCGCTATATGATGTCGAAAGAGTCCCTACTAAGCCAATGTTGCGGCTGACAGCTGCCAATGCGCTAAGTATCGTCAGCGGCTCGAAACGATTAAGAAAGTGTGGAATCGATTTTTCATTTATATATAACCCATCCGCTATAAATATAAGATCAAGCTTGCCTTCCTCTGCTTTCTGCACCCAAGACTTATACAATTCAAAGTTTACACTGGCATCTGTCTTCACATCAGGGTGACGCCACATGGCCATATTGCCGCCTACTCCATGAAGCAGCGCGCCCAGCTTTAATTGCCTTGCTTTCGCCATGCTCTCTCTCCTCCTTGAATTTTTCTTTTTTTTAAAGCTGACTTTTAATACGGCTGATCTGTCCCAAATGATTTTGAACATGAGCGGCGAAGCCATCAATAATAGAAGCTACACTTACTTGATCTCCCTTGAAATTAGCAGCGCTCTTGTTCCAATCCTCCTCGCCTAATCGAGCAAAAAGCAAGCTATTGTATTGAAGCAGGCTATTATACACCGACAGTACATCTTCTGCTTTCCCCTCATTGGCGTATTGCCCGCTCACCCACGCATCTTGACCAAAGATGGGCAGACGATTTTCAGTAGCAGCAAGCACATCCCTTGCTCTGAAGGAAATAACGATGCTATGATCCACAAGATGAGTAAGCACCTCTAAGATACTCCAGCTTGCTGGTGCAGGCTTCCATTTCAACTGCTCTTCAGATAAGTTTTGGATAGCTGCTGTTAATTGACTATAGGTGTTCAAATAGCTGTCGATCCGCAAATGACTCATATGACTCCTCCAAATCTAAAATTCATAACTGCCTGCCGTAAAAACACACGCCTTAAGCGTTTCCTGCATTATGACGCGAGTTCAAATAGCCCACTGCGATCTGGGAAAGATAAGCTGCGCTAAACGGCAACGCGCGCTCATCCACATCAAAAGCGGGATGATGCCATTCCTTGCTGCCGGATGTACCAAAGAATACAAATAAGCCCGGCACTTCTTTCTGGTAGACGGCAAAATCCTCGCCGGCAGGCGACGGTACCGGCCTTACAATTTCCAGGCCAATTGCAGCAGCTGCCTCATCTGCTAACTTGACCAGCGACCAATCATTGACTACAGGAGGCGGCCCCTCCGTCCAGCAAATCTCGGCTTTTGCTCCCAGGGCAGCTGCCACTCCTTCTGTTACCTGCACAAAACGGGCAAGTACATCTTCGCGGACCTTCTCATCAAATGTACGGATAGTGCCATCGAGCAGCGCCGTTTCGGGAATTATATTCCATGATGTTCCGCTATGAATTTTGGTAACACTAATGACAGCACTTTGCAAAGCACTAACGTTGCGGCTGACGATGGATTGCAGCGCTGTAACGATATGCGAAGCCGCTACGATCGGATCGACGCCGGACTCTGGTACGGCAGCATGCGAGCCCGCTCCTGTTATACTGACGGTAAACCCATCAGCAGCTGCCATAAGCGGACCGCCGGCAATGCCAATCGTTCCTACGGGAAGATCAGGCTTGTTATGCAGCCCAAAAATGGCTTCAACTTCGTGCAAGGCACCACTTCGAACAACCTGCCTTGCCCCTGATGCTTTCTCTTCCGCAGGCTGAAATATTAGTCTGACTGTTCCATTCAGCTGCTTTTCCTGCTGTTTTAGCATATAAGCGGCGCCAATTAAGGAAGCAGTATGGTAGTCGTGGCCGCAGGCATGCATTTTGCCTGGATAAACTGACGCATAGGGCAATTCGGTTTCTTCTTGTATGGCTAGTGCATCGATATCCGCACGAAGAACGACGATCGGTCCGCCCAGCTGACCGCCAATTTCTGCGACTACTCCAGTCTTTAAGCCATAATCCACGACTCGTATACCTTCACTCTTAAGCAATGAAGCTATATAGGCTGTCGTTTCTGTTTCTTCATTAGAAAGCTCAGGATGCTGATGCAAATGACGTCTTATCCTAGTTAACTGTTCGCTGAACGCCTCTGACTTGAGAATGGCTGCTTGATTCATAAAGCTTCCCCGCTTTCTTTACTGACTTACGGCCGCTTCTTTCAATGCCTCGCTAAGCAGCTGAAAAGAATGAAGCCGTTTCTCGTAAGGAGTTACATTCGTGGTCACAATAAATTCCTCTACATCGAATGCCTTCTGAAGGTCAAGCAATTGCGTGCGTATCGACTCCTTGGTCCCTTTCACAACGGAAGCTCCCAGCTCTTCAATGGTATATTCCTCGCTGCTTTGAATACCAAATTCCTCGGCCTGCTCGCGAGTAGCAACCGTGAGCTTTTTGCCGCTCATAAGCACAATGCGATACAGCTTTAGAGCACTTGCCAGCTCAGCAGCCTCCTCCTCACTGTCCGCGGCCAGCAAAGCAAGAGCAACTATAGCCAGAGGCTGATTGCCGGAAGCTGAATTGAATTTTTCGCGGTAAGTACGAATAGCTTCCTCCGCAATTACTTGATTGCCATTTATAAATAGAGAAAACACATACGGCAATCCCAGCTCGGCTGCAATTTCAGCGCTGCTTACGCTTGCGCCAAGCAAAAATAATTCAGGAGCCACTGCCGGAACAGGGCCAGCCTTCAGCCCAGCAAGCGGATGACCTTCCTCCAGCCTGTTATGCACATATTTCTCAAGCTCGATAATTTTCTCTGTCAATTCAGCCTGATCGACAGCCCCCAGCTGCAGTGCCTGAGTGCTGCGCGGCAGCCCGCCCGGAGCGCGGCCAATGCCAAGATCGATCCGGCCTGGAGCGAGAGAGGAGAGCACATTGAAATTTTCGGCTACCTTATACGGACTGTAATGCTGCAGCATCACGCCCCCCGATCCGACCCGGATCCGCTCCGTTTTAGCAAGCAAGTAGGAGATTAAAACCTCCGGTGACGATCCTGCCACTTGCTCCGAGTCATGATGCTCCGAAACCCAAAAACGGTGAAAACCCAGCTGTTCACTTAGCTGTGCCAGACCAACCGTATGGCGGAAAGCTTCCTCCGCAGTTTCCCCCGGATAGATCGGACTCTGATCTAATACACTAATCGTTATAGCCATGGGATTGCCTCTCCTCCTGTATCCTATATGGAATAATTTAATTCTGGCGTAATACGTTTTAGAAATTGCTTCGTACGCTCCTCCTGTGGATGGTTAAATACTTGCTGCGGCGTACCTTCCTCAACAATTACTCCGCCATCCATAAAAACGACGTGGTTGGCCACATCGCGGGCAAAGCCCATCTCATGCGTCACGACGATCATCGTAATGCCTTCCTTGGCAATTTTGCGAATAACGGCCAGCACCTCGCCTACCAGCTCAGGGTCAAGCGCCGAGGTCGGTTCATCGAATAAAATGACCTCCGGCTCCAGCGCCAATGCTCTGGCAATGCCGACACGCTGCTGCTGGCCGCCTGACAGCTGGCTCGGATAAGCATCCAGCTTGCTCCCAAGACCTACCTTCTCCAGCACAGCTGCACTTTGCTTTCTTGCGTCTTCCTTGGAGAGCTTTTTCACAGTAACCAGACCCTCCATTACATTTTCTAGCGCAGTTTTATGACGGAATAAATTATATTGCTGGAATACCATCGCCGACTTTTGCCTCAGCTGATGAATTTCCTTGCGTTTGGCCAGCCTGCAATTCAATTTGAAATCACCGATTGCGATTTCCCCGCTCCCTGGCTTCTCCAAATAATTAACGCAGCGCAGCAGCGTCGTCTTGCCCGAGCCGCTCGGCCCAAGAATAACAACGACTTCCCCTTTGGCAACATTCAAATTAATATCCCTTAGTACTTGATGGCGTCCAAATGATTTGGCAATATTCGAAAGCTTAATCATGCTACCCCACCCCGATTGTAAAGATTGATCCTTTTTTCTAGCCATGCCGTCATACGCTCAATTAATAAGGTAAGCCCCCAGAAGATCGCAGCAGCCGCCAAATAGGATTCGAAAAACTTCCAGTTGGTCGATGCCACGATTTGCGCCTTGGCATTAATATCTATGACCGATACGGTAAAAGCGAGCGTGGACCCGTGCAGCATGCCTATGACGGAATTGGACAGGTTCGGCAAGCTCGCGGCGATCGCTTGTGGAAAAACAATGCGGCGCAGTGCCTGCCAAGTCGTCATCCCAATAGAATGTGCCGCTTCCAGCTGCCCCTTATCTACTGCCAGCAATCCAGAACGGACTACCTCAGACATATAAGCCCCGGCCGTAATCGAGAATGATATATAAGCAAAGCCGATCATAGGTACAGATACTGAGCGGAAGCTCCAGCCGAAATATTCAGCAAGCCCGTCGATGAGCACTGGCAGTGTAAAATAGATAAGCAGCAAATGCGTCAGCATCGGCGTTCCGCGAATGAAGGTTACATAGCTTGCTGCCAGCGTGTTTAAAAAAGGAACTTTGTAAATTCGCACAAAAGCAATTACCGTCCCGATCATAAAACCTGCGGTTATAGAAACAATAGTAATTAATAGCGTCGTTGGCACAGCGCCAAGCAGTTCAACAAATGCTGTCCAAATAAATGAAGGATCCAGCTTCATAGGCTTGCTCCTCCTTTGCTTGATTGCAAATCTGCTATAATTCGGCGAAACGATCGGCTTTTAAATTTATCTAGCCAGCTGCGCGATGCATAATCTATTCGTTCATGACGCAGCAACCGCCGTTCTGCCGCAAGCAGCAGCCGCTCGAGAATAAAGCTGATAGCGAGATAAATAAGGGCAAGCGCCAGATAAGCTTCAATAAAATGCTGTGTCAAAGTGCCAAGCGTCTGCGCCTTGCCTGTCATTTCCATAACCCCTAGCGTAAAGGCAAGCGAGGTATCCTTTAGCAAAGCAAGTAATAGATTGGAAAATACCGGTACAGCTATAGCCAGTGCCTGCGGCAGCACCACCCGCGTAAAAGCCTGCGGCCCTGTCATTCCCATCGCATATGCCGCTTCAACCTGCCCCTTATCAACCGCAAGCACAGAAGCGCGAATCATCTCAGACATAAAGGCTCCTGTATGAAGCCCATAGGTCAAAACAACAAACAGCAGTACGGGCGCTCTTGTCACATCCAGATGGAGCAGCTTCAGCACCTCAGGCAATCCGTAATAAAATAAAAACAGTTGAATAAGAATAGGCGTTCCGCGAAAAAAAGATATATAAACCTCTGCGGCTGTCTTTAATACCGGCACCTTATACAGTCGGGGAAGGGCAATGAGAAAACCGACGATAACAGCAACAGCAAGCGAGCCGCCAACTATTACCAGCGTTGTGCTTAGCGTAGACAGCAGCTTTGAAAAAGAATAGAACACAAAGCTCCATTCAAACGGCTTCCCCATTAATCAACCCTCCCCTCATTTTTACGAAAATCATTTATTGAGCTGTGTCCGCAGTCACATCCGCCCCAAGCCATTCCGTGCTTAGCTTGCCAAGCGTGCCGTCTGCCTTCAGTTCTTTAATTACGCCATCGACAGCGTCAGCCAGCTTCTGGGACGCTTCATCATCCTTGCGGAAAACATACAATATATCTGCGGAAGAAAGCTCCTTCCCGGTTGTTTTCAGCTTGCTTTCCGGATCAATAACCGGAAGCACGAAGTCTGCAAGCAAAGTTGCTTCCACGCGCCCAGTTGTAACCTGGCTTACCGTATCATTAGCTGCACCGTTCGAAAAAACGACGTTTATGGCGTTATCATTTTCTTTGTTATAGTTCTCCAATATTTGAGCTTGCGCGCTTGTTGCGCCTACAAGCACCTTCTTGCCCTTCAGGTCATCCAGTGATTGAATGGAATCATTGTCCTTAGCGACAACAATCCGGTTTCTCCAATGAGCATACGCCTCTTTATTAAATAAATACTTTTGCTCACGCTCAGGATTTTTTTCCATGACGTGGGCCAGCAGGTCAATTTTTTTCGTTTCCAAGCTAAGCAGCAGGTTGCCGAACTCCATCGTCTGGAATTCAAACTCATACTGCGGCAATCGCTCATCGATAATTTTTAGAAGCTCGACATCAAATCCAGTCAGCTTGCCGTTTTCGTCGAGAAAGCATACTTTCGGAAAACCTGTGCCAGTTCCTATAATGATTTTGCTTGGCTTTTCAACTTGGCCTGATCCATTATCCGATTTGCTGGATGCCGTTTGAGACGGGCTTTTTTCATTGCCTTTATTGCCGCTTGCGCCGCATCCAGCAATCGCAGCCGCTATTATCAAAGTAAATACCAGTACAATTGTCCTCTTCATCCTGCTATCCCCTTATCTTTTATATTGTGCTTGCTTCGCATATGAGCTGTTTCTTCATTAAATATAAAATGCCATCATCCGGATGGGGCATGATCTCCAAAATACGCTCATAGCCTCTCCGCTCATACATTTGGACAAGGAATGGATGCTTCTCAGCTGTAGCAAGCGTAACCGCCGAAGCGCCAAGCTTGCCGCGAATGACATGCTCCTCCACCCAGCTTAACAGCTTGCTGCCTAATCCCCGGCCCTTGTAATCCGGGTCCAAGGCAAACCATTTCAGAAATGGATGCTCTGTCAGCTGCTTCACTTCATCCTGCCTGGATAGCGTGACAGTTGCTACAATATCGCCTGCGTATTCCAATACATAACAATCGTTGCTCACAATGTTGTCCTCAACAACAGCCACATCAGCAGTTGCTGCCGGCCAGTGAAGACCAAGCTCTCTGATTAACTGATAGGCGCGAAAAATAATATCCTGCAGTTTCTGCGCGTCCTTCGGATCTGCCAATCTAAATACTTCGCTCATCATCCACCTCCAATTTGTATAATACCTATAGATTTAGTTGGTTTTATTGTAATTAACTTTATCACCACATTCGTCTGTGCGCTAATAGAGTTTTTCTATTCCACCATAGTATTAATCAATCTCGCTGCCGCTGGACTCATGCTCGAGCAGAGCAGTAATATATTCCGCATTTTCGCCATTAAGCGCAATAAGACTCGTTCTTAATGAAATGCCCGCAGTCTCCGAAATCGAAATTGGAATTAATCGGCCTGCTTTAACTTCATCCTGCACGCTAAGCGCAGGCAGGAAGCAAATGCCTGCCTTCTGGACAACAAGTTTCTTGGCTGTCTCCAAATTATCCACCTGATACACGATTTGAGGCGGCTGCTCCAAGCTTTTGAACACGCGCTGCAGCCTCATCCAGTCCAAGGAGCCGCATTCAAAAAATACGAGAGGCTCAAACTGAATATCAAGAATAGATGCATGGCCAGCCTTAGCTAAGGGGTGACCTTCGTAAACATACAGCGAAATCGGGTCTTCATAAAATAAGTAAGATTGGAAAGCGGGATTCATCACTTTACGAATAAAAGCCACATCAATTTCCTTAGCTTTCAATTTTTCAATCAAAACGTCGGTAGGCTCGGTTGTCACTTTAAATAGCATATGGGGATATTTTTGCTTAAGATGAGTCAGCAATTGAGGCAATAAGTAATTAGATACAGAAACCGTGCTGCCAATTTTCAGCTCATGCAAAATTCTGGCCTTGGATTGCAGCTGATGCTTTCCTTTTTGAAAGGTTTGCAATATTTGCTGAGCGTAGGGAAGAAACTGTCTTCCTTTATCCGTCAAGCTGACCTGCTTCCCGAGCCGGTCAAACAGCACACTGTCCAGCTCACGCTCCAGCGACTGGATTCTCGCTGATACAGTAGGCTGAGAAATAAACAGCACCTCCGCCGCTTTGTTGAAGCTGCCATAGTGATTAATGTAGACAAAGGCCTCAATATTTTCGATGTTCACTTTTATTCCCCCATTCATCCATTATTTTTAAACTAATAATTTCTATAGGATTACAATGAATTGTAAGCGCAAAGCTTTTATACTTTGCGGTAATTGTGTATTTATATTATTCATATGCACATTTATTGTCAACGCATTTCATCCTAACTTTTGGACGTTTGTGCAGTGAATGGGTGAATTTTAAATATCTTCAACCTTAATTTGGCTTGGTTTCGTTATAGACAACAAGGAATATAAGAATACCTCATCGAATAAGAAAAATATGTTACTGCAACCTAGCAACCCAAAAGAAACTATTATATTCATCTTATGTTTTATTAAGCATCAAACATAAAGATTGCAGTTAGAAAGGAGTAAGACATGGCAAATATCGAGCACTTGCAAACCGTTCATGTTCCGGCGTCGAAGGTGTATGAAGCTTTAACCACCGCTGAAGGACTGTCGGAAATATGGACCAATGAACTCATTGTTAATAATCAGATTGGCTTTGTTAATGAATTTCGATTTGGCAGCAATGACACAACTAAGATGAGAATAGAGGAATTGATTACTAATCAAAAAATCGTTTGGCAGTGTATAGATTCAGATCCAGAATGGATTGGTACGATTATTTCCTTTGATATTCAAGAGAAGAACGGGAAGTCTTTTATTACTTTGCGCCATACGAACTGGAAAGAAGTAACGCCATTTTATCGCTCCTGTAACTACAACTGGGCTATTTTCCTTTATAGTCTCAAGTCCTATTGTGAAGATGGCGATGGTATCCCCTATCAAAAACGTAAGTTTTAATCATTAGCATAGTCTAACACGCGCCTTTCCAAAGACAACGGAGTCGTTTATCCTTGTTTCGCGGTCACACGTTCCGCTATTTGCCTAATAACCGTCATTTTTTCATTTTCGCGGTCACATATTCCGCTATTCGGGTCCAAATGAGGCTTTTTCTGCGATTTATAGATCAATAGCGGAACGTGTGTCACTTTACTGTCTCGAAACTGCGATTTTGGTCATAATAACGGAACGAGTGACCAGCTAGCTAGGGATGCTGCCCCTTTTCAGTCCCAATCTTGCATTATCCCTTTTGCTTACAAATGGTTGCCACAATGATTGACATTCTCCTCAACAGTATTACCTCTTCACAAACAGCACTCAAAAAAAGGCAGCCAGCAAACCGGGATAATTGCTGTCCAAAATGCAATCGTATCGCCGCTTGCTGCTGCCTTATCTCACACTTTATCTAATCTAGCTATCTACTGCTTCCTTTTTCCTGCCCAATCCACAGCATTCGCAATTGCCTTCCTAATGTCAGCGTTCCAATAGGTTGGGTGAGTTTCATGCCCAGGCCGGAAATAAAAGACCCGGCCCCAGCCTCTGTAGTAAGCGCAGCCGCTGCGCATCACCTCGCCGCCTGTGAACCAGCTGACAAACACAAGCTCGTCCGGAGCAGGAATATCAAAGTGCTCACCGTACATTTCCTCCTGCTCCAGCTCGAAATATTCGCCCAAGCCTGCTGCAATAGGATGTCCCGGGTTGACGATCCACAATCTTTCCTTATCATCGGCTTCCCGCCACTTAAAGCGGCAGGTCGTGCCCATCAGCTTCTTGAACAGCTTGCAGCCTGCAGCTGAATGCAGCGCAATAAAGCCCATGCCGTCCAGTACGCGTCTATATGCGCGCTCGACTACCTCATCACTTACTTTGCTGTTCAGTATATGTCCCCACCAAATAAGCACATCGGTCTGATCCAATACTCCCTTCGTCAACCCGTGCTCAGGCTGATCAAAGGTAGCTGTAGTAATCGTATATTCACCATTGCTCAGCAGTCCCTCTGCAATTGCTCCATGGATGCCATTCGGATAAATGCTGCGAACTTCGGGTGCCGTCTGCTCATGCCTGTTTTCATTCCAAATTGTTACTCTTAAAGCCACAAGCCTGCTTCCTTTCTACTATTATATGATCTTCTAGATAGTCGCCTATATGATCTGCCAGGTAGTCGCTTATATAATCTGCTAGATAGCCACCCATTTGCCCTGCTCTGCTGATCTCTCAGCTCCATATACTAATGCCTCTGTTTTCAAATATTCTTAGGCCATCGTTTCGGGTACAGGACCGCCCTGCAAATAGTTAACGAATTGCTCCAAACAATTAGGATGCTGTATATCAGTGAAATCATTGACTTTTACGGTTTCTTTTCCGCTTGCCTTCAGAATCAGGCCATCAGCGCCGAGACTGACCGTTCCGTCATCTCCTTCCAAGGTCCAATAGCCGTGCCATGGCGTTTCCTTTGCTTTTGCATGAACCCTCGCCGTATAGACAGCTGATATATCCCCGCTCAATTCTACTAAAATATGAATATGTTCGTTATCCAGCGGTTTTTCTGCAAAAACCTTCAAGCCTTCCTGCCCCGTCAAAAAGCGCAGCAAATCCATATGATGCACAACGATGTCATGGAGTAGACGGACATCATAAGTTCTTCCTTCCAGCCCGTTTCTGCCAAATTCAATATGAACGGCTTTCAGCTTTCCGATAGCGCCGTTGTCCAGCCAGTTTTTCAGCTTCCGCATCCGTGCCTGGTTGCGATAGTTCTCCGCTATCATAAATGGTACGCTGCACTGCTCAGCAATTGCTGTTATTTGCACACTTTCATAATAATTGTAGGAAATAGGCTTCTCGCTTAATACAGGCAAACAGTGCTGAAAAGCTGCCTTATTTACTGCAGCATGAATATGCGGAGGGGTTACATTAATGATGAATTGCGGCTTTTCTTTTTGAATAGCCTTCTCTAGAGAAGTATAGAAGGGCGGCGCCGCTTCAACGCTATAAGCAGCCAGTTTATCCTTCATCGCAATATTCGTATCAACGACTGCCAGCGATAATTTGCCAAAGCGCTGCACGATGCGATACCATCCGAAGCCAGCCTCACCCAGCCCTACAAGAATAGCCTTCATTTCCTTCATTCAGGCACCGCCTTAAACCGCCACATCCCGCTTTTAAAATCACCCTTGTCTCCAGGAATCGTAAGCCCGTAGTGCATCAGCTCGTCGCCGCCACATACAAACTCCACCGGCACCCTTTCCGGATCTGCGAAGCCAGCTTCTGTAACGCTGTATTTCTGATTAGGGTCAAGACCCTTCATTTGTATGCGGACAATCGGGTCATTAGCTGTTTTCAAAACGCGAAACCACATGCACACAGCTTCCGTTTGCAGCTCATTTACAAATATCCATGCGGTTTCATTGCTTTCAAAAGGACTGCTCAGCCTGTAGAAATCACCTTGCTGCACGAGCGGCCGTATCTCTTTGTACAGCGCCACCTGCGTCTTCATTTGCGCTTTTTCCTGGTCGTCAAGCTTTGTTAAATCCAATTCATAGCCGAAATTGCCTGACATGGCCGCATGACCGCGCACTTCCAGCGAAGTCAGCCTTCCTACCTGATGGTTGGGAACATCTGATATATGAGCGCCGATACTGCTGACCGGATAAACGATGCTTGTCCCGTACTGAATTTTTAGACGTTCAATAGCATCGGTATTGTCGCTTGTCCACGTTTGCGGCATATAGTAGAGCATTCCCGGATCAAAGCGCCCTCCGCCTCCAGAGCAGCTTTCAAACAAAATATGAGGATAAGCAGTCGTCAGCTGCTCCATAACCTCGTACAAGCCAAGCATATAGCGATGCGCCGTTTCTGCCTGCCTGTCAGTAGGCAGCAGCGCCGAACCGATTTCCGTCATGTTGCGGTTCATATCCCATTTCACATAGCTGATCGGTACATTGGTCAATATGTCTGATACCATTGCCACGATTGCTTCCCGCACATCCTTGCGTGAGAAATCGAGCACAAGCTGCTGCCGCGCCTCAGTACGCTCATAGTTCGGCACATGCAAGCACCAATCAGGGTGCTTGCGGTACAGCTCGCTGTCGGGAGAGACCATCTCCGGCTCAAACCATAGCCCAAACTGCATCCCCTGCTGCTTAATACGGTCTGCCAAGCTGGCAAGCCCGCCCGGCAGCTTGCCTTGATGCACCGTCCAATCGCCAAGCGAGCTCGAGCTATTGTCACGCGCTCCAAACCAGCCGTCATCAAGCACGAACAGCTCAATGCCAAGCTCGCCCGCTGCCTCTGCAATACTCGTAATTTTCTCTTCATTAAAATTAAAAAAGGTAGCTTCCCAGTTGTTCGCAACGATCGGTCGCAGCTGGTCACGATATTCCCCTCTGCACAGCCTTGTACGGTACAAGCGGTGATAGGCGCGCGACATCCCGCCGGTGCCTTGGCTAGAATAGACGAGCACAACCTCCGGCGCTTGAAAGCTTTGGCCCGGCTCCAGCAGCCAATTGAACTGAAAAGGCTGAATGCCCATGACAACTCTTGTTGTCCGGTACTGATCAACCTCAACCTGTGCGCTAAAGCTTCCGCTATATACCAGGCTGAAACCATACACCTCCCCAGCATCCTCATCCGCTCCTTTGGATAGCAAGGCTATAAACGGATTGAATGGATGGCTGCTCGAGCCGCGCCTGCTGTCAATCCCCTGAATACCCGGCGCCAAGCTGCGGCGGTCTAAATTTCTCTCGCGCGACCAGGCTCCCGACAGCTGCAGCATATCAAATCCGGAATGGGCGAAATCAACGCTTACGCTAAGCGCCTGCTCCAACGTCATGTTCGATTTACTGCGATTTTCATATCTGACAGACCTGGCAATCGCATTATGCTCATGAAATAAGCTGTAGCTCAGCCATACTGCTAAGCCTGAATGCTCATCAAACAGCTCCATTTCCAGCGTATCCGCCTCATGATCGGCCTCCGAATAAGTAGCAGGAAGTCCATCAAGCGACGGTTTTCCTTGCAAAATACGATAGGAACGGTACGTCAGCCTCGTAATCCCGGTTCCATTTGCAAGCCGCGCAGCATATACTGGCTGGCGTGAATCACCGTAGCCATAGCCGGGAAACTCCTGCATTAGCGTATCAAAGGATCGTTTGCGATTGCCGGCAAAAGGCGGGCTGAACGAGGAACGCGTCCGGTACTGCACCAAATGCTCAGCATTCATATCATGAAGTTTTGCGCCCCAATATACATGCTCTAGAATGCCCTCTTCTACTACTCGAAAAATATAACTGCTTTTGCTGCCCTGCAAATGAAAGAGCATCCGCTGCTCATCCACTATTATTGCCATCTGTGATCACCCACTTCATTCATTAGCTATCTGAACCGTATAGCATAAATTTGCAGCTAAACTCCATTTATAAAGCCAGCTCGCGCCGTCTGCACTCTCTATTCCTTTCAAAGCTTGACCGCCCGAAATCATAGTCTGCTCTGCCCTATCTCCTGCCGGTATATTTGTCAGTGCGCTATCGAGCGAAATATACAATCTTTCAGCCGAACGCATACAAATTTCACGATCTTCTGTTCCAGTAATAGAGGCTTTCATTAGCTTATTGTTAGACCATTTTATATCCACAGTTAAGCCGCCTCTTGCCCTTAATCCAGTTACAATGCCGCAGCTCCATTCGGCAGGCAACGCCGGCAGCAGCTGCAGCTCCTCCTTATGGGATTGCAGAAGCATTTCAGCAATAGCCGCCGCACCGCCAAAGTTCGCATCGATCTGAAAAGGAGGATGCTCGGCAAACAAATTAGGGTTTGTGGACAGGCTTAATAAGGCACGCAAATGCCGATGAGCCTCCTCACCTTCATGTAAACGAGCCCAATAATTCACGATCCATGCCCTGCTCCAGCCCGTATGGCCGCTTCCTGCAGCAAGCCGCTGCTCCAAAGTTGCTTGCGCGGCATTAGCCAGCTCAGGCGTATGATGCTTAGTTATTAATTCACCTGGATGCAGGGCGAACAAATGTGAAATATGGCGATGCCCCGGCTCCGGCTCCTCATATTCCTGCTGCCATTCGAGCAGCTGGCCACTAGAGCCAATCTGTGGCCTTGGAAGCTTGCTAGCCACCTCATGGACGCTCGCAATAAACGTTTGGTGTTCTACTGTTGCTTTCAGCAAGCCCTCATCTTCCAGTTCTCGCGCAGCTTCTAGCACCGCAACGAACAGGGACTGAATAAGCTGCGTATCCATAGCGGGCCCCATGCATAAATAACCAACTTCACCGTTAGACAGCATATATTTATTTTCAGGCGACACGGAAGGGCCGCTTACATATTGCCCTGCAGCATCCATCGTTACATAATCAAGCACGAATTGCGCAGCTTCCTTCAAAACAGGGTACGCTCTATCGTTCAAGTATGAGCGATCAAGCCCGTAACGGTAATGCTCCCACAAGTGCAGCGCCAGCCATACGCCGCCCATCGGCCACGTATTGGCGCGCACGATCATGCCGTTAATGTTCGTGTCCGCCCAAATATTTGTATTATGATGGACTACGAAGCCTCTGCAGCCGTAAAGCTCCGACGCTGTCCTGCGCCCGTTCTCGCATAGGCGCTCTACGAAATCTATGAGCGGCTCATGGCATTCCGCTAAATTTCCTGCTTCTGCAATCCAGTAATTCATTTGCAAATTAATATTTATCGTATAATTGCATTCCCAGGGCGGTTGGTAATTATCGTTCCAGATGCCTTGCAAATTGGCAGGCAGCGTGCCTTGCCGCGAGCTGGATATTAGCAAATATCTGCCGTATTGAAAATATAATGCCTCGAGAGAAGCATCCGCTTCCCCTGCCTGAATCCGCCGCAGCCGCTCATCCGTCGGCAAGCTTTCGATATACTCCTGCTTTTCCCCGAGCTGCAGCGATACACGGCTGAACAAGCGGGCGTAATCGGCCAGATGATCCCGCTTCACTTGCTCATAGCCCTTTTGAATCGCATCGCTCAATTGCTTCTTCGCTCGTGTTACCGGGTCCGCATGGCGGAACGATGTTGCTGCCGCTATATAAATCGTGACGCTATCGGCGCCCTCAACCGATACAAAATCACCGGTCAGTTCTGTTTGACCGCCCTCGGCAGCAACGCGAAAGGCCGCCGCATAGATGACGCCTTCAGGACCGCATTGCCCGCTCATAACAATGCCATCCTGTCCGATCGGCTGCGAGCCAGGATCAAATGGCCTGCGGCTTAATTGGCTGTAAAAGGAGACAGCGCCTGGCTGATCACAAGTTAATCGGATAACGAGCACCTGATCAACAGCAGAAATAAACAGCTCTCTGCGATACACTTTGTCATCAATCTGATAGGATACCGAAGCTGCAGCTTTTTCCAAATCAAGACTTCGCTCATAGTCCGACACTTTACCGTTCTGACCGGTAAACCACATATTGAAATTGCCAAGCGGCTGAAAAGGCCCCGCATATTTGGGTATGGGAGTAAAGGCCTTCCTGGCAAGATGCTGTGCTTCTGCAATCTTGCCCTCCATAACTAGCTCCTTCACGCGCGGCATAGCCGCTGCAGCATCCGGATTGCTGCGATCCAGCTTGCCGCCATACCATACAGAGTCTTCATTGAGCTGGATAAGCTCCTCTTCAACCTTGCCGAACACCATTGCGCCTAATCGACCATTGCCGAGCGGCAAAGCTTCCGTCCAGCGCGCTGCGGGCTGGCGATACCATAAACGGTTAGCCATCATATTTTCCCCTGCAAAATCTGTTCGATTTCATACTGGTCATCCAGACTTAACTCAACACCTGCCGCTTTTACATTCTCATCGATTTGCTCCAGCCGGGATGCACCAATAATGCAGCTTGCCACGTTGCTTTGGCGTAAAATCCATGCCAATGCCAGCTGCCCCATTGTCAATCCGTTGCGCTCTGCAATAGGAACCAGCTTCTGGACGATGTTCAAATTAGTTTCATTGAGAAAACGCGGCATAAACTTATTCGACTGGGGGTCGGTGGCGCGCGAGCCTTCCGGCAAGGCTGCTCCTGGCTTATATTTGCCCGTAAGCACGCCCTGTGCCAGCGGCGAGAATACGACCTGGCCAATGCCTTCCCGCTCGCTGAGCGGAATAACGTCCTTTTCAATATCTCTTACAAACATACTGTATTGCGGCTGATTGGATATAATGCGATCGAGATTGAATTCTTTTGCAATCGAAACTGCATCAGATAGCTGCAAAGCGCTCCATAAGCTAACGCCTGCATATAATATTTTGCCCTGCGTAATTAAGTCATCCAGTGCGCGCAGCGTTTCTTCCACCGGGGTTTCCGGATCGAACCGATGACATTGATACAGATCAATATAATCCATGCCAAGTCTTTTTAAGCTGGCGTCGCATTGCTCGATAATATGCTTGCGTGATAAGCCGCGTGAATTGGGCCCTTCACCCATTGGAAAAAACACCTTAGTCGCAAGCACGTACGAATCGCGACTATATTTGGAAAGCGCCTTGCCGACAACCCGCTCCGCAGCGCCATCCAAATATTGATTCGCCGTATCAAAAAAATTAATGCCATGCTCTACAGCCCGGTCAATGACCGCTTCTGCCTGCAACTCCGCAACTGAGCCGCCGTAGGTTAGCCAGCTGCCCAGCCCGATCTCGCTAATTTTCAATCCGGAATGGCCAAGTCTTCTGTACTTCACAGCTTCTCCTCCTCAGATCGATGCTGCAATCGCTTCGGCTTGATCGGCATCGATGCGATTGGCATCATCATCGTCATTTTCGTACCTTCTCCATGCTTGCTCTCTATTTTCAGGCCACATTGCTCGCCAAAAACCATTTGAATTCTGCGATGAACGTTGGCAAGGCCGATGCCTCCGGTCCATTCCAAAGACTCGCTCATCTCATCGCTATTCTCCTTATGCTGCAAACGCTGCTCCAATAGCCGCAGCTTCTCCTCGGATATGCCTGCACCATTGTCCTCGACGCTAAGCCAGAACATGCCGTCCTGCTCGCCGGCATCGATTCGGACCCAATGATGCTCCTCTATGCTATCCGGGAAGGCATGCTGGAATACATTTTCGATCAGCGGCTGAAGCGTCAGACGCACCATCTTTCTCAACAAATATTGCGGCGGAATAGCTACATCCAGCTCAAACTCCCGCTCCGTGCGGTGCTTCAAAATAACCATATAGTTAAGCACATGGTTCAGCTCATTGGCTACCGTTATTTCCTCAATATTCGTCTGTACCGAGTAACGCAGCATATAAGCCATTGACTTCACAATTTCTTGAATTTCATCTGAATCCTGAATCGCCGCATAACACGTTATCGTCTCCAGCGTGTTATATAAAAAATGCGGATTAATTTGCATTTGCAGCGATTGAAATTCTGTTTTCTGCCTGACGTACTGGGCTTCCTTCTGGCGCAGCTCGCTCTCATACACCTGCTCCACCAATTCCGACAGCCTGCGCACCATGACATTATAGCGCTCCATAAGCTCGCTTATTTCGTTGCGGCGCTTCGGCAGCGGAATCGTGAACCAGTTTCCTTTCTCCGTATACGTCATACCGCGTTTCAATACTTTAATAGGGCGCGTAATAGAGCGTCCGAATTGATAGGATATCCATAGTGCAAATATTAGGGTCAAAACCGCAATCTGTATCGTTGTCATGCGAATATTGGAAATCGGCTTCTTCAAATCGCCGACTGGAACCGAAGCGACAAGGCTCCACTGCGTATGATTGGATGTGCGCTTGACATACACCCTCTCCTCGCCTTCCTCATCGATGTCCGTAAACGAAAGTACAGCCGGATCAGACAATTGCACGCTTAATGAGCTATCGATCTGCTGCCCCATTTTGCTGCTTTGCGGGTGATATACAATTCGGCCGCGCTCGTCTGTAATAAAGAAATAACCGTTCTCTCCCAGATCGATGCCATGCCATAGCGTAGACAGCTCATCGGCGTTAATTTCAATGGCCAGCACGCCCCGGTACTCTGGCGAGGCCAAGCCCTTGATTTGCCTGGCCAGCCTGACGACATGATTGTTGCTGCTTGGAAATATACTGCTTGTGACAAAGCTGACGCTGCCATCCTTTTTCGTAATATCCAGCAGCTCCCGCAAATGACTTTGCACCGTTTTAGCAGAAAAGGTTTCGACATTCATACCGTTATTAAACCCGTAAACCCCATTCCCGCTAAAGCTGATCGCATAAATCGAATTGACCTCGAGATCGCGGATAAAGATCGGGCTAAACCCCACGTCCTTCAATTCATTACTGTAATGATAGTAGTCATAGGGATCCGGTGAAGACGGCAGATCGATAAATTTTTTCATGTTTCTATCCGTTAGTAGCGACAGCATCGAACGCTCATAAGCCATTACGTACAAATCGGTATGATTAAGCGCATTGTTGACGATCTGCTCCAGATGCTGATCATTCAATGTCTCCAGCTCCTTGGAGGATTTGGAGTACGTAAAGAAGCCAAGCGATATAAGCGACAGGGAAATAACAACAAGAAAGTAAAAAAAGAGCTGGCTGACCAGTGAGCCTCTCATCATTTGATGCCTATCATTTGCCGATACTCGGAAGGAGTATAGCCTGTCGTCTTTTTAAACATTTTTGCAAAATGCGGATAATCCTCGTAGCCGACTGTCGCTGCTATGTCTACGATGCGGATATGCGGAATCGCCAGCAATTCTTTCGCTTTAATCATCCTTGTTTTAATGCGGTACTTCACAAACGTTTCATTGCTCATTTTTTTGAACATGGCGCTGAAATAGGTCGGCGTAAAGCCTGCCATCTCAGCCACCTCGACAAGTGAAATATCCTCCGCCAAATGCTCATCGATATACATTTTTATTTCTTCCAGAGGGTTTTTGTAATAGCCTGTTCGCTGCTTCGTCAGCTCGTCATATAGAAACTGCAAATATTGCGATATATATTGTATAATTTCCGCTTTCGTGCGAGGGGTGCTGTTAGTTAAAGGAATTGTCTGTGCTTCAAAGCCTTTTTCCTGCAGCCTGCCCTTCAGCAATCCAAGACAATCCTGTATTAAGGTATTAAGCTGCGCAGCATTTAATGAAGACGTTTCGATCATATGAATCCAGTAGGAATTAAGGGAATCCAGCTCCTGCTCGTGAAGCAGCCAGATGCTTTGCTCTGCCCGTTCGATCCATGCCAAATAAGGCGATAATGAAATAACTTCATTCCCGCGCTGATCAATCAGGTCGCCGATAATTTTATTCAAGTCAGCCGAAGTAAGCGGCTTTAGCAAATAATGCTTCACACCGTAAGTAACACATTTTTGGGCGTAAGCAAAATCGTCATAACCGGATATCACGACCATTTGAATATGCTTATAGTGTTGGTGGATATGCTCACAAAGCTCCAAACCGCTCATTTTGGGCATGCGAATATCAGTAAGCACAATATCCGCCTCAGCTTCCCTCAGCATTTCGATGGCTTGCTCCCCGTTGCTCGCCGTGCGGATTTCAGTAATTGAGAATCTCTTTTGATCGACCATTTTGACAAGCCCTTTTCTAATGACTGGTTCATCGTCTACAATTAAAAGCCGCATAACTTCCTCCCCCTATTCTCAAACTCGTACAAAACAAGGATAAACGGCTTTCGCCGATCCTAAATATAGGAACATGTATAAAGTGAAAACTTATACTGTCCTATAATTAAAAAAAACGGTTCTATTCCGATGCCGGCAGAGGAGCCGATATCGGAATAGTCGCGTATTTTCACTTAGTGAGAACGTTTACATTCAAGTTATTTCATTATACAATAATTTATTGCTTTCTGCCCTGATAAACGACGCCGTCATTGTTGCGGTAGCGCTCTGTCGCTTCCTTAATAATTTCATTTCCGCCTTTTTTCTTCCATTCCTCGATTACCTTTGGCCAGTCGGATACAGGAGCCTTGCCGTAAATAATTTTAATAATGTTATCTACGATAAACTTCGAAGCAGTGTCGCCGCCAGCTGCCAGATCTGGATATTTGTTATAGCTCTCAAGGTTTGGATTAAAGACGATTGTGCCTACCCCTTCTTTGGAAAGGATATTGTCAAAGCCAGCAATGAGGTCCGGGCCATCCGGGTTAAGCTCAACGAACTTCTTATTATAGGTCAGCTCATGCACGAACCATAGCTGTGATTGGCGGAAGCCTTGCTCATCCACGCCGCCTTCTGTCTCAGGAAGCTTGTAGTTGATTTTGTCGCCTTCCTTCGTATAATTCTCACCTTCGATCCCGAAAGTAAAGAACATATCCGCTTCTTCTGTCAGCATCCAGTCAAAAAACTTAATAATTTCAATTGCTTTTTCTTTAGGTACTTTGCTGTTGATAAAATATGTTGTGGAGATTGGCGATGCAAGCAAATGTCCGCCTGCGCCTTCATAGCCTGATGGTGAAGGCACAATATCAATTTTAGCATTTGGATCCGCTTCTCTTGCTTTTGATCTCCAGTTGAGCAAACCATCTGCATTGGAAGTCCACATGCCTGCCTTGCCCGCTGATAGATTGCGATTGTAGTCCGCTTGCGTTACCGATGCAAAGTCAGCTGGAATGAGGCCTTCGTCGTACATCGTTTTATACGCTTCCAAAGCTTTCGTCATGTTCTCGACATCGAAGAATTTCGGCAATACTTCATCTCCGACAACTTCCAGCTGGTAAGGCATAACATCATAAGCGCCGAAGAACGTGTCCGCATATTTGAAATTCTCACGGTACTGGTACGGATTCTCTACGCCAAGCTTCTTGAATGCGCGCAGTACGTCCATATACTCATCAACCGTTTTTGGAAGCGGCAGTCCCGTCTTCTCCAGCAAATCCATTCTTAGGAAAGTAGCACGTCTAGCCGGATTTTCCAGCCAGGAAGGAATACCATAAATTTTGCCATCATGCTTCACGTACTCCCAGGCATCCTCTGTCACTTGTGCCATCAGGTTAGGCGCATGCTCCTTGAGCAAGTCATCCAGCGGCATGAACACGCCTGCTTCAACTGAGCCGGACATAGACGGAGTAGTCGGTCCTCCGCGCAAATTGCCCACTACATCAGGAACGGTGTTGCCGGCAAAAATCAAGCTCATCTTCTGATCAAATTCCTTGTGCGGAATCGGAATAATATCAAGGTCTGTGTTCGTCAGCTTTTCAAGCTCCAGCACCCACTTGTCCTTGTTAATATCCGCTGAAGATTCGAAATACTTATTTCCGCCTGTTGAGAAAGAGATTGAAAATTTGGTAGGCTCTTTCTTCTGATCAGTAGCCTCCGGACTAGGGTTGCTTGACTCAGACGGATTGTTGCTTGCCGCCGGCTTAGGATCGGCTTTGCCGCCGCAGCCTGCCAGCAATGTCGCAGACAGCACCGCTGTAAGCGCAATACTCGTTATCTTTTTCATACGATCTCCCTTTCTTATTGTGCAAATAGTGTAAGAGCGCTGCTCTTGTTACTAGATTAAATTAATCCTATTTTTAGCGGTATTGGTAAAATTATTATCTATCTGTGTTCTTTTACGATTTTATAGATCCTATTAACATCCCTTTGATGAAATACTTTTGCAGAAACGGATAGACCAGCATAATAGGCAGTGTTGCCACCACAATAACAGCCATCTTCATCCCCTCAGGCGAAATATTAAGCAGCGAATTGAAAGTGTCCATTTCTCCGAACTGATCGGTAATTACGATCTCCCTGAGCCGCACTTGAAGCGGATACAATGCACGTGTATTGATATAGTATAATGCGGATGAATACGAGTTCCAATGAATGACGGAATAAAATAATCCCATCGTCGCCATAACCGGTTTAGACAGCGGCAATATAATGCTCCATATTAGGCGCAGCTCGCCGCAGCCGTCAATTCTTCCCGAATCGACAAGCTCGTTAGGCAAATTCAAGAAAAAGGATCGCATAATGAACAAATTGTACGCGCTGATCGCACTAGGAATAATAAGTGCCCATAAGGAATCGAGCAGCCCCAGTGAACGTACGAGCAGATAATTCGGAATAAGCGGAGCGCTAAAAATAAACGTAATCAGCGCCATCAGCAAAATGTATTTTCTGCCGATATATTCAGGGCGCGATAGCGGATAGGCAAGACTCGCCGTTGCAATCAAATTGACGAATGTTCCACCTACCGTTACAATGACGCTTACGACAAACGCACGCCATACCGAGGAATCCTGAACAACGACTGCATAATTGTCCCATGTAAATTGGACAGGCAGTATGCCGACCTTGCCTGCATTGATCGCAAGATCACTGCTCAGCGACTGAGCGACAATATGCAGCAGCGGCAGCGCCATACCTAATGAAATGATCGTTAAGAAGATGTAATTGAAAACTTGAAATACTTTTTCACCACTTGTCAACTTTTGCATCTATTGTTCACCTGCCTTAGTAGAGAGATTCGCCGGTTGTTTTCTTGCTCAGCATGTTGCCGATCATAACAAGGGCAAGCCCGATAATGGATTTGAACAGCCCAATTGCTGTTGTAAAGCTGTATTGCTTATCTAATAGACCTGCTCGATAAATATACGTATCCAATATCTCACCATTGGATGAGTTCAAGGAATTCAAAAATACATAGACACGCTCAAAGCCAAGATCAAGGAAGTTGCCGATGTTTAGCAGGAATAAAATAACGATAGTCGGTAAAATAGACGGAATCGTAATTGCAATTGTTTGCTTCCAGCGGTTCGCACCATCGATTCTTGCTGCCTCATACATTTCTGGATTTATTCCAGCCAAAGCAGCTAAATAAATAATGGTACCCCAGCCTGATTCCTTCCAAATGCCAGAGCTAACAATAATCGACCGAATATAGGATTCTTCACCAAGAAAATAGATTTTACTTAAACCAATCGCTTCCATTATTTTGTTAACAACGCCGGTAGTAGGAGACAGAAGACCGATTGCGATCCCCCCGATAATGACCCAGGATAGAAAATGCGGCATATACACAACGGTTTGCAGCAATCGCTTATAAAAAATTAGCCGGACTTCATTTAATAACAGTGCTAAAATAATTGGAATCGGGAAAGCAAATACTAGATTGTACAAGCCTATTAATACGGTATTTACGAAAATTTGCATAAACTCGTCATACTCAAACATGCGTTGGAAATGCTCCAGCCCTGCCCATGGGCTGTTCATAAGTCCTTTGAACAAATTATAGTTTTGGAAAGCCATTACACTTCCGCCAAGCGGAATATATTTGAACACGATAAAATAAAGAATGCCGGGAATCGATATAAAATAAATAGCTTTGTATTTACGGAATATCGTCCACATTTCCCGCCTTGTACGAGCGTACTTAATGCGATCTGATGCTTGAATTTTACTAGCCATGGCTGCCTCCTAATTGAAAGAATTGATGCCTACCGTATTCAGCCAGCGCTTGGCAATCAAAGCGTGGCCGGCCAATGTAGGATGTACGCCGTCCGGCGCTAATTGCTCGTATGATGCCTTGTTAGCTGCTTCTGAGAATGCATCGTCAAGCTGCACTACGCCGATAAACAATATGACCTCATGATCATGAATCTCCATCATTCTTCTTCCCTTCCAGCGGAATAACCATGTTCCAGGTTTCCGTGCAATCATGAAATCCGTTGCTGCCATCTGAAGTAGCCGCGAAAAGATGTGTCGGCTCGCCATTCTCAAAATAGAGAAATGGCCTTTCCAAATTTCCCATTAGCCGCGTGCTGCCATCATCCCATTCGATCAAACGAGAATATGCTCGTTCTTTGTCGTCGATAAACCAATGAACGCCATCTGCAGATTTGGCGTGTACGCCGCTATATTTCTCGCCGCATATACTTCCGTCCATATCTTTGGCAATCATCTCAAATCCATTGCCCGACTTCCAAATAAATGGATCCTCAATATGATATTGCGGAGGAAAGATCGGCTCCTCACTAATGGTGCGATAAGGTCCTCCATAATGCGGCGCCTTTGCTACTCCGATCGTCATTTTGCCATGACGGTTGCCTTCGTATCGGCGCGCCTTGTAGATTAACAGCACCGAGCCATCCTCCTGAATGCACGGCGCCGGATTCGAGGTCAAATAGCTGTCGAACTTGCCTGGCCGGACATCTACTATCGGCTGATCGCTTCGCTCCCAAGGTCCAAAGATACTGGATGAAGTGGCTATTCCGATTCGTTTATTGGAACGGGCTACTATCGTAAGCGGATCATCTAGCTTGAGCGAGGCGTCTGGCTCTGGCAATGGATGAGTTGTCCCCATGTAAAAGAGAACATATTTATCGTTGTACTTGACGATATGCGGATTATGAGTGCTGCGTCCGTCCCAATACTCAGCTCCCCGCGCAGGCAGTACAGTTTCCTCATACACATATGGCCCTTCAATCGTATCCGATGCTGCGCGAACAATTTCAGAGGCGACAAGCCAGCCGGGATGCATAGGCAGGCTTGTCGGCCAGCGCGATGCAAACATATGATAGCGGCCATCCTCGCCCCGTATAACCGATCCGCACCATACCCAGTAGCCTTCCATGCGAAAGCCGCCATTTACAGGCGCCGGTTTAAAGCGAAACATGCTGCATCTCCTCCTTCTTTACCTGCTTCAAAGCAACGGCTGCCAAATTCAGTAAATACTGTCCAGGAATATGCACAGGCCGAATCGTAAGTGTATAGATGCCGGGCTCATGGAATTGAATAGTGCCAATGTCCTCTTGGCGGAATTCGTAGGCACCGCCAGTGTTGGTTGTAACGGCGGTCAATTGAGCTGTTTGTGCAGCAGTTTGGATGGATAATTGGTCGGCTGACCGTTCAGCGGTTCGTTCGGCTAGTCGGTCAGCAGTTTGTTCGGCTGCTCCGAGTGGTAGCTTACCTTCTTCATGACTAGCCGACTCTTCAGTATGCTGACCCGTTGCTTTACCAGCTGTACTTTCTGCTGTTTGCCTCACTATTTCCAGACAATATTTTGCGCCTGCATTTTCCTCATCAGCCCCATAGTTGACTTGAACTGAATAAGAACCGGGAGAGGCAACGCGAATTTGCCATGATATTTTGTCTTGTTCACTCGCCCAATTGGTTATATTTTCTCTGCCTTTCTTGCCGGTATCGAGGCGCAGCGAAGGACCTTCCAGCTCTCCATCAAAAGCAGCAAGCGTATTGGATTGAGACTCTATTAATCTTGGGATTGGATTAGCCAGCAGTTCGCCTTCAAAACGAAGTCTGATTACAACGATTTCGCCATTAGAACGTCGTTCAGACTCTAGCAGCTTAACTAGCCAGTCCTGATCATTGAGCCGCTCATACTCAAGCTCCTCCGCCGCAGCTCCGCAAAAAAGCTCCATTTTCACAATCGAATTCCTAATGCCTGGCACGATTAGTTGGCCATCACTTGGCCATTCAAATAGATGCAAATACAAAAGCTTTTCCTGCAGCTTAGCTGTGCATCTCCCCCATTGCGGCTTGCCAATCGGACTTGCCGTTGTGCCATAAATGCTTTCGCCATTCACACTAATCCATTGACCGATTGCTTCGAGCAGCTTCGTTGATTGAGCATCAAGCTGACCACTTCCCATAGGACCTATATTCAGAACATAGTTACCGTTCATGCTAACGACATCTATCAGGTGGCGAATTAGCTCATTGGCGCTTTTCCAATTATGATCTGAGTGGCGATAGCCCCATGAGTCATTTAATGTATGGATCGATTCCCAGTCTTTTCGTGTAACCTTTACACTTAGCTGGTTGTCGCCAGGATTGCCATAATCGCCAAAACCGTCGCCACGCACCCGTTTGTTAATGAGGCAGCTTGGCTGAAGCCGATGAACAAGTTCAATAAATTGATGCCCTTGCTCATCGGAAATCTTATGTCCGCAGTCAAACCACATAATGCCAACATCGCCATACCGGGTCAGCAGCTCCTCGACTTGAGGAAATGCCTTTTCTCGCAAATACCGTTCATAGCGTTGACGCTTATCTTCATCGTCAATCCATGATTCAAGCGAATCCCACGCGCCGATATTGCCCGGGTAATCAAGCGTATTGCCTTGCGAATCAGGATGATGCCAATCCATCGCGTGCGAGTAGTAGATACAAAGCTTGATGCCTTCCTTTGCGCAGGCGTCTGCCAGCTCCTTAACAGGATCGCGTCCAGTGTTCGCCCATTTTGTAACGCTGTAATTTGAAACCTGCGAATCATACATGGCAAAGCCATCATGATGCTTAGCTGTCATAATGATGTATTTCATGCCGGCTTGCTTCGCCAGCTGTACCCAATGTTCCGCATGAAATGAGGATAAATCCATGCTTGCCGCTACTTGCTCATAGTCACGAAGCGGAATCTTGCCCCTTAACTGAATATGCTCGGCATATGTCGCTTCAACTTCTTTGCCGTTCCACTCTCCGCCCAGCACTGAGTATGGTCCCCAATGAATAAACATGCCGAATCGCGCTTCTCTCCACCACTGCATGCGAGGATCGCACTCGTCGGTTTCATTTAGGACAGTCTGCGGCATTTGTCTCGCATCGGCTTCTGCATTGTCGAGCAGCATATCCTCAGCTTTCATTCCGCTCACTCCTTCTGATGCTTAATAAGCTATCTATTGTTTCGATTAAAATCTTTAGACGTTACAATAGCTAGACAAAGGCGGACGCTATCGCTTCTCCAGCTCCAACCTTGCCCTCCGTTTTTTCTCAAATGATTATTTTTTAACGGTTGCCACGAACGCTATTCAAGCTAAAATAGCGGATTAATTTTTCTAACGGTTGCTATCGTGCTTAATTACCCAATAAACCGTTGATTTCTTCGAAAAATGGTACAATAACGCTCATGGCAACCGTTAGCGCAATTTTAACAAAGTAAGACGCTGTCCAAGGCTGTCGTGTTCACTAATGGTTATCACATTGAAACAACATCCTCGTATTTAAGGAGAGGTTACATTTGTTACTGGGATAGTTACTGGAATTTCAGCAATTACAGTAGATTCATCAGTTTCAGTAGTCCATCAGCTAAAGCTATTCCAGCAGGTAGACCAGTTTCATAAGTTCCATCAATTTCAGCAGTTCAGCAATTCCATCAGTCGCAACGGTTTCATCAGAAGCAGTATCATCGGAAGTAGTCATAGTCGTAAAAGTAGCTATTTAGGTACAAAAAAAAGAATTCGCTCTCCTGAATGTAATGAACCGACAAGCTTGCAGTCTATCAGTCGTTACATTCATTATAGGAGAACGAATTCGTCATCAAGTAGAGTGATAATTAAGATGGGTATGTGCTTTTTTATGAATTTATTTTTTATTTATTTATAAATTCCATGTAAGCCAGCAGACGCATAGCAACTAGCGCAAATTCCCCGCGATTCATTTGGTTTTTTGCCATGAACGGATTTGCAGTATCGCTGCCCAGCACATTGATTGCACCAAGCTGGCACACTGCATCTTTAGCCCATGAAGCCGCGTTCTGACCGCTAGCACAGGCTGCATTAGATGCGGCGGGCTGCTCGATTTGATTCATTTTTTCCATCAGCAGCAGCGCGCGATGTAAAATAACAGCTGCTTCTTCCTGGGTAACGGCTTGATTTGGCCTGAAATCACCATTGCTGTAGCCTTGGATCAGGTTATGGGATGCAGCAGCGGCTACATCGCCCGCATACCATGCTTGGTCAGCTACATCTGCAAACGACACGCTGTTTTCACTCATCTTAAGATTGAGCATGCGTACGACAAGCGCTGCCAGCTGCGCACGAGTCACAGCATGATCCGGGGCGAATATATTTTCTGACTTGCCATGCAGTATTCCTTTGTTCGCAAGTAATCTAATCGCTTGCTCAGCGCGATGACCTGCAAGATCGGCAAATGTTTTATTCTGTGTGATTAGCATGTAATTATTGCTGTTCGCCCGACTAATCCGTACCTGCCAGCCTTTATCCGTCTTTTCAAATATAGCCGGTATAAACTTAATCACGTTCGCGGCCGAATCAAATGCTGCAATTGTCGAATTAGATGGATCCAGTGCAATATCGCCAAGCAAGATTGTAAGACTTCCGTTATCTAACAAATCGATACTGCGACCGTCAGAAGAAGCGCTGAATTGTACAAGCAGCAAGCTTCTATTAGAAGTGAATTGATTTGCGGCCGCAAATGCCGACATCTGCTCTTGAACAGCAGCGGATACTTCTTGAATACGAAGCTGATAAATAATATTATCCGATTGCATTTCATTTGCAGCTCGCTGCAATGCACGGCTGTCGATTGGCAGCTCTACTGCACCAAACGGCGTTATGGCTTGAATACGCGGCTGGGCAACTCTTTCTTGCAAATACTTAACGACTGCTGAAGAAAGCTCAATGATTAAGTTACCTTTATCAGCTGACGCATCGATAGATAAAGTGCCCTCAACCAAATGCTTTTTGGCATATGCTTCAATTGCTTCTTGATTTAATGTGAGCGTAGTCTCATAATCGCCTTGCTTGCGGGCGATGCCTTGCGGTTCTGTAACGACATACGAGCCACCGTTGCCGCCATGATGCCCCCCTTCAGTTGTGCCATCCGGATTATCAAGAGAGCCTCCTCCTACTGCCTTTTTCGCCATTTTGATTTCAGTCGCTGCATAGCTGATTTGCAGCTTTTCAGCCAGCTGCTGTACATATAAGCTTTCCGGGCCATTCACGCTAGTGGTTGCATATTCCCAATAGCCATTGCTGCGCGGGCGCGGATCATACTCGTTAGGAACGAGCGCTTCAACCACTTTCCCAATATTATGAGGCTCATGTCCGATTACATAGTTTTGCGCGGTTGGCGGCTGCTGCGATACTAATCCGCCCTTCGTATTCCACGATACATAATTGGCGCCTGACCAGCCATGCCCGCTTCCAAGCCACGCACGATCGCGAATGTTGATTCTCGCATCGACGTTGTCGAATAATCCGCCAACAGACCAGCGGTGATGGGGCTCACTTGTATTGTATTCTTTTACTGCCAGGCTATCGTATACAACGTTAGGTCCTTGTACGCGGCTGTCGTACACAAATGCATGTCTAGACGTTTCTGCATAAATACGCTGTACAAAGTTAAGCTGTCCTTGAATAAATAAGCTGTACCTGCGGCCGCCGGTAATGATGCTGACCATGTCGTATACTTCCGCATCCTGTACCGTGACCCATTTTGCTTCGCGCCCAATTTGGACTAGCGCGTAAGATAGATGGTGACCAGAAACATTGCGCACCCATGCATTCTTTACAGCATTCAGCATAACAAAACGTTCCGCATGATCTTCATCGGCAAAATAAGGCTCATCTAAAAACTCGTTGTCCATTTGAGTATCTGTAATGGAAGGATCATATTCGGATACGGCGCGAATCTTTTCGATACCGATATTTTCGATCCGATTTACATCCGTATACTTATAAAGCTGTCCGCCTCCCCACTTGCGTTCAATCGCATTAGCAAGCGGTGCATCAATCGTAATCGTGTTGCCTTCTATCTTTGTTATAACTCGATCAAAATCAAGATTGAACGGCGTCCATTGCAGTGTTCCGCTCGTTGTGCCCGGGCGCATATAAATATGATCCATACCTATTTCGTGAATCCAATCTTCATTACCCTGACGTCTTATCATAACGGTATCGCCAACCTGATATTGGCTTGCATCCTCTACACGGAAAACAGTTGCGCCAGATGGCACATACAAATTGCTAATCTCAGTCTTAGTATTTTCAACTAACACTGGAGCAGATTTAGGGCCTACTTCAATCAGATTTCTCCGACTGGTTCCTGTCCCCAGCAAAATCGTGCCATCCTCGTCCTCACCCATTCCACGCAGCACGACGCCACTTTGATTAATATAAAGCGTGCTCGCAATTTCAAACGTTCCTACCTTCAGAACAACAGCACCGCGGAAGCCATTCGCATCAAGCGGCATAGCCGATACTTGATCGATGGCTGCTTGAATGCGGGCCGTATCATCCCCAGGCCCAGGCTCGACTACTACCTTCGCCTGCACATCTGGCAATGCTGTTCCTCCAAGCCCCTTATAGCCTACATTGGAAAAGTCGATAATCTGATTGCCTTTGTAATCGGGCACATAGACCATTTTGTCAGCGCTGTTCAAATAAGCGATCTTGCTTTGCCCCGCCGGCACATCTCCTGCCTCCATAACCGTAAAATAAAAGGAGTCATACACGGGCTGCAATGCCGGATTGTTATTTTGGCTGTTTGGCTCGATCGTCAAATGAATTTCGTAGCTGCCTTTCTCCATAACATTTCCAGGTATTGCAATCGTATAATTCGTTGTACTCTTCGTTAATGGAATATCGTCAATTGCAATATCAACCGGCACGCCATCACGCAGCAGTTGTGCATAAAGAGTCCCATTTACATTCGACTGTACCGATACTTCCGGATACTGTGCACCAGGCGCAATAACGGCTGGCTCGCCAATTGCGACCGCCATCGTTGGATGAGTCAGCGACGTATTAGCGACGATGGCTTCCTTCAAAAACTTCTCCTCATCCTCAACCACCACCCAAAAATCTGGTGTCATCAGTATTTGATCGCCTACCAATATATAAGCATATACACGATTGGCTCCTGACTTTAAAGCTGTAACCATGCCTGACTGGCTGATCGATATCGAGCCTGAGGACCCCACGAATGATCTCCTTACACCTGTCAGCTCATTCTCCTGGCCTCCTGCAAGCTTGCCCTTCAGCTGCAAGTCAAAGGCCTGCCCCTTTTGCAGTACAACTTGCTCATTTAAAGCGTAAGGAGTCCCATCCTCCTTAACCAAATAAATGCTCTCCAAATCTTGCGGAGCCGGTACTACGCCTGTTGTATGATACACTTCAAATTCCGCCACCTGAAAATTTGATGTAGCTGCGAGATCGACATTCAGCTTAATATGCGATCCGGACACAGCATCGAAAATGACATCCTCAATGCCTTGAATCGGTCTGACATTGCGGTCCCGGACTAACGCCTCCTGCCAGTTCACGCCATCATTCGAATATAAAATTTGATACTTGTCAATTGCTCCGGCATTAAAAGTAATAACAATATGATTGAACGTAACGGTTTGCCCCAAATCAACGCTCATCCAAACATTTTTATCATCTTCGCGGTCTGTTTTTTGCGGCTGCCAAACCGTCGTAGCATTTCCGTCAAAAGCATATTCCGCCTTTGCCGATGACAAATCGCTGCTTCGCTTCACATTCGTTTGCCCCAGCACCAAATTGCCCGTCAGCGGTTCCGGTTGCGGTTCAGGTTCGCCTGTGCCAGGCTCTTCTGATTCTGTTAAAAAGGCTTGCAGCTCATAATACTGAGTATCATTCGGGGCACTTCCCACGTTAGTGTTCGGAACCATTGAAAAATCAACTCGCATATACAAAGCTGTCACCTCATCAAAAGCAGCTGCAATTGTCTTCGCAGTGCTGCTTGAGCCGGAATAGGCTTGGTCATAGGCAACATTCCAATCTTCGCCGTTACTGGAATATTGGATTTTAATATTTGATATATACCTGTCCCTGTTTACATGAATGCTCACCTTATCGAATTTCTTTGGAGCCTCAAGCTTAACCGCAATCCAAACATTCAGATCATCCAATCGATCCGAAGCAAGTGCAGACCAGTAAGATTCCGTACCTGCACTTAATATATTAGCCGCCCTTCCATTTGAAGTGTCGCTGCTCTTATCGTGAATGGTCGCCCCTTCCAATACATTTACTGGTGAAGCTGAGCTTGCTGATCCCTCCTCTGCTGCAGCAGCTTGACTGGAAAAACCTGCTGATACAAGCTGTCCTGCTATTAAAAAAACGAGACAAATCACAAAAAACTTTGATCGGTAACTCTGCAAAATAAAGCACATCCTTTCCTAGTATTTTGGAATCGCTTTCAACCCTACTTTAAATTGTAGACACAACCTGTTATGCAGTATATGGAATAACTTACGGTCCACCTGTTGTAACTTACGCTAAAGAGATCTCAACTATCGTGTTAGGCAGTGCCGCGTTCAATATGTCTACCAATCTATTTTCAACAGATAAATAAGTGTTTAAGACATTTCATACTCGTGAGGATATGATAAAATTGATAGAATGACAGCTTATAAACTACAGGAGATGATATAACGTGGCCAAGTTTTTATTTTTAACCGATACGCATATCGGCGCTTCGCCAATTGGTTTTCATCAGCAGCCGGCATACCCGGAGCATATGGAGCAGCTTATACAGGAAATTAAAAAACTGGCAGAGCAAGGGGAAATTGATTTTGTGCTGCATGGCGGCGATATGGTGGACAAATGTACAGAAGAAACATTAAAGGAAGCTGCGCGCCTGTTCGATTTGCCTGTTCCTGTCTATCTTTCACTTGGCAATCATGATCTTGATTGCGAGGATGCGCTGGATAAATGGCTTCGTATTACACCGCAATTTTTTATCGGCAACAAACCGCAGTATACGATCGATGGTGGGGACTGCTTCATTCATGTCGTTCCTAATCAATGGGAGCCCGGCTATTCCTACTATTGGAAAAGCGCGCAAGATGTATTTTTTGAAGAGGATCAGTTGCTGCAATTGGATTCTGCTCTTGAAAAATATAGGCATCAGCCACAGCTGCTGTCCATACATAATCCGATCTATGGCGTACCGATGGAGCAGAGCGGCAAGGATCAAATCATTCATGGTGTATCGGACGAATTTTCAAAGTTGGTGCTGGGCCGCTTGAGCCGTTTTCCTAGCATTAAAGGTGTGCTGTCAGGACATAACCACATCAATACGTTAAAGCAAACGGAGCAGGGCGTTTTTGTAACGGGCAGCGCCTTCTCTGAGACTCCTTTTGAATATAAAATTGTCGAGCTGACGCAGCACTCGCTTTCAGTCGAAACGAGGACGCTCAGCATCCCGGTATCCTTTGAGCCTGTCTATAATGAAGAAAAAAGCTATGTTCAAGGACAAGAACAGCATCGTGCATGCACATGGAGGTTTTAAAATGAAAATCATACAGTATAATGTGCTGGATGGATGCCAGGAGCCCGGGCGGCTTTCCCTGCTTAAAAATTGGATAGCCAATCAGCAAGCGGACATTGTAGGGTTTAATGAATTAAATGATTGGACGAAGGAATCACTGGCTGACTTTGCCGAGCAGACATACTTTTCCTATTCCTATCTGTTTGAAGACCAGCCCAGCAAATATCGCATAGGCCTTATGTCCAAAACGCCGATTGAGTATAAAGGCTGCTTAACGGAGCATTTTTGGCACGGTGTGATCCACGTCAAAACAGCAGGCATTAACATTATGATTACACATCTGTCTCCTGCCGAATCGGTGTCGAGGGAAAAAGAAGCTGCGTTAATAGCCGCTCATATGGTCAATATGCAAAACGAGCCAGCCCTGCTGATGGGAGATATGAATACATTGTCTGCTCATGACAGCAGGTATTATACGGAAGCGAATATGCTGCAGCTGCTGAATGGCAATGAAAAGCTGAGCTTGAAGTTCTGCCATCATGGAACGATCAACTATAAGCCGATGCAAATATTGCTCGATTCCGGACTAACGGATGTGGGTACGAGCCACGGCTTCCAGCATTCCGTTCCGACTCAAATGAATGAGGATGCAATGCATGCAGCCAAATTGCGGCTTGACTATGTTCTTATCAATAAAGCTCTTTTGCAGCGGAATCCTGCCGCATCCATTTGCTATGATCAAGAAACTGATCTTATCTCGGACCATTATCCGATAGTGTGCACTTGGAGCAGCTAGGCGTGCCAGTAACCCGGAAGCTTGGGGCTAATGACGAAAAGTGTGTCCGTAAAAGTAACGCTAATGATGAGAAGTGTGTCTGCAAAGTAACCCTATCGCTATTGATCGAACGTGTATCTGTAAAAGTAACCTGGTCAGTGGTTCCGCTATTTCGCTTAAAATGCTCCATTTGGCCGACTAAAGTGACAGACGTTCCGCTATTGCACAAAAAATTCGTAAAAAAGGGCAGCAAATACGCCAATAGCGGAACGTGTGTCCGCGAAAATTGAAAAACAGCGGTTTTGGAGCAAATAGCGGAACGTGTGTCCTCGAAACTTGGAAAATAGGAGACTCGGGGTCGAATGTGGAACGTAACATATGCGAAACTTGGCAAATGATAGTTTGGGGCCGAATGAGGAACGCGTATCTACGAAACTTGGACATCTGCTGTTTATAGCGGTTCTGCTCTAGAGATGAAAAATGCTCCCCTCATGGGAGCATTTCACATTTGAGAAAACTACACAGAGAAGAATGGACAAATAGACGTGGGCAGGGTATCCACTGGAGGAGCGATAGCGTCCGCCTTTGTCTGCGCGAAATATCCGCTAATCTGTTGATTTCAACAAAAATTTGGCGAAGACAACAGCGGCCGCAAGGGATACCCTGCTAACGAGAAATTAATTTGTCCTACTCAAATGCTTGCCTTTCACGAAAGCTTATCCATTGAACTCCGAAAGCTTAATGCTTCTGCCCGAATCAAGACGGGACTGCTCTGATGCAAATGCGATCAAGTGACTTTGCAAGGAAGCGGTCGCAGAAGTGAGTCCATGCCCCGGATTTTCCTCGAATTTGCGCACATTTTGCAGGAAGGAGCGGACCATGCGATGATCGCCGCCGCCGTGGCCGTCACCCTTCACGCTGCATTTGATTTCGATCTCTTCTCCGCTTACATAGCGGTAGAGCGTAAACGACCCCTTATCCATATCTCCGATAATTTCGCCTTCGGTTCCCATTACCTGTACGCGGCGTGTTCCGCTTTGGGTAAGACCGGACATAATAAATGAAGCGTTGGCGCCATTCGCAAACTCCATATTAACAATTTGATGGTCTACCACATTGTTATCGCAGCGGTATACGCAGCGTCCAAAAGGCCCTTCCTTCATCGCGCGGATAATCCCCTCTTGGGTAAGATCACTGGTCATGTAGCGCGCCCAATTATCCGCCGGCTGCTCCAGATACATTTTAATGCCAGAAAATGCACACTCCCGCTCCACCGCACAACCGTCGATACAGCGTTCAGTAGATCCAACAGGCGCATTCTTGGGCCGGAAGTGCATTAAAGAACCGAAAGAGCTTACAGTCGTACAAGGCTGATCCATTAGCCAAGAAATAATGTCAAGATCATGGCAGGATTTTGCCAAAATCATTGGACTGGATTCCTCGGATTTGCGCCAGTTGCCGCGCACATAGCTATGGGCCATATGCTGATAGCCTACATTTTCGGTAAGCTGAATCGTCGCAACCTTGCCCAGCTCACCATCCTCGATACATTTCTTAATGCCCGACCAAAACGGAGAGTAACGAAGCACATGCGTAACAACAAGCAGCCGTTTATGGCGAAGCGAGGCTTGCTCCAGCTCCACACATTCCTTAAGATCAGGGGACATCGGCTTCTCCAGCATGACATGATAGCCCAGCTCCATCGCCTTCATAGCCGGAATATAGTGCATTCTGTCCAAGGTAGCGATAATCATAACATCCGCTATCTTTCCTTGCTCGAAAGCTTTATCCCAAGAGTCGTATACAAATTGTTCATCGATGTTATGCAGCTTGGCAAAGCTCTCCCGTCGTTGTTGATCCGGCTCGGCCACTGCTACAAACTGCAGCTCGTTAGGAAACTTCTCGGCATAAGGTCCATAAATAAATCTGCCCCTGCTTCCCGCACCAAGCAGCACAGCTGTCAATTTCTTCAATGTGTTTCCCTCCAAATACATGTAGTACTATTAATTGTACTTGCGGGCAGAGAGAAGAAAAATAGATCATTGCTTACATTCCATATACAATTATTGACCTTTGCTTGATGCATGGCTGCGCATCGACCGAAAATCCTGGGGCGTCATCTCGTTTTGCTTTTTGAAAAAGCGGATAAAGGCCAGCCCTGAGTTATAGCCCAGCTTGAACGCTATTTCATTCACCTTTAGTGAGCTGTTAAGCAGCAAATCCTTGGCGATTACATTACGATAATCATTCAAATACTTCGATAAGCCTATACCGGTCATTTGCTTGTATAAACGAGACAGGTAAGAAGGATTCAAGCTGACGTGATCTGCAATGGCTGTCAAGGAAATATCGCCGGACATATTTTCTTCAATATATTTATGAACCTTATTAATGACTTCTGCAGGCAGCTCTGTCCCTTTCAGCGTTTGCCATTCCAAAAAACTGTTGGCAATTTGCCAAAAATCATCCACAAGCTCATCCCATGAGACTGAATCGCTTTGCCTGAACAGCAAATCCAAATCCATGTGCGTATTCAAATATTCGCGCAATTCATTATTTTTATGAAGATAGGACAAAAATACAGCCGATAACGAGTGATACAGCTCCACCTTGCGTTCACTTGAGGTTTCAGCAGAGCTCCATATTTGTGTAAGCTCCGAAAACAGCTGATTGAATTGCTCATGGTGATTGTTTTCCAAACAGCTGGACAGCAGCTGAATACGAGCCTGCAAATAACTGTCATTATAGCTTTTGTCGGCAGTTTCTGACTTTTTAATATCGGCATCAGTCATTATCACTTCATGAAACAAGCCATGTCCTTGCGTCAGCCCGTATTTCAGTGTATAAAACCGGTCAGAAAGCTCCTTCCACGGCACAGTTTGGCTGCCAAGCATAAAGGATACCGACAGACTTAACAGTCTGCTGCAGGTAGATTGAATCGTTTCCAGTATGCCGCTTGTGAACCGATGTGTACGGCCCCATGCTGGTGATGTATGATCAGACAGCTCTTGAGCTGCCTTCGGCTGAATAATCCATACGATCTTGCTCATTTCAAAAACAAGGGAAAAGGAGCGAACATGAGCGCTTAAGTATTCATCTCCGACATTTTGAAAAGCATAGGCTAGAAGCGCTTTGTCAGGCGCTGTGACCATTTCCTTCCAAGCATCAATTCTGCCGATCAGCAAGTATACAGGCAAATTGACATCAAGCGGAATGTCCATCTCGGCAAAGGCTTCCCGCAGCTGCTCCTCCGTAAGCTGGCGGCCCTGAAACATTCCCCACATATATTCTTTTTGCAAAGAAGGCAGCGCCTTTCTCATCTTGGACTGAGCACGTATTATCATTTGCGCCTGATCCTGTTCCTCCTCGATCTTTTTAATGGCTCTTTCTACTGCATCTACAATTTTGTCATCGCTTTCCACTTTGAGCAAATAATCAAAGGCTCCTAATGTTATAGCACTTTTCGCATAAGAAAAATCATTATAGCCGGTCAGGAAAATGACCTTGCAAGCAGGCCACTGCTTTTTAATTTCCTCTAAAAGCTCAATGCCCTCGATGCCTGTCATTTTAATATCAGACAGCACGACATCAATCCGGTACAAGGCAAGCAGCTCCAGTGCTTCCTCACCAGAATAAGCCTTCATGACTTCCAAATCCAAATGCTCGGTTTGCTCGAACAGCTCCAGCATACCGTCTACAATAACAGGCAAATCATCAACAACCAACAATCTGTACACGGCATTTCCTCCTCAGTTCATGCTCAATTCATGCTCAGCTTTATAATGACTTGCAAGCCTCCCAGCTCCGAACGTGCCAAAGTTATACCAAATCCCTCTCCATAACGAAGCTGAATTCTGCGATGCACATTGAGAAGCCCTGTCATCTCTTCCAATTGGTTTGCCCCGTAACGAATACGCTTATCAAGCGCTTCTATCTGTTCATCGGTCATGCTTTCTCCGTTATCTTCTACAAAAATATAGAATGCATCATCCGATTGTTTACTGTGCACCCACAGCTCGCCGGCGCCAAGCATGTTGCCAAGCGCGTACTTATACGCATTTTCAATAATCGGCTGCAAAATTAAGCGCGGCACTACAATCGGCCCATCTTCCGCCTCGAACAGTACATCGATCCGGTCACCGTAGCAAATCCGCTGCATCTCCACATAAGTGCGGGAATGGCTGAGCTCCTGCTCAAGCGTAATGTCATCGTCGTTATCCCTTGTAATAAATTGAAAGTATTGCCCGATATATAAACAAAATTGATAAGCCTTCTCCTTCTGCTTATCGGATTTAATCAGACGGCACAGTACAAAAAAGCAATTATATAAAAAATGAGGATTAATTTGTGATTGCAGACGCTTCAGCTCTGACCGCTGATTGCGTATTTGCTGCTCGTAATTCTCCTCTATCAGTGTTTTCAAAGATTTGACCGTATCATTAAAAGCTTGATACAAATAGCCGAATTCATCCTTGCCGCTGCTGGCTACAATTGGCTCCAGCCTGTTTTGCTGAATTTTTCTGAAGGAATGAACGAGCCTCATAAGCGGACGGTAGATAAGCCTGATTAAGAAATAAGCAAAAAATAATACAATTAGCACAGCCAGCGCGCATGCCCACCAGAACAGCTTCTGATAGACCTGCAGCGAGCCCAGTATCATATGCTCTGGAATGCTCGTAATGACATAAGAGTTCCATACCGCTGAATATTTATATACCGTCAGAAAACGCTTCCCATCATAAGTTACTGTTTCATATCCCTCATGATCCTCTTTGAGCTGCTTGCTCTCAGCCAGCTGCTTCATTTGCTCATATAATCCAGTATCGTAGCCGCTTTTTATTTCCCAGCCGCGCTCCAGATTGAAGAGCGCCGTCTGTCCGCCCCGGCTGTTGCCGATTTGCGTAAGTGTCTCTTTAATTTTATTATCCGAAAGCTCTACACCGACAATATATAGCGGATCCTTCGCTTTGCCGGCAGGATACTGCATCGTAATAAATATTTTTTCATGCCAATAAGTAAACGGTTCTGTATAAAGCCTTTTGTTAGGCTGCATGGCCTCAAATTCAACCTCGTCCATAGACGGTTCGTAACCGGCGCTTAGTATCGTTCTAGAAAGCAGCGGGACATAAGCCTTTGCTTCACGAATAAAAGGACTTGAGTTTTTCATCAAATCCAGTCGGTGCTGTATATCTAATATTTTGCGCGACCTTTCGTAGGAGCTCATCTCTCCACCTGTAGCCGCAAGCTCCATCAAATCACGGTCCATCACATAAATAGGCAAATACCGGTTAATACGATCTGCTTCTTTATCTAGAGAATCCAAATAAAAGCGGGTCGTATTCATAATGGAACCGGATATTTCATTTCTTATATTTTTTGCTCCCTGTTCATTAATCATCCATGTGATCGCCATAAGCGGAAGCAAGGCTGCCAAAAAGGCAGCCATAATTTTTTTGAATATAGAGGAGTCCGTTAAAAAGAATACACTTTTCATGTCTCATTCTCCTATGCGAAGAGTTAGGGAACTTTATCTTATTCCTTTACGCTTCCCATTACAATCCCCTTAATAAAAAACCGCTGTAAAAATGGATAGACGATCAATATCGGAAAGGCTGCAACGAAAATTTGCGCCGCCCGGCTTGTTCGGTCCGAAAGCTTCAGCATCAGCTCTACATTTTCCGACTTAATAAAACGGAAGTCCATTTTGATAATAACCGTTTGCAGGAAGGTTTGAAGCGGATAATTTTCAGGATGATTCATATACAGCATACCGTCAAACCAGCTATTCCAATGCCCTACCATCGTAAACAGTCCTGTAGTCGCAAGCGCAGGCAACGACAGCGGTACATAAATTTTCCAAAGTGTAGTAAAATGTCCGGCTCCATCGATCCGTGAAGATTCCTCAAGCTCTTTGGGCAAATTACGATAAAAATTCAACAGCAAAATGACGTTAAAAACATTGATCGCAATCGGCAGCACCAACGCGCCCAGCGAATCGATAAGTCCAAGGTTCTTAATAGTCAAATAAGTCGGAATAAGTCCGCCGTTAAACAAAATCGTAAATACAAAAATCCATGCGTAAACCGTTCTCATACGCAAAGCGTTCGTATCCTTAGACAAAGGATACGCTGTAATAATGGTAAGCGCCATACTCAAAATAGTACCAATTATTACACGCTGAATCGAAACACTGAAAGCCTTCAAGTATTCAGGCTTCCCGAACACGTTATCGTAAGCAGCCGTCGTGAATTCAACCGGCCATAATGCTACCTTTCCCGCTGCTGCAGCAGGGCCGGAGCTGAATGAAATTGCTAATATATGGATAATAGGCATTAAACAAAGAAATGAAATAAATGCTAAAAATAAAAAGTTGCAAGCTATAAAAACTTTTCTCCCAAACGTAGGTTTAATCGCCACGATGTTTCTCCTTTCTGTAGCCCCGCTGTTCTAACCGCGATTAGAATATGCGGTAATTCGCTATCCGGTAAGCCATTACGTATGATACGGAAATGAATATAAAGGATACGACTGATTTCAATAAGCCGACAGCTGTTGCAAAACCGAATTGAGCTTGCTGAATACCCATTCGATAAACAAACGTATCGATAATATCGGCACTTTCATACACTGGGGCGCTGTACAGGTTGAAAATTTGATCAAAGCCGGCGTTGAGCACGTTACCGATATTTAACGTCAGCATCAAAATAATAATCGGCATCATCCCAGGCAGCGTCACATGAAAGGTTTGCTTCAGGCGTCCAGCACCGTCAATTTGTGCCGCTTCATAAAGCGTTGGATTAATACCTGTCAATGCCGCCAAATATACAATCGTTCCAAAACCGAATTCTTTCCATACATCCGAAGCGACCATAACATAAGGAAACCAGTTATTATCTCCCAGAAAGAAGATTGGCTTGATTCCGAAAAAACCGAGCAGCTGATTAAAAACGCCCGAAGACGGGGATAAAATATCAACCAAAATACCGCTCAGCAAAACCCACGACAGGAAGTGAGGCAAGTATACCAACGTTTGGAACGTCCTTTTAATCCACTCTCTGCGCAATTCATTAAGTAAAATCGCGATTGTGATCGGTACGAACAACCCCGCAATTATTTTCATAACAGCAATATATACCGTATTGAAGAAGATACGGCCGATATCCGGATAATCCATCAATAACTTAAAGTTTTTCCAGCCTATAAAGGGAGATCCGAATAAGCCTCTATTCGGTACATATTTCTGAAAAGCCATGATAATGCCTGACATCGGCACATAGCTAAAAATTATAATAAATGCCAAACCTGGCAGCAGCATCAAATGAAGCGGCCATTCCCTCTTCCATAGGCGTGCTAATCCATTCATACCTTTCACCTCGCTGATTCACTTGCATGCTAAGCATTTTGTTACTTTGTTGCTCCGCGCCAGATTGCTTTTTGAAAAAAGGAGGGATTGCATGAAACCAATCCCTCCCCGGCTCTGTCATCTGCTATTTAACCGATTTGTACCACTCGTTAACTTCCTTGGTAATTTCATCGCCGCCAAGCTTTTTCCACTCTTCAACAAACTTATCAAATTCGTCAACAGACACTTGGTTCATTATAATTTTGAAAAATACTTCATCACGTTTTTTAGTTAAAATTTCTTGGCGGTCGGCCATCGTTGGAGTAGGCGCGCCATAGAATTTGTTTTGCAAATATTGCTTATTCTTTTGAATTTCTGGCGCAAGCGAGAATGCTCCCTTTGGACCGGAGATCAAAATTTCCCACCACATAGATGCATCGCCGTTCAAATATTGCATCGCGCGGGCATAACGTCCTTTTTGATCTGTCGTTTCAAGAATGCTTTCATCTTTATTCTCAATTGCTTTAGGTAAAATTTCACCGTTATTATCAATCTGTCTGCCTACGCGAAGCGGATTGAGCAGCCAGTAGTTAGCGCCTTTCTCCACACGGTCTTTGCCATATTCATAAACTTTCTGATCCTCTGTAGGATTTAGAGTCATTTGAACCCAGTGGTTAAGCAAACGGATAACGCCTTCAGGATGTTTAGCTTTTTTGGAAATGACATAATATTCGTCAACGCCAATACCAATTTGGTTTAATGTAGGGTTATTGTCTGCAGAAGGGATCGGGAATGCGCCCCATTCTTGAACAACCTTGCCGTCTTTAACTGCGCCTTGTGCCAGCTGTGCCGGCGTCCAGGAAGCTCCAAATACCATACCGATGCTGCCGTCGTAAATAAGCTCAGCTGCTTTCTCAACATCTTTTACTGCGAATTCAGGGTCAATCAAGCCTTTTTTAAACCACTCCTGCAAAGCTGCAAGCGCTTGTTTCGTTTCAGGCTGAATATCACTGTTCATCAGTCCGCCATTGCCATCTTCCATCCAAATGTTTTCGTAGGCATGGTAACCGTTCAAAAATGCTTTAAGCCCTGTTACGCCAGTTTCATTGCTGAATGGATTTTTGCTTACTGCAATACCGAAAGCTTCTTTTGTACCGCCAGGGTTTTTAGCTTTGAACGTCTCGGCAATTTTCATAAAGTCGTCCATCGTTTTAGGCTCAGGAAGATTAAGCTCCTTCAGCCAATCTGTGCGAACAAACAAGGTTTGATATTGGAATGGATTGTAGGAGCTTGGAATCCCCATCATTTTTCCGTCAAAAGTAGCTGTTTTCATTTGCATGCCGCCGTCCATCGTCAGAAACTTTTTTGTTTCTTCCGTTGCATGCTCGTTATAAAGCTCTGTCAAATCCATGATCATATCAGCTTCAGTAAGCTCTTTAAGCTGTGTAGCATTGACTAGCAAGAAATCCGGAAGGTCATCGGATGCGATTGTAATTTTTACTTTTTCTTTAAATTGGGTTATATCGGCCACCCATTTATTTGTAATTTTTACGCCAATATCTTTTTCGTAAGCATCATAAACCGAGTTTTTGTCAAAGCTTTCCCCTTCATCAAACTTCAAGTAAGGATCGCTTGGCGAAACCGTTGAAACCTCTAATACTTCATTGCTGCTTCCCGTATCTGTTGTTTGAACCGGCTCCTTGGATGTCCCCGGCGTGCTGCTTGGCTCAGGCGTTGTTTTGCTTCCGCAGCCTGTAAGCGCTAAGGTCAGCGCCAAAGAAACAATCGCGAGTGCCTTTTTGCTCTTCAACATATTACCCCTCCATCATGTTTGTTGTAGTTTTCGCTGCAAACTGTGCAGCTGCCTTTCATATTTCTAGTATAAAAAGTAGTCCCCGGCTCATCTAGATACTAGTTTTTACTTTCGTATACACCTGTTGACACACGGTTTCAGTATACACAAAAACACACGTATATTGCTTGATGCCCTGTCTATAAGGAATCGACAACTTTGCTAGATGGTCAGACGTTCCGTTATTACGCCTAAAACCGTAGTTTTGAGGTGGCAAAGTGACAGACGTTCCGTTATTGATCCATAAATCGCAGAAAGTGCCCCATTTGGAGCTGTATAGCGGAATGTGTGACCGCGAATTTGAGAAAGTGGCGGTTTTTAGGAAAATAACGGAACGTGTGACCATGTCCATTCCTTGTGAGCAAGATTTGGTAAGCAAAAGAAGAGGGTAACAGAGAGCAAGTTTGGGACTGGAGAACAATTTAAAAAAAAGCGTGCCCCCAGGTTGACTTATCAACCTTGGCGGACACACTTCTTTTCTAGGATCCTTGCATCGAATCATGCCATTCATTTACTTCCTTGGTGATTTGGCTGCCGCCAATTTCCCACCAATCGCGAACAAATTTATCAAAGTTTTCGATAGGATCTCCCATAATAATTTTCGTAAACACTTCGATTTCGATCTTTTCTAAAATTGTATTTTTCTCAGCCATCGTCGGAGTCGGCAACCCATAAAACTCGTCGTAAACGAGTAAATCATCCTTTAGATATTGATTAATGACTGAAAATGACCCCTGTTCGCCAAATACACGTTCATAGGCCCACTCCATCGCTTCGCCTGTTCCATTAAGATGAGCTTGAATACTGTTGTAGGTATGCAATTGCTCCATATTCAGCTTCGATGTATCTTTTGTTCGCAGCGCTTCCGTTACTTTTAAATAAATGTCCAGATTTTTTCGTGATGGCCATGCTTGCACAGCCGCGTAGTTATGATGTTCAATTCCATTGCTGGAATACAGCTTCTCAAATTGCTCAAACGTTGTATGATCGCCCCATATCCGTTCTACAAACAAATTCAGCATTTTAATAAGCGCTTCTGGATGGGCGGCCCCTTTATTCACCACATAATACTCTGTAGTTGCCGCTTTAATTCCCGGACGCGCCGGCTTGCCGTCAGCCGAAACAAGCGGATACGCCTGCCACTGAATCGTCCTGTCGTGTTCCTTGCTGGACAAGATCGGCCATAACGGATTCCACATTTGCCCAAAAACAATTCCATTATTTCCTGCTGCTGCAGCTTCCGCCGCCTTCGCCATATCCTTAACCCCAAATTCCCGATCCATTTGCCCCTGCTTGTACATTTTTTGCAGCTGCAGCAATGCCGTTCTTACTTCCGGCTGAATGCTTCCATACACAAGCTTGCCTTTGTCATCTTTAATCCAAAACATTGGATAGGCATGATAGCCATGCATAAATCCTTCATATCCGCCATAACCGTCGATCAAATCCTTCGTTAATATTAGCCCTACCGTATTTGTTTGCTTATTTCCATCAGGATCAAATTTTGAGAAAGCTGCTGATATTTTGATGAGATCATCCATTGTTTTCGGCTCCGGCAGCTTCAGCTCTTCCAGCCAGTCTGTACGCACCCATACTAAATGGGCATAGTCGATAGCTGACTGGGTATTCGGAATGGCCATCAGCTTGCCGCCAAAGGTTGCGGATGGAAGCGAGGTTGGATTCTGTGCCAAAATCTCTCTCGTTAGCGGCGAAGCATAGCTTTCGAATATTTCGGTCAAATCCATAATCATGTCTGCTTCAATTAAACGTTTGAGCTGATTAGCATTCACAGCAAAAAAATCAGGCAAATCTCCTGAAGCAATCGATATATTCATCTTCTGCTCTCCGGAATGATGACTGACTACCCATTTATTTTTCAAGTTAATGCCAAGCGAATTTTTGTAATCCTCATACCAGACATTGTCATGAACGGACTGCCCCTCAGGAAATACAATACTTTCCCCCAAAATACGAACCGTTGATATTTCGATAGGCGGGTCATATTTGCCTAATGGATCGGCGGGGCCATTGCGTTCTTCGTCGGGCGTCTTTATCTCATTATCCATGTTGTGCTCAGCTTCCTGATCACTCCTGTCAGGCTCCTTCTCCTTATTCTCTTCCTTCGTGCAGGCATTCAAGACAAATAACATTAATATTGCGAGTATAAAGAGATTTCTTGATATGATTCGATAGGTCATTATGCTTACTCCTCCTGCCTGTTCTACTTAAGAGAATCGCGGAATTCCTGCGGCGTCATATTGACCATTTTCTTTATAAATCTCGTGAAATACGGTGGTGAATAGAAGCCTACCGCGCTTCCAACCTCATGTATTTTCAAATAGGGCTGACGAAGCAGCTCTCTGCATTTGTTAAGTTTTACTTCATTAATATATTCAGACAAACTGATGCCCGAGCTAATCTTGTAGAGCCGGGATAAATACGATGGATTCAAATGCACGATCTCAGCAAGCTGCGTCAACGACAGATCCCCATCAAGATGCTGCTCAATATATTGATTGATTTTCTCAACGACTCCCATTGTACGTTCAGCCAGCTCTGTTTGCTTCATCTCAAACAACTGATTGGCTGCCTGCTGCAGCTCCAGCATGACTGCATCCAGCTCCGGCTCGCGTGTGTGCAACAAGGCAAAATCAAGATTTATATCGAGTCCCCATCGATTCGTATAGGATAGCAGCAACGAACAAGTTGTGTAGTACATTTCGAGCTTTCCTGAGAAATTGGATGAAAATAAAGCAAACATTTCTGAGTAGACTTGATTAAATTGCTGCTGCTGGCCATTCTCCAGACAATCCGCAAGCAAAGCGAGCTTTTTAAGCTGTCTCCGCACATCACTTTCCTTTTCCTCATCTGTTAGCTCTGATGAACTTAGCGTACTGCTGTCATCCGTCAGCAGCATTTCCTGATGATGCCCAAAGCCTAACCCTAACAATTTTCTCAACCGGTAATAGACAAGATGCATCTCCTCCCATTCCACCGGCTTGCTGCTGACTACAAAGGAAACCGATAGCGCTAGCAGCTCTCTGCACGTATTCTGAATGGTTTCCAGTATGGCCAGCATAAATTGGCCCGAGCGTTCGCTTCGGATATACCAAAGCAAATTTCGTGAATCGATTAAGAGCTGCTGGCATACTTGCGAAGATGCGCCCTGGAAGTATTCTGCTGCAATGTTTTGTACGGCAAATAAAAGCAAGGTGCGGTCTGCATAGGAAAGCTTGTCCTCCCAATGATCAACTCTTCCGATGACCAGGTAATACGATGTGCCCAGATCGAGCTCGATTTGCAGCTCCTGCATTTGGCTGCTCTTCAGCTGGGCTGCTGTAATATCTCCTTCCAAATGAGGCAGCAAATATTCTTTCTGCAGTACAGAAAGCGCCATATTCAGCCTCTCACGCGCCTGCTTCATAAAGTGATGGCTGCGCATATCCTCCTTGAGCGCTTCAATTGCTTTCTCTACAGCACCGACAATCGCTTCGTCATATTCGGTTTTAAGTACATAATCAACACTGCCGCTGCGCAGTGCGGCCTGGATATAGTCAAAATCATCGTAGCCTGTCAAAAAGATAAATTTGCAGTATGGCCATTGCTTCCCTACAGCCTGCTGCAATTCAATGCCGCTCGTATGCGGCATGCGTATATCGGATAATACGATATCGATCTTAGTGCGATTCATCCATTCCATTGCTTCTATTGCTGAATAGGCTTTAAAAAGCTCCAGCTCAAGCTCAGGCATTTCATGAAATAGTTCAATCAAGCCGTCCACTATATACGGTTCATCATCCACAATCAAAAGACGCCACATGGTCCTCTCCACCTTTCAATGGTATACGGATATTCACTTGAAAACCGCCGAGCCTGCTGCGCATACATTGAAGCCCCCACTGCTCCCCGTATTTGATTTGAAGCCGGCGATGAACATTGATCATGCCCGTTGTTGCGGCATCGGCATCATTCGTTCGCAGCATCTGGTTAATATCTGTGATCGCTTGATTGGTAAGATCATCCCCATTATCTTCTACTATAATTTGCAAATATTCCTCGAACATCGTAAACGAAACTATAATTTGACCATCTGCAAGCTTATCCTCCAAACCATGGTTGAATGCATTTTCAACAATAGGCTGCAGAGTTAGCCGCGGAATAATCAAGTGCTCGCAGGAATCGGGGACTTCCTCTATGTGCACAGTAATCCGATTCGAGAAGCGCAGCGCTTGAATTTCTCCATACGTTCTCGTCATTTTTATTTCAGTCTGCAAATTTACATTCTCATTATGATCGCGTGTTATATATTGAAAATATTCACCTAAATATCTGGTGAATCGCGTCACATTATCATAATCTTGAATTTTGGCCATCCGATAAATAATAAAAAAGCTGTTATACAAAAAATGAGGATTGATTTGCGATTGCAGCTGCTTCAGCTCAGAGGATCTTGCACGATATTTCTGCTCATATACTTCATGAACTAAAACATTCAAATGGTTGACCATGTCGTTAAACCGGACATATAAATAGTTGAATTCATTGGAAAAGCTATATTTCAAATGGACGCGCAAATTGCCGATCTCAACCTGCTTAAATGCAAATAGAAGACTTTTGAGAGGCCTATGTATCATTCGGTAAATGAAAGAAGAGAAAATGATAATAACAAATAATGATGAAATGGTTAACGCCCAGTACCATAAATTGTACTGCTTAATAGGACCTAAAATCTCGCGTTCGGGGGCATAAGTAATCAGAACGACTCCAAATTTTTCCGATATTCTGGCTGTAGATAAATACGTTTCTCCGCCAACAGTAAGTGAGTCAACAGCATCATATGCTGCTGCCTCCCCTTTCTGTTTGGTGTACATTTTCGTAAACGGGTCAATCATCACCTCTTGCCCGCTGGAAACATGCCAGCTGCCGTCATCGCTGATCAGAAATGCCCCGCCTTGCCCGCTGCCCACAAATTTAAGCAGTGATTCCACAATACGTGCTTTTGATAGTTCGATACTGATCATAAAATTCATTTTTGTTTTCTCGGTAAATACGGAATCCGGATATGGCGATGACACCATTAAAAATAGCTTGTCCTCCCAATGTACAAGCGGCGACAATTCGTTCTTTTTTGCAGCGAGCAGCCCCTTATACTCGTCTTGCAGCATCCGGTCATAATATTCGCGCGAAGTAGACGAGATGGATATGGAGCGATCGATATCCGGGATATGCGCACTTGCCTGTTCAATGTATGCACTGGATGTCTGCAACAGCTTCAATCGATTGGTCACTCTAATAACAGCTTGTATTTTCTCGATATCCGACATAGCGGCAGATGCAATGGAAAGCTTCCCTAAATCCTCATCCTCAAGGTACTCCATCTTAATCCCATTAATACGCTCAAACTCGGTTTCAAGCGAGCTCAAATAATATTCGACCCTCGATAGCATCGAATTGGAAATTTCTTTTCGGACGTTAATGGAGCCTGAATAATTCATACTCAAGCTTAAGGTGAATAAAGGCGCAAGAACAATAAGAAAGGCCAGCACCAGCTTCGTATAAATGGACATTTCAGGAACCTTCATCTTGAAACGCTTCATTGTATAGGCCACCTTGTCTTGAAATGTTATCCCGACTATAATTTAGGCTCAAAACAGAAATCAGTGCTTAACGAATCCTGATTTCGTTACAGCCCCTAAAAGGTGCCGTTTTGAAATCTAACGAATCCTCACGGCCTTATTTGCCCCAATATCACTCAGAAGAGAGTAAAATGCACTCCTAACGAAACCAGTCTTCGTTAGAATCTAAAATAGATCGAATTTCGTAGAATAAGGCTTCTCTGCTTCGTTAGAAATCGCGCGACATCAGTCAAGCGCTGACTATAAGATTGAACTATGATTTATGTGCATATAATACCATAAAGTAAAGGCAAACCGATTCTAATCGCCTGTAGATACAAAATTATATACCCCTGGACCTGCTTCAAATACGGCGTAGCCGTCTTCATCCTTCACGTAATTCGCTCTTGCCGATGACTCAACGACCTGCCCAAACAGCTTAGGAACAAAAATAATGGCCAATGTATGGCTTGGAATTTGGACGGTCAACTTAAACCGGCTATTACCCTGCTTCCAGCTTGCATGCAGCTTCCCTGCAGGAATACGGATAGCGGCGGCGGCGGCTTCCAGCAAGCGAGGCACATAAGGCTTAATTTGCACTTTACGATAGCCCGGCTTCAGCATCGATATGCCAGCAAGCTTCCTGTAGAACCAATCGTCTATCGAGCCAAACATATGATGATTGCGCGAACGTCCCTGCTTCTCCCATGTTTCCCAATGCGAAGTAGCGCTCTGTTCGATCCAATAGCCCCAGCTAGGATAGGTAGACTGATTGGCAATCTCATAGGCCAGTTCATGATGACCATTATCGGACAGCACATGCAAAATAAACTTTGTGCCGATAATTCCTGTGTCCAAATGGCCATTGCATTGATTCTGAATATGATCTACCAAATTTTGCAGCACAGCAGCTTTCTCTGTATTTGGAACAAGTCCGAAGGCAAGCGGCAAAATATTTGAGGTTTGCCGATATCCCGCTGCAATCTCTGTCTCATACACTTGAGCATGTGGATTATAAAAATTAGCATGAAACGCCGTACTCAGCTTTGCTCGAAGATCGGCAAAATAAGTCTGTTCCTCTTTTCGATTCAACAGCTCTGCCATCTTTACGAACGTATCTGTCATTTTGAAGCAATAGGCCGTCGATACTAGACTTGCCCCCTCCGGGCTGTTGCCTATGCTTGGACAAGCCTCGCCTGCCGGAGCGAACCAATCTCCAAGCCCCTTTTTCATAATGCCTTGCTCCAAATGTGTTTCCATGTATAATAAATAGCGTTTCATCGCAGCAAAATGTGTTTCCATCATTCGGACATCGCCGTAGCTTTCATAGCAGTACCAGCATATTTCAAAAAAAGCAGCATCCCATGCGGGCACCGGCCCCTTTACCAAATCCCAGCCAAAGGTCGACTCTTCATATCCCCATCCGCTAGTCGGAACGATCGGGGCCAATTCCCCTTGCTCCGTAATCGATTCCTCTATATCGCGCATCCACTTGGTATAAAAAGCGGCCATATCGTAATTATAGATGGCAGCCTCCGCAGAGAGCATGGCATCTGCCGTCCAGCCGTTTTTTTCATAAACAGGCGTATCCGTCGGAATACTGTGCAGATTATTAACGATCGACATGATTGAGTTATGATGAATCGCATTCAATCTTTCATTCGAACATGTGAACGACCCGGTATGCGCTACCGAGGAATAAACATGCTTTGCTGTCAATGCTTCACTCTTTAATTCGCCTGGATATCCCTTCACCTCTACAAAGCGGAAGCCTTTGTAGCTGAATCTGGCTTCCCACTTCTCGACGCCTTCCCCGCGCAATATATACTTATCCCGCTGCAGCACCCCTTCGATATCAGGATGCTCGACATGGATTCGGCCGCTCCCGTCCAATTCCTCGCCATAGCACAGCTCAACCGCCGTTCCCGCACTGCCTTGTACCTGCAAGGCAGTCCAGCCTGTCAACATCTGGCCGAAATCAACTAAGTAATGCCCTGCTCCCAATTTGGTGATTGCTGATGGCGTAAAGGTGTTCATTACTTTAATTGGAGGCAGCATTTGTGCGCTCAGTCTTCCTCTCGGCTCTCTTGCGATCCGAGCCTGCTTCCACAAGGAATCATCAAAACCGGCCTGCCATAAATTCGCTATTTCTTCCCTTGCATCATAAATTTCGCCTGCCAGCAAACAGTCCGACTGAAGCGGACTATCTGCTGTTTTCCAGCTTTCGTCGCTGCCAATTAGTTGCGTTGTTCCATCCGCATATGCGAGATGAAGCTGTACAATGCCCACCGGCTCATCATGCCACGGAGATTGCTCCCACCGCCATACATCCTTTGTCAGCTGTGAGAACCTGCCTCTGCCGAGCAGCATGCCGATAACATGGGTTTGGGTCGCAGCAGTATGGCTGTTTTCAACGAAAGCCTCGGTCACATCATATGCCGTGTATAGCACGGTCTTCTCATAGTTGGTTACGCCTGGGTCAAGGACATGGTCCCCTATTTTTATACCATTCATAAAAAGCTCGTAATAACCTAATCCGCTAACGAAGACTATAGCCTTTTTAACAGGCCTGATCGTCGTAAACGCTTTACGCAAATAAGGCGCAGCATAAGCTGGCCTTTCCTCTTGACCTTCATGAAGATTCTCAGAAGCCCCGGCTGCTGTTATCCATTTCGCCTGCCAATCTTCCTGCACAAGCAACCCCATTGTCCATGAAGATATTTGGCTGCAGACTGTCTCCTCGCTGCCCGCAAACCATACTTTCACCTTCCAATAGTACGTTGCAGCGGACTGAAGCTTCTTCCCGTTATATGGGATTTGATTGTGGCGTGAGGACTCGATTATCCCACTGTTCCACATATCTGCATAGTCTTCCTCCAGCAGCTTGGCAGTCGTCGCAACATAAATTTGATAAGCTCTCTGGCGGACCTCCGATCCTGCCTCCAGCTGCCAGCTTAGCCTTGGACTGAGCGTATCTATAGCAAGCGGTTCAGTCAAGTATTCCGTTTGCAAGTTTATAATGATCATCTAAATTAGCCTCCTAAACTAAAAAAGAAAGCCTGATTTCTACATCTGCTAGAAATTCAGGCTATTTCTTTATTAAGGAATCGGTATAGGATTCCCTGTTCCAATTTCGTAAATATGAACGGACAGAGGCGCAAACGTATCGCTGAATTGATTGCCTGACCAGGACAGCGAACGTCCCTCATTCCAAACATGAATTGGCGATCCGCTGATGTCTGGTGCTGTAAAAGCAGCTTGGCGGGATTGCGTGCTGTTATTCACGGCGATTACATAGGTATTGCCATTATAGTTCTTAGTCATCACATGCAGCCAATTCTGTGCCGGATAGCTTACCTGCGGCGCTTGAGCTTCCGAAAGTATGACAGGAGACATATTTTTCAGCTCCTGTGCAACTGCCTTGACATTGTCCAAAAGCTCGCCATAAGTTTTGCCGCTTGCATCCTGCTTTAAATCAAACAGCGAGTAAAATAAAATCCCCTTTGCCCCTTCCGTAATATACTGCCAGGACATATTTTGCATTTCTTGTTTGGTTGGCGGTCGTACAGCTCCCCATTCCGGTTCGTAATTGCCCAGGTTATGTGCCTGAACAACTGCCCACTGACCTTTTTTCAACAAATCCGCTGTTATTTCTTTTTGCATGGAACCAACTGCACTTAAATCGTCGGTTGTCTTCCCATACACCGGATACAAATCAAACCCAAATATATCGGTAGTATGATGAATCGTAAAAGGATCTGGCTTGCGGAAATCAACCACATAGGCCGGGTGATTCGGGTCTGATTCCAGCACGGCCTGATAGTGGGCCCGCAGACGATTATCCGTCAGCGTCTCATCGCTTAAATACCAGGCTAACAACGCCGGATGATCTTTGTAGTCCTGCACATGCTGTTTAATAAAGTGCACCTCATCCTCCTCCGATTGAATAAAGGAAGGAGTAAATGGAAAATTGTAAAAGAAGTCTTTTAATGAGAAAATGACATTCATTCCATAATCATGGGCCAGGTCAAGCTCCGCTGAATTTGGATAACCGTAAGGCATAATCGTATTGATCGCACTGCCTTGCAAATCATCCAAATCCGATTGAGACGTATGATCCGTATAGATGCCTATTGGAAAAAACAACTCCCCGTCCTTCCAGAACCTTCCGAAATCATCAATATAGGATTCTGGCAGCTCCAAGGCTGTATTCACTTTAGTAATCGGCCATTTCTCAGAATAGCGATAACTGCCCTCGCCTGTTCGTTTCGCAGCAATGACTGCTGTATATTTTCCAGCAGGCAAGTTTGCCGTATCGAGAACAGCTTGGATATTTAATTGTCCCGAAAAAACTTGCTCCGCCACAACCTGATTACTCGCATTTACCAGTTGAGCAACCGTCGTATAGGAAGCGGCAGGTATGCCCGTTGCCCCTCTTGTCACCACTTTAACCTGTGAATTACCCCCAGGAATCAAGTAGCCGCGATAATTGGGCGTATCCAGCTTAGAAGTAAATAACGGCGGGCGGGATTCTGTGACAACCAGATCGTCAAACCACATCGTGCCCTGGCCGCCATATGCAAAAATCGTAATTTCAATCTCCGCTGCATTTTCATTCGCTATAAGTGTCGGAAGCTTTAAATGCTGCCAATTATTTAATGTATTAAGCGGATTATTATTTTTTTGCTCGATTACATTAGCGTTCCCGTCGAGGAAGCTGATCCGCACCATTGCTCCAGCCCATAGGCCTGACAGCTGCGATGTTTTGATCCATGCGCTCACATCATAAGCATAGCCAGGCTTTGCCGGCAAACGGATCGACGGGCCTGCTCTTTCGGCGCCTTCCTGTCCGGGGTTGTTAGGTCCCTGCGGCGTTACATACTTCAAGGATCGCAGCCCAGTATACTTCTCACTAGTATCATAAGTTGTCGCGGACATCAGCCAAGCCGAGTCTTGTGTATCTTCGAAGGAGGTCGAATAAATCGTCCTGGTCTGCGGTGGAACAGATTCAGTAACGACCAGATGATCGAACCACATCGTACCCTGACCGCCGTATCCAAACAATGTAATTTGAACCTCCGCTGCATTTTCAGCAGCGGTAAGGGATGGCAGCTGCAAGTTTTGCCAATTGCCCAGCGTGTTAAGCGGGTTATTATTTTTCTGTTCAATGACTTGATTGTTGCTGTCCAGAAAGCTTATCCGCACCATCGCACCGGACCAATCTCCGACCAGCTGCGTCGTTTTGATCCAGACGCTGACATCATAAGCATAGCCCGGTTTTGCCGGTATACGAATGGACGGCCCCTCTCGCTCTGCTCCCGGCTGACCTGGTGTGTTAGGTCCTTGCGGCGTCACATACTTTAGCGATTTTGCTCCTGTATACTTTTCACCAGTATCATAGGATGACGCTGCCATGAGCCAAGCAGCGTCATTGCTGTCCTCGAAAGAAGATTCATAGGCAATCTTGATGGCATCAAGCGGCGGGGCTGTTTCTGCGATAAGCAAATCATCGAACCAGATCGTTCCCTGACCGCCGTATGCAAACAGTGTAATTTCAACTTCGGCCGCACTTTGCGAAGCAATAACAGTAGGAAGCTTCACTTTCTGCCATTTGTCTTCTGAATTAAACGGATTGTTATTTTTCTGCACCAGCACATTGCCAGAGCTGTCGAGCATACTTATTCGCACCATAGCCCCAGCCCAAAGACCGGATAATTGCGTCGTTTTTACCCAGACGCTGACATCGTAGGCATCTCCAGGGTTTACGGGAAAACGGACGGATGGACCTGATCTTTCAGCGCCCTGCTCCCCGGGGTTGTTCGGGCCCTGGGGAGTAACATATTTTAGCGACTGCGTTCCGGAGTGCATCTGGCTGGTATCGTAGGATGAAGCGCTCATCAGCCAATCCAAATCATTACTATTCTCAAAAGAAGTTTCATATAAAGTGCTAATCGTATTTGCATAAACAACAGGAGCTTGATTCGCAAACAGGGAATAGAGAGAAGCTTGCAACATGACAAGTGCGCAAATCGCGATACTCAGTTTTCGTATCATTATACCTTCACCTCTTTATCGAATGGGAATCACTATTATTCAGCATGATCCAGCACAGCTTATTATGAATTAGAAAGCAATCTTAAAAGAACTACAACACTTTCTGCACGAGTTAATCGATCGTTTGGCGCAAATCGGTTGCCGTCACGGCCTTCTATGAGACCAAGCTGCTGGACGGCTTGCACAGCCGCCTTAGCCCAGGAAGGAATAGCGTTGTCGTCAGCAAAGCCTGTGGCAGACGTCTCGGCCTCGGTTAATTGCAATGCCCGGCTTAGTATAGCAGCCATCTCGGCTCTTGTAATTACTTCATTAGGACGGAAGCTACCATCGGCATAACCGTTAATAATTCCGGCATCAACAGCTCTGGCGATAGCTGGTATTGCCCAATCGCCTATCTTCTGCTTATCGGTAAAGGCGAGCTTGCCCTCTTGATTAAAGTGCTTCAGCTGATTCATGAGCATAACGATGAACTCGGCCCGCGTTGTGCTGCCATCCGGCTTGAAACTGTTATCCGGGTATCCTTTTACGATTCCCGCATGAACCGCTTGTCGTATAGCTGCCTCTGCCCAGTGCCCTTTAATATCTGATAGAAGCTTCCCAGCATCATCGGGAATCGGATCAGGTTTCTCTTTTGTTATTCTATTAATAATGATATAGAACGATTTTTTAGTTTTGTCTTCTGCTTCTACAACGAGCTCAAACTTATTTTGTCCTGGAGCAAGCTCTACCCGGCCGCCTTCTTCAAGCTCCTTGCCCTGCAAAGTTATTTTTGCTGCGGCATGTGATGGAATTGCCGAAATCTCAGCATAATCCGACTCTGTTTCTGCATAGTATTCATTTCTTTCTGTACTGAACGATGGAGTCAATGTTAGCTCCTTCTCATCAACAACTACTGCAATGCTCTTCAAATCAGCATTTCCTGATGGTATCCAGCCGACCCCGCTGCTGCTCGGAACCCGTAAAGTAGTTGCTTCCTTGGACAGTCCTCTGCTTTCATTGTCATGCGTATTTACTGCCGTTACGGTAAACGTGTACGTTGTATTTGCAGTAAGACCGCTGACAACAAATTGCTGCTCGGCACCGCTCACTTCGCCTTTTTGCTTGCCATCAACATAAATGCGATACGAAGCAGCATCATTTTGAGCTTCCGGCCAGGACAGCTTGACGCTGGTTTGGTTTACATCCGAAATCGTCAGCGAACTTTCAGCTTCCCATTCCGGTACTTCAGGTCCGGGTATGGACTCCCCTGTACCAATTTCATAAATATGGACTGCTAGCGGTGCAAGAGTATCGGTGAATTGATTGCCGTTCCAATCAAGTGCCCGATCCTCATTCCATACTTGAATTGGCATGCCGCTTGCCTCTGCTGCCGTAAAAGTTGCCGACTGCTCTTGCTTGCTGTTGTTCACCGCTACGATATACAAATTGCCATTGTAGCTTTTTACCATCACATTCAGCCAGTCCCCAGCGGAATAGTCTACCTGCGGTGCTTCATCTACCGATAGAATGACAGGCGCCATATTTTCAAGCTCCTGCGCTACAGCTTTTACATCGCCGAGATTTTCCTCATATGTTTTGCCGCTGACATCTTGCATTAAATCAAACAACGAGTAGAACAAAATCCCTTTAGCTCCCTCAGCAATGAACTGCCAGGACATATTGCGCATTTCTTCCGCAGTTGGTCCTCTAGTAGCCCCCCAGTCTGAGTCATAATTTCCTAGATTATGTGCTTGCACAACCGCCCATTGCCCCTTATTGAGCAAATCTGCAGTCATTGCTTTTTGTAAATCGCTAACTCTTTTGAGATCATCATCAGCTTTTCCATAAACAGGATACATATCGACCCCATAAATATCTGCACCATAGTTTACAACATAAGGATCTACCTTGTTGTAATCCACGATATAAGCCGGATGATCCGGATCCGTTTCTACCACTGCCTTATAATGGGCAGGCTGACGTTTATCTGTTGGTGATTCATCATTTAGATACCAAGCCAACAGTGCGGGATGATTTTTAAAATTTTCTACGAATTGCTTAATGTAAAGAACTTCGTCCTCCTCAGACTCGATAAAACCAGGTGTATTTCGAGTGTTGTAAAAGAAATCTTTTAACGAGAATATCACATTAATGCCATAATCGTGAGCCAAATCAAGTTCTTCTTTATCTGGATAGTTGTATGGCAAAATCGTATTTATCGCACTGCCCAGCAAATCTTCCATTTCATTTTTTAAAACATGGCCCGCATAGAAGCCGATCGGGAAAAACAATTCTCCGTCTTTCCAAAACCTTCCATAATCATCTACATATGATTTGGGCAAATCATCTGCGGCATTTACTTTTTCAACAGGCCATTGTTCCGAGTAGAGAACATTGCCGCTTTCGTCGGTCCGTGCTGTCGTTATAACCGCTTCGTATTTGCCGACCGGCAAATCTGACGTATCAAACACCGCTTCGACGTTTAATTGGCTTGCAAATACTTGCTCCTCAACGACCTGCTCGTCGGCATCAACCAACTGGACCGTTGTCGTATAAAGGCTTGCTGGAATCCCAACCGTTCCTCTAGTCACTACTTTCACTTCAGGATTGCCGCCTGGAATAAGATAGCCGCGGTAGTTAGGCGTGTCCAGCTTTGATGTGAACAGCGGCGGCTGGGACTCGGTTACGACGAGATCGTCAAACCACATCGTTCCCTCGCCTCCATAGGCAAACAATGTAATTTCCACCTGCTTCGCATCTTCGCTCGCTACAAGAGTTGGAAGATCCATTTTTTGCCACTTATCCAACGAATTAAGCGGATTGTTATTTACTTTTTTAATGACTTTTTCGTCACTGTCCAAAAATGCAATACGAACCATCGCACCAGCCCACTGTCCTGCCAGTTGGGTCGTTTTTATCCAGATGCTTAAATCATAGGCGGAACCAGGATTAGCAGGAAAACGGATAGACGCCCCCTCTCGTTCTGCTCCTTCCTCGCCAGAATTATTAGGTCCAGGCGGCGTGATATATTTTAACGAATGCGTTCCTGTACGTTTCTCGGCAGCATCATAGGATGACGCGTGCATAAGCCAATCCGAATCACTCGGATCGTCGAAAGAAGTTTCATATACAGTTTTGATTGTATCTGCATAGACAACAGAATCCGGACTTGCAAACAATGAGTTTAGAGAAGCTTGCAGCATAAATATTACAATTAGTGCAGTGCCCAGTTTTCGCACCATTTCTCCATTCACCTCTTCGGTTTATTGTTTATCAAGGACAGCTTGTGCAGCTTTGTCGCCCTTCGTCAGCAATTCATCAATGGTAATCGTGCCTGCAAAATATTCATCAAAAACGGTACTAACCGCGCCCAGCCATTCCTCCCATACCGGGCTGTCTCCTACATCTCCTGCATGCTCTAAATTATCAAGGAAGGCCAATACATGCTCTGGATTTCCTGTATGGCCAGACAGTATTTCTTTGGCAATCGCTTTGTTAGCCGTAAGCGCTTCACCAAGGCTTCCGTTTAATCTTTGCGGCTCTTCACCCAAGAAGTATTTCATAAACAGCCAGCCGGCTTCCTTTTCCTTGTCTGAAGCCTTGTCGTTCAGCACCCATGAGTTTGCTACAAATGCGCTATAGTTGACGCCTCCGTTATGCCCTTTCGGCATGAGAGCGACGTCGTAATTTATACCTTCCTTATCGTTAGCCAAACGTCTCGAGAAATTATCATAGAACATAGCCGCATAGCCCCGCGGGAACCATGAGCCAGGGTCTAAAGTTAGCTCGCCTTCCATTTCAATAAAGCTCGGCGTCAAGCCCTCATCCCAAAACTTCTTCATATATTCGACTGCTTCTTTAACTTTAGGATCGCTTGCAAAAGTGCTTATTTTTCTACCCTTATCCAGCAAATCCCCGCCAAATTGACGGATCATCGTATACCATCCATAGCGGAAATGATTGCCCAGCCCGATGCCATACTGCTTCTTTTCCTTATTCGTCAATTTTTGAGCAGCCTGATAGACATCCTCTGTTGTCCAGTCACTCGTCGGATATTCAACCTGTGCGGCGTCAAACATATCTTTGTTGTAGTACAAAGCATTCACCTGAATCCCTTGCGGCACTGCAAAATATTGCCCTTGCGGATTGCGGATTTCCTCAAATCCGTAATAATCATTCATACTGATCTCTTTCAAATAATCGGTTAAATCAACAATCGCATTCTCACTGGCATATTGCGGAATATAAGGGCCATCCAGCAAAAACACAGTAGGTCCTTGACCCGCTGCCAGGTCGACCTTCAGATTCGTGTAATGGCTAGTCCAGTCTGTGCCTGTATCTTCTACTTCAATGTAGTCATATTCCTTCATGAAATTTTCTATAATTTTATTGAATGTTTCTCTAGCTGTTTCATCAGCATAGTAAGCTACCCTGATCTTGACTGGGTCCTTTCCTTTATCCGTTTCCTGCGGCGAAGCAGATTCCTGTTTATTGCCCCCGTCATTGCTTGCTTTGCTGCCGCTGTTGCCTCCTTCGCCGCCGCTGCATGCGGATAATAATAATACGATTGCCAAAACAACGGGCAGGAGCAGTCTTACCCTTTTCTTCATGATGTGACCTCCTCAAATTCTATAAATTTTTATATATTAAAGGAACCAAGTAAGCGGTTAGCCTTTAACACCAGATGAAACGACGCTCTGTGCAAAATATTTTTGTGCAAAAATAAACAATAGAATAACAGGCATCACCAAAATAACATTGCCGGCCATTTCCAGCTCTGGCCTCGAATTATATTGTCCTGTCGAAATATCAAGAATGCGTAATACCATCGTCCACAGCTCGCTGTTTTTCCCGATAAATATCATTGGGAACAGGATTTCGCCCCATTTTTCCTGGAAAACTAGAATGCCTAATGTAACCATAGGCGATATCATAAGCGGCAAATGAATATTCCAATAAATGCGGAACCAGCCGGCCCCATCCATTTTCGCTGCTTCGTCAAAATCCTTCGGAATGGAGCGGTAAAACTGTCTTAACAGCACGATACCGAAGGCGGTAGCGAGAAAGGGCGGTACAATCAATGGGTAATGCGTACCCAACCATCCCATATGCTTAAAAATTATAAATTGCGGAATCATCGTAACCTGTGAAGGCAAAAAAATAGAAATTACAGCAAATCCGAATATCAGTTCTTTGCCTGGAAACGGTATGCGCGCCAGCGCGAATGCGACGAGACTGCAGGATAATACAGTTCCGACCACCCCGAAGGCAGTTATTTTGAACGTATTATAAAAATAGAGAAAAAAACTATGCCCCTTCTCGGGAAACAGCAGCACTCGATAGTTCTCCCATTGCGCCTTGGCCGGCAGCCACTTAAAAGCATTTAAAAACTCGCTGTTTGTTTTTAATGATGCGAGAATCATCCAGATGAACGGCAGCAGCATGCTAGCTGCGCCTGCTAATAGCACAATCACACTTGCGATTTCCCAGCCTTTTCGTTTGTTGATCAAGTTTATCTCTCCTATTCCTCGTAATGGACCCATTTCTTTTGACCCCATAAAACGATAAGCGTCACAGCGATCATAGTTAAAAATGACACCCAGGCAATGAGAGAGGCATATCCCATATCAAGAAAACGGAAAGCTTTTTCATATAGATAAACCATCAAATGTGTCTCGGAATATTTTCCGTATCGATCGAACACCATCGTAAATTGCTGGTCAAAGTTTTGAAAGGCACTGTTAATTGAAATAATTAGTATTAGAAAGGTCGTAGGTGACAGCATCGGCATCGTAATATAACGAAACTTGGCCCAGTTGCTTCCTCCATCTATATCAGCAGATTCATATAAACTTTCAGGAATATTTCTCAGCCCGATATAATAAATAAACATGGCATAACCGAGCCCTTTCCATATCGCTACAAACGCTAGCGTCGGGATTAGCGTAGGGGAACTGATTCCGAGAAAAGAAATTTCGGATAACCCGAACCATTTGAGGACTAGATTAAAAATGCCGACACCGGGAGCCAGCAGCCAAATCCATACCATGCCAATAATGAACCAGGAAGGAATGGCCGGAAAATAGTAAATCGCTCTTAAAACCGTCGCAGATTCCCCTTTAATATAAGTGCCTGCACTATGCAGCATGGCTGCAAATATTAAAGCTAGAACAACTTGAATCGGCACATAAATGACAGCGAAATACCAGGTGTTTTTGAAGGCGGTAATGAATAGAGGATCTTTTAAAAGCATGCGAAAATTGTCCAAGCCGTTAAAGGTTGGAGCTGAAATGACTTTGAATCTAGTAAATGAATAATAGAGTGAAATAACAGCCGGCGTAATAAATAATGCGCACGCCCCAATTAAATAAGGCAGTACAAATAGATACCCGGGTAATGTGTTAGATAATCGGCTTCTCATGTGTGCTCCTTTCGTGGCCATCCTATGTGCGACGAATTTGATCTGGTCTATATAAAAAATTATAGGAGACACCGTATGAATACTCTATTTCACATTTTCTAGATTCGTTATCTTCTCATTACTTGTTTTAATTAATGTATAACGACAAGCACCACTTTTGCTTTAGTTGACTTTAAGCCGAAATATTCAAAAATTATGGAAAGAACCGACCACCATATGAGCCCGGTCATCGCATTCGTAAAAGATGGCTCTATTTCGCCGGCTAAATCCGCTGCGATCGAACCGATCATAATACCCGTCACATAATCAAGGATAAACGGCTCCGCCGTCCTTTGGACAGGCGCGTTTACCGATGAAATATAAGAACAGATATAAGGTTACAAAAACTTGTACTTTTTTATATTTTAAAAAAAGTCAGCTGGCTCAGCTGCTTTCTGCCTAGTACGCGAGCCAAAGTAAGCAGCACACAAAATGCTGCTGTCGCTCTAAATAACATTTGACCCTCAGCTTCCATCGAAAATTCAAACATGTCCCCTCATCCTTTATGAAATCGATATAAGGGTAATATCCAGGCTGTTGAAAAACCGAAACAAGTACTTTGCAACGATGGCAAACTCTATTTTGTGGAAGCGCCGATTTGAGGTGGCACCGACCAATTCTGTATGAAATTTCATATATAATTGTGTTTTTTGGGGCATTTCAGCGTATTGTGTATGAAATTTCATATACATTGAGACGTTTTGAGGTGGCACCGACGAATTCTGTATGAAATTTCATATACAATTGTGTTTTTTGGGGCATATCGGTGTATTGTATATGAAATTTCATATACATTGAGACGTTTTGAGGTGCACCGACCAATTGTATATGAATTTTCATATACAATTGTGTTTTTTGGGGCATATCGGTGTATTGTATATGAAATTTCATATACATTGAGACGTTTTGAGGTGGTGCAGACACGCATAGGGTTGTTGAGTTTCGTTATAAGAGAAAATTAGCTGTTTTCATTGAAATAACGCTCGGCTTCGTCAGAAAAGTTACTTTTTCAACAGCCTGAATATTACCTATTTATGTCTAGGAACCGCTATGCCTAACAAGCTTTTATGTATCCAGATTGCCGCCTGCACCCCATCCCCCATCGCAATAGCAACCTGCTCTGAGTGGGCAACTACATCTCCAGCGCTCCATACAAACTCGACGTTTGTCATTTTTGTTCTAGGATCTACTAAGACATGCTTGTTCTCATGCAGCTTAACGCCCAGTTTCGCAGCAAGCTCCGACCTTACTTCATTGCCGCCAAATGCGACAAAGCCTTTGCGGACGTGAATGCTTTCTCCGCTCTTCAATGTAACCTCACTTAGATGACCGTCACTTTCCACCAGTCTTGCAATTGGCTCGCTTCGATGCTCAATTCCCATTGCCTGCAATTGACCACTGAGCTTCTCATCAATGGGCGTACTCTCGTGGTTAATGAATACAATGTCTTTCGTCCAGTAAGACAGCGTCAGCGCCATCTGCGCACCCACTTTTCCTGCTCCCAGTACTACTGCTTTTTGATCCATAAGCTCATAGCCGTCGCAATCTGGACAAACATATATGCTTCGTCCAAGGCAGGGCAATAGACCAGGCAAATCAGGCATCCGATCTACGATGCCCGTAGCTAACAGAAGCCGTTTGGCATAAACTGTCTGCCCATCCTCCAGCCCAACCCGAAACCGTCCTTCCGCAAGAACGGCATCTTCAACCTTGCCTTGCCTAAACTGAACGCCTGTTTTCTCCGCCTGCTGGCGTCCCCGCTGGCGCAGCTCCGCACCGCTGACCCCTTCCGGCCAGCCGAGCAAGTTGTTGTAGCCCCTGCATTGCACGGAGCGACCATCCCCAGCATCAATAACGAGTACACGGCGATTGTATCTTCCCAGCTGAATCGCTGCTTGCAGACCGGCTATTCCGCCGCCAATGATGGCACAATCATAAACAATTCCCATATCTTTTGACCTACCTGTCATACAGATTTATTTAGAACCTATATAACCATTATGTCGAACGATAGCAGAGCCTAAACCTTATTGCTTTCGGTATTTGAAATGTTTTTGATCAAGTTCGACAAAAATCTGCATAGGTCGAAGGAATTAAGCATCCAATTGTAGAATATTTCCTCTCGAACACTAATCATATTTCACCCAGAGAGGATGTTTTTGTTGCACACTTCACCTTTGCAGCGCACTTGGAAAAAGCTGCTGTTGCTCGTCATTAGCCTAATGATTGTCCTACCTGTATTTGAACAGCCTGCTGCTGTTAAAGCTGCATCAACAGATGTGCAAAGCACACTAGAATCACGCACAAAGTCACAGATCGTAGAAAAGTGGCTAAAGTATAAGCCAATGGAGCTCGGCCGAGATTATATGAACGGTACGCATATTTTCACAGTAGAGCCAAAGCTGACTGCTCCATATGCAGCAGGCAAGCTTAAGGATTCCTATATCAAGGACGGCATCAATGCCGTCAATTTCATACGTTATCTGGCGGGCTTGCCGGATGACGTGGAAGCAGATTGGTCGATTGAACAGCAGCAGCAGACTGGCGCGCTCGTCAACGCGGTCAATCAAGTCATGAGTCATTATCCTCAAAAGCCCGCAGGCATGAATGATGTGATGCATCAGTTGGGCTATGATGCCAATAGGTCAAGCAATTTATATTACGGCAGCCCAACCTTTTATGACAATGTGCTGGGCTATATGTCCGACAGCGATTCGAATAATATTGACCGGGTCGGGCATCGCCGCTGGATTCTTAATCCGCAAATGAAAAAAACGATGTTTGGCATGGTTTTTTCAAGATCCAGTTCCGATTCATCGAGTCTGGGGGTCCGGCATGCCACAATGTACGCCTTTGATAAGCAGCGTCCTGCCGAAGATGTCTCCTATAATTACATAAGCTGGCCTCCTGCCGGTTATACGCCCATGGAAGTATTCGCCGCGTCAGATGCCTGGTCCGTTTCAATCAACCCTAATCTTTACGACCGTACAAAAACAGAGGATATTACAGTTACCTTGACACGTGATAGCGATCAAAAAAGCTGGAGCTTCAATCATAACGATCGGGATGTGAGGGGAAAATTTTTTAATGTAGAGACTAGTTATTTTGGGATTCCATTTTCGATTATATTCAGACCTGATGCTTTAGAAGCTATGAAAAATGATGAAGCATTTCATGTCAGCATTAATGGACTCTATACGAAAACTGGCCTGTCTGCATCAGTTGCATTTAAAACAACCTTCTTCAAGATGTTAAGCACTTATACAGCCCGCGATTCAATAGTCATGGAGTCGGGGGAGACATTAACGCCGCTTATCGAAAACGCAATAACTGGCTCTACTATGGACTGGAGCAGTTCGGATCCGAAAATTGTAAAGGTAGATAAAAACGGTAAGCTAACAGCAATTGCCAAAGGTGATGCAATCATTTATTTTAACAGTTACTTAAGAGACGGCAGCATGCTAAATGTGTCCGTCGTTGATTCTGATCCATCAGATAAAGTAAGTGCTTGGGCAGCGAAGGAAGTAAAAAAAGCCAAGGAAGCAGGTCTTGTACCTAGATGGTTCTATTATAATTTTCAATCCCCTATGTACCGGGAAGGCTTTGTCGAGTTCACGTCGAGAATGGCAGAAACCGTGCTGGGCATAAGCTTATACGAGCAAAAATATGAATACGGCCGTTCTCCCTTCCAGGATGTTGATTACTGGGCAGTGAGCTGGGCTGCTGACAACGGAATTATTAGCGGTACAGGCAAAAATAAGTTCTCGCCATATGATTCCATCAGCCGAGAGCAAGCAGCTAAGCTATTGCTGAATGTCTATCATTACCTTGCTGAGAAAACAGGGCGAGTGCCAGTTCAGAAATCAAGTCAAACTATTTTCAGCGATGACAGCAAAATATCCGATTGGGCAAAAGCCGATGTGTATGAGGCAGTCAGCTTAAATTTACTGAACGGTGTGGACAACAATCGTTTTAATCCAAAAGGCAGCATTACGACCGAGCAAACGATTATTATTCTGTACCGATTATTTGAGCAGTTTTATGAGCAATCATGAAGCTCGGGGTTTTTCTGACTGTCTAGAGGCAGTTGATTCATTGATGTGTGACTGCAAGGGGAGTTTTGAGAGTTGAGGCGAAGAAAATCCTGCACTTTTGCAGCATAGTTTGGAGATGGCGCAGCAATCATGCGCGAATAGCATGCCGGCTTCAACCAGCTAGTTATGAAGTAAAAAAGGAGGCGTTCAGCCTCCTTTTCACTTATCTCTTACCTCTTATCTTTACATATCACTTTATTTTAAGCAAAAGCAAATTACAATCCTCGATCGCCTGCAAGCTATGCTGCTCCTTCGGATCCATATGTAATATCGTAGAGGAGATCAGCTCCTGCTCCCTGCCTTCAACCATAAACAATACTTTTCCTGATTGAACAATAATCAAAACCGTATGAGGCGCGTCATGTACTGGAATCCCTTCCCCGGCTGCCAATTGAATCGAAACTAAATCATACTGCTCATGCGAAGCAATTTTGGTCAGCTTTTTTTCAGTGCCAGCAGGTATTGTGTAAAGCTCCATTATGATCCACTCCATCCCTTTAGTTTTATATTTCTATTATATCAAATTCTTGTACATGAATTTTTGAACAGAATGTGGAGCTTACTTCTTCTTTCGAACCAGCTCATCTTACTAAAAATTACCCTCAATCCAACGGCAGCCAATCCATTACTTCTTTAATCGCATATTCCCAATACTCCCAGTTATGATCTCCGGGTCCCTCTCTATAGTCCAAATCCGTCTTTAAGCTGAGGGCATAATTTTTAAAATTGACATTGTCTTCATATAAATAGTCCTCGGTTCCGCACATTTGCAGCAGCTTGGGCAAGACTGCCTGCTCGCTTTGACGATCCTTTAGCAATTTGTACAGATCATGCTCCGTATCCTTCAAGCTATCTACTTCCCCAAAAATCGATTTCGCATTAAATCCATTAAATACGCCATCCTGCAAAAAGCGGTTAATATCCATAGCGCCGGACAAGCTTGCAGCAGCAGAAAACAACTCGGGGTTAGTCAAAGCAAGCTTGAATGCGCCATAGCCGCCCATGGAATGACCAGCAACAAAATTGTCTTCCCTTTTATCTGACAGCGGCAAAACATTTAACATAAACGTTCTCAACTCTTTTTGCACAAAGGAAAAATAGTTGTGACCATATTTCATATCCGCATAAAAGCTGTGATCAACAGAAGGCATCACTACAGCCACATTTCTATTGCTTGCATATCTTTCAATATTCGTAAATCTAGTATAAATGCTAGAATCATTCGAAAGCCCATGGAGTAAATATAAAGTCTTAAGCTTCGTGTTAGTCCGGCTTGTAAACAATTGTTCACTTTCCGGCAAAACAACGGTTACATTCGTTTGCATGACTAAGGTCGGCGATTTAAAATGCATGTGCAGCAGTGCCATTTTGTTCGTCAGCTCCTTTATTTCATTAGGATTCCTTTACGGGCTTTTAAATTGGTATAATAGCTTTAACTGGTCTTTTATTCGGAACATTGGAACTTACTATAAAATATTTAACGGCGCAAGGTGGGAATTAGGTGGATAAACAAAAGTTAATACGTATCTTCGATAAGCAAGCAACCCTGTACGAAAATAAAAAAGATGGCCCTGCACAAAAACGTTGGCGTCAGCAGCTTTTAAGCCATGCAAAGGGCCAGGTGCTTGAGCTTGCCGTTGGGGCAGGCGCGAATTTCCCTTTCTATCCGCCTAAAGTAAAGATTACCGCAACTGACTTCAGCGAGGCGATGCTGGATAAAGCAAAAAAAGCGGCAAGGCTGCACCGCATCGATGGCCATTTTATATGCTCCGATATTGAGAATATGAACTTTCCCGATCATTCCTTCGATACGATAGTTTCTACTCTATCATTCTGCAGTTACGACAATCCTTTATTGGTGCTGAACAAAATCAATCGCTGGTGCAAGCCGGGCGGAACGCTTCTATTTATGGAACATGGGATCAGCTCTAACGTGGCGGTTTCCGCTGTCCAAAAAACACTAAATCCGCTTCTATATCGCTTTTATGGCTGTCACCATACGAGAAACATTATGAAATTAGTACGAGAGTCAGGGATCGCAATCGATAAGACGGAAAGCTACTGGTTTAACATGGTTCATCTTATTTGGGCAAAACCGAAGCTGTAATTCGCACAGCTATTATTTATTAACCGGATAATGGCATGCAAGCGGCAGTCAACTCACTGCAATCGAGTCTTAATCTGCCGCTGCGCCGAACAATTTACAACAATTTTTCTTGTACGGAACGAAGCTTCTGCTCTGTGGAGCCTGCTTTGTCGCGCCTGTCGTCAATTTTAATAGATGTTGATACTCTTTGTGCATCGGACTGAAAAGGTGCCTCATGTATGGCGCGAATAGCTGCAAATACAGCATCAAGCGGTCCCTCGATAATCGTGCTCATGGACGTTAAAGTATACTCGATCCCTTGCTGCTCCTTCAGCACCCGCTGCAGATCAGCTACATACCCGCTCAAGCTGGTGCTCCCTGTTCCTATTGGAATTACAGTTACTTCAGCAATGGCCATCATACTTCCTCCTCAATTTATGATTTTTTTTGCAAGCTTGCTTAATAGCTATATATGAGACTGTGGATTAATTGTAGGCGGATGCTGCCGCTTCTCCATTTCATACTCACTTCGCTAATAGCTTGCTCAGCTTATCCCAGCCTTCATTCAAGCTTATGACAAGCCCCATATTCAATACTTTCTGCAAAGAGGCTTTGTCCGGAAAATCAATTTCATTAATCAGCCTCGTTCGATCCTTATCCTCAACAAATCGAACTGTAACTAATGTTGTGGACATTTTGGAAACAAGCTCTCCCGCTTCATCCGAGAAATACTCCTCATATTGAATGGAGGATGGTGCCTCAATCGTTTTATACACCGCTTTTGCCCATGAAATCGTTCCGAAGTAGTCCTTCGACTCATCCATACATTTCAAGCAGTAGTGCCAGGTGCCATCCTGCTCCGGATTAAGCTCGCAATAATCAAGCGCCCAGCCATGAGGCCCCCACCATTGCTTAAGCAGCTCAGCATCCGTATAAGCCTTGAACAAAGCTGCGCGCGAAGCTTTAAACGTCCGTTCGAGCAGCAGCGTTCTGCCGCGATTTTTAGTTGTTGCTTTATTTAGTGTTTGTTTTTTTAACATATGCTCATTCCCTTAAATTATCATTAATCTCCCCTATTTTACCTGTTTTGCTGCACAAATACGAGTACCGGGGCTGCATTAGCGTATCCTTCTGTTAAAAAAAGAACCCTCATTAAACCTGCTCAAAGCAGTGTTCAAAGGGATTCCGTATTATCGTTTAAAGCAAAGCCATTTCAGCCGCTTTCTTGGCATGTACAATCGTGGTATCAAAAACCGGAAAGTCAAATTCCTCGGGCTTAATTAACAAGCCTATTTCCGTGCAGCCAAAAATAATGCCTTGTGCCCCAGCCTCAATCAGCTGAGCAATGAGCTCCTTATAATATTGCTTGGAGCTTGCCTGAAAGTCTCCCAAGCATAATTCCTCAAAAATAACTCTATTCACTTCAATCAGCTGCTCTTCCTCAGCCGGTATAATAACCTCAATGCCTTGTTCGAACAGCCTATTTTTGTAAAAATCTTGTTCCATCGTATATTTAGTGCCTAGTAAAGCAACCTTTTGAATATGTTTCTTTTTAATTTCAGCAGCAGTTGCATCCGCTATATGAAGAATCGGAATTGTGATGGACTGTTCAATAATAGGAACAACCTTATGCATCGTATTTGTGCAAATCATAATAAAGTGAGCGCCCGCTTTTTCTAAGCCTAAAGCTGCTTCTGCCAGTATTTGTCCTGCCTTCTCCCAATTTCCCGAGGCTTGACATTGTACGATTTCCTCAAAATCGACACTGGACAAAATGCATTTGGCAGAATGCAAGCCGCCTAAAGCGGTCTTGATCTCTTCATTAATAATGCGATAGTATTCCGCAGAGGATTCCCAGCTCATGCCGCCAATTAAGCCGATTGTTTTCATTCCATTTCCGCCTCCTTATCTGCTCCTCATTACATATATTATACACGCACACGCCTAACAAACAATGAAGAAACAAATCCGATTACAGCAATAACCGCTATAAAAATAAAAGCATACTTAGTTCCGGCAGCCAGCAGCTCTGGCGATGTAAAGTCTGCGTTCTGGTTCATAAATCGATTTTGTCCGCTAACCATTAACGTAATTGCAAAGGCTGTTCCCGTTGCACCGGCGATTTGCTGAAGTGTATTCATTACAGCGGCGCCGTCCGCGTACAGGCTGCGAGGCAATTGATTAAGGCCATTCGTTTGTGCAGGCATAATAATCATTGGTATTCCCATAAATAAAATAACGCAGGCAGCGATAATTTTCCACACGGGTGCTGTATCTGAGATTGACAGTAGGAAGCAGATGCACGAAATAACCGTTAACAAAAATCCGATCGGTACAAATCTCCGTGCTCCAAACTGATCAAACAACCGTCCTACAATTGGGGAAAGCATAGCATTGACGGCACTTCCCGGCACAAGTATAATGCCAGCCATCGCTGCGCTGAACAACAAAGAGCCTTTTATATAAAGCGGCAAAAGAATAGCTGTTGATAAAATAAGAATCATACCTAAAAACACCAGTAACGTTCCTAATGCAAACATTCGATATTGAAATACGCGCAAATTAATCATCGGCACTTCCATTTTTATTTGACGACGTATAAATATTGCAATCGCAAGCGCACCTATTACAAAAGGAATCCATACCTCCGCAGATAAAAATGACTTTTCAGAAATGTTGCTTAAGCTATAAATTAATCCGCCAAAACCAATCGTCGAGCATGCAATGGAAGTCACATCAATAGCAGGCTTTGTAATGCGTGAAACATTATCAATCGGTCTTAGGCCAAAGATGACAAGCGCTGCGTAGAAGATCAGACTAATCCAAAAAATATAAGGCCAGCTCCATGTATCGACAATGAAGCCAGCTGCTGCCGGTCCAACTGCTGGCGCTGTTGTAATAACGAGCCCCATAATGCCCATTACAGCGCCACGCTTTTGAATAGGAAAAATGAGTAAAATAACATTCATCATGAGCGGCAATAAAATGCCAGTTCCAACGGCTTGAATAATACGGCCAGATAATAACAGGCTAAAACTTGGCGCCAACGCAGCCAATATCGTGCCCGCAATCGAAAAAGCTAATGAAGTGATCACAAGCTGCTTGGTTGTAAACCATTGAATAAGCAAAGTTGATATAGGTACCAGAATGCCCAATGTTAATAAATAGCCTGTCGTCAGCCATTGTACTGTAGCTTCGGAAACAGAAAATTCACTCATAATGTTGGTTAACGCCATATTGAGCGCCGTTTCACTATATAAGCCTATAAATGCCGCAAACATAAATACAAATGCCATCATTTTTGGTTTTCTTACTTGAACAATTTGTGCTGCTGAAGTTGTCAAAATAAACGTCCTCTCTATCCATAAATATTGCTCTATCTTTCTAATGTAACTCTATGAAATGAACCTGCCAATCATATAGTTGATATATCAACTATATGATTCACAAAAAACGGCTTAACTTTTCCTTACACTAGACTGTACCTTCATTAATAGAGCTGTTAAAGTTTGCTGCTCCTCCATTGAAAGACCTTTCTCGATCGCATCATTAATTTTAACGCCTACTTCATTAATAATGGGAGCAAGCTTTCTCCCCTCTGGGGTGACATATACTTTAACAAAACGCCGATCGAAATCACTGACTGCTTTAGTGATATACCCTTTGGACTCCAAGCTTGCCAGCATGCGTGCAACGCTGGCTTTATCCTTTCTTAACTGCAGGGCAATATCATTTTGAGACAGACCTTCCTGCTCCAGCAGCAGTGACATCAGCAAATGCTGTTCAGGCGCAAGCCGATATGGAGAGAGCAAGCCAGTAATATATTGGGCAATCTCCAGGTGCAGATCACGAATGATTAGGCCAATATGACTATTTTTCGCGTCGTCCATACAGCTTCTCCTTCTATTAGATGATCTATCAACTATAAATCTACTTTATTTTTGAGTCAACCTTTTATTTGGTTCATCTATCCTCTTTTTTAATGAAGAGATATAATAAAGCTAACTATTGACCCTGCATGAAATAAGGAGAATAATAATGAAAAATTTTTCTAAGGCGTTAACCTATGTAAAAGAAATTTTTTATGAACCTAACCACTTAATTATAAAATCTGTTCAAGAAGAAGCTCAAAATTCTGATTATGGTGCCGGAGTATTTCAGCTTAATTCTAAATCGGTTAGATTTAGAGTGGCAAAAGTAACACCTAACAAATTAGGGCAGTTTGTTGCGTTTTGGGAAAAAGATTTAAATAATAAAAACCAAGCATTTTCATATGACAATGCTACTGATATATTAGTTATTAATACCTTTTCTAACGATAATCAGACTTTTGGGCAATTTGTTTTTCCAAAAGAGGTGCTTGTGAAACAAAATATACTTAAAACTGCTACTGCAAAGGGGAAAATGGCACTTAGAGTTTACCCTAGTTGGGATACTCCGACTAGCAAACAAGCCATAGAAACACAAAAATGGCAGTTGCCGTATTTTGTTGTTTTAAACAAAAATAATAGCATACATGCCCAACAACTATTAAGACTATATTCAGACTGTTGAAAAGTTCATATCTGACGAAGCTAACAAAGTACTTTTATAATGAAGCTAATGAGACTGTCGATTCATTGTGGATAGTTGCAACAAGCAATAGAAAGGGGGGGCCCTGCGATCAAGATGGGGATACCGACAGCTGTTGTAATCTCATTTTTACGAATAAATAACCCCTGTAAGGGAAATTAGCCTACAAAAGAGGACGCTGCCGCTTCTCCATTCCCATTCTTGCTCTCCGTTACCCTTTCTCATTGCTATCAATCATTGTCCACAATGAATCGACAGCCTTCTAACAATTGTTATTTCAACGACAATAGCCAATTTTATAATGTATATGAAATTTCATACACATTAACCCGAAATGCTCCAAAAATCACAATTGTATATGAAATTTCATACACAATACCCCGAAACGCCCCAAAAATCACAATTGTATATGAAATTTCATACACATTAACCCGAAACGCCCCAAAAATCACAATTGTATATGAAATTTCATACACATTAACCCGAAACGCTCCAAAAATCACAATTGTATATGAAATTTCATACACATTACGCTGAAACGCCCCAAAAATCGCAATTGTATATGAAATTTCATACACAATAACCCGAATTGCTCCAAAAATCACAATTGTATATGAAATTTCATACACATTAACCAGAAATGCTCCAAAAATCACAATTGTATATGAAATTTCATACACATTACCCCGAAACGCCCCAAAAATCACAAATGTATATGAAATTTCATACAGAATCGGTCCGCGCTACCTCAAAACTACCTCTAGTTAACACATTTCGCGATAGATGGTTTTTTCAACAGCCTGACTATATACTATATCTGTTTAAGAGAAAAAAGAGCGAATATCAGGTGATATTCACACGGCTCAATAAAACTAATTTAAACTTATTTTTCGATCCAATTACTCCCTAGCTTACTGACTAACGTCCTCATAGTCCGCTTCCAAAAAATCTATATAGCCTGGTGCCATGGAAGCAATTCTCGCTAAAGAATGTACCCGTATGCCCCTTTTTTCTATCAAGCCGCGGCCTTCCTGAAAGCTTTTTTCGATTACACAGCCTATCCCGACAAGCTCAGCACCCGATTCCTCGACAATATCAGCCAAGCCGATAAGCGCTGCGCCAGTAGCTAAAAAGTCATCGATTATTAATACTTTATCCTCTGCACTCAAATAATTTTGAGACACACTAATTTGATAATCTTCATTTCGCGTAAAAGAATGGACCGGCGCTGTATATACCTTCTCACTCAGCGTAACTGCCTTCTTCTTTTTTGCATAAATAAAGGGTACTTTAAGCGCAATGGCTGTTGCCATTGCAAATTGAATGCCGCTCGCCTCAATTGTAACAACCTTCGTAATCGTTTCATTGCCAAAAATACGTCCGAATTGCTGCCCGATTTCAACCGCTAGCTCCGTATCGACCTGGTGATTAAGAAACGCATCCACCTTGAGCACCTTATCGGATAAAATCAGCCCTTCTTGGCGTATTCTCTCTTCAAGTAATTTCATGTGATTTGTTCGCCCCTTTGATAAAATAAAAATAAGGCCATATTCCGGCAATGATACCAGTCTAGTTTAGCTCATCCTGTAATTCTACAGGATCAATTTCATCGCTTCAACAGTAAAATTTTCAACTTACAAGACGAATTAACTATTGACCCTGCACCTTGGTTCAGGGTTCATAATGAGAAAAGGAGGGCGGGAGATGATCAATCTGACCATTAGCGAATTAGCAAAACAATGTAACGTTAACGTTGCAACCGTTAGATATTATGAAAAAAGAGGATTAATAGCGACTCCGCCCCGAACGGAAGCCGGATACCGCATGTTCTCTCTCGAGACCGCAGCAGACATTAAATTAATTAAGCTTGCACAGGACTTAGGATTTACACTTGAAGAAATTAAAACCATTCTAGTGATTTATAAGACAGAGCATTACTTTCCAACAACGGATATGTATCGATTCGCCAAGAGCAAAATAAAAGAAATTGAAGAAAAAATAAATCAACTGAACAATCTCAAATTCCTACTTGAGAAAGCTGTGAATGATTCAGACTCAGCGCTGCCGCCTCCTAAACCATTATGTCCATTGATGAAAATATTATCTGAAGGAGAGGGTAAAAATAGCTAAAAAAGTAGAAATTTTCACTGCCGGTTCATATTTATGCGATGACGTCGTTAGCCGAGTGCAAGGAATTGTATGTAAGCGATGTGAGGTTATTGTTTATGACTTAAACAAGCTGAATGTGACCGCTGATGCCAAAGAAAAGGCTGCCAACTATGGCATTCATTCCGTTCCGTCAATTGTGGTAGATGGGAAACAAGAAGATATTGAGCTGTTGAAAAAAAACAACTTGCTGCATCAATGGTTTCGTAAAAAAGCCGTTGATTAATGAAAAAGTAACCAGCTTCACTCTTGTCGAGGCTGGTTGTCTTTTAACTTGCCTATCTGCTTAATACGACACTATTACTTTCCTCAATCCACATCACCTTCAACCCGAGCTGTTGGGCAAGAATAAGTATGGATGTAAGCCTTATTTTTGAATTTTTTAAAGTGTATCGCTTCATCCTCAGTCTCTTATTCACCGCCTCTCCTAGCTGGTCAGTCGTTCCGTTATTTCGCCCAAAATCGCCGTTTTGAGGCGGCAAAGTGACACACGTTCCGTTATTGACCAATAAATCGCAGAAAAAGGTTAGTAACGTTATACCTGTCTACAATAAATAACTCCACTCATTTACGGCCAAAAAAGTAGCTCACCGAGCATTAAAATATTTTTCATTTTAGTTCTCCCTATGTAATTTTAAAAAGCTTACCATATAAATATAATAGCGGATCTTTGTTTTTAGGATTGCAACGCAAAGCCTGTCCCGCTTCTTATTTAATATAAGCTTAAGTAGAAATCACGCTATTATTAAATACCAAAAGATCCACCCGCTCAAAGCAGGTGGATCTGTGTATGAAATATAGTTAGTTACTTCAACATTCTAATGATAAGCGCAACCGCTTCCGCTCTTGTGATTGACTCATTCGGAGCCAGCAAAATGCCTTTCTGTCCTCCGCGGCCTTCAATAAGCCCTTCTTTCACAGCAGCTATGAACTCCCCAAATGCCCACTTCGGAACATCATTCGCATCTGCAAATTCAAGCGTTCCATTCGGATCAATCGGCACCTGTAAACCTCGCACAACCATAACGATAGCTTCCGATCTCGTCATTTGTTTTGCCGGACGGAATGTGTTGTCATGAAATCCGCCTATGATCCATCTTTTCACAAGACTTGCTACATAAGGCTTAGACCACGCCGGAATTGCATTAGTATCGGCAAATAAAAGGTTGTCCTCATCGCCTTCTAACTGCAAGGCACGAGCGAGCATCGCAGCAAATTCCATTCGGGTTACTTCGCGATCTGGACGGAACGTTCCATCTGCGTATCCATTTACAATCCCCCGTTTAATCGCTTGCTGGACAAGTTCATTCGACCAATGACCCGAAATATCTGTAAACGAGAGCGTTGGCTCCTGCGGAGGCTCTGGCTGTTCGGGTTGTTCAGGTTGTTCAGGCTGTTCTGGTTGTTCAGGCTGCTCTGGAACGTTAGGAATATACGGATATTCCGGTGTGCTTGGCTGGCCATTGCTTTCGGTAACAGTCATCACAAATGGCTCTGATTCAACCGAGACGCCATCAAGCGTTACTTGGACTGTAATTTGCACAGTGCCAGCGCGTTTAGCCTGCACATTCCCTGCACTGTCGACCACCGCAACGGACGGATTACTGCTCGTATAAACTTTTTTAGCACCAGTAAGCTCTCGTGTTGTCCGGCCTTTTTCAAGTATGCCTGTTAAAGAAAGCTTTATTTCTTTGCCCGCTTCGATCTGGGCGGCTTCTGCCGAAACTTGTACACCCGTCAGCTTTAGCAGCAGCTCTGGAATCGTATACCTATACAGATTCGGACTCTCTGGCTCGGTGAACATATAAAAGCTACCGAAATCGTCCTGTGCCAGTTTACGAGCACCGGTTGCTAAAACAGTCACTTCTTTTGTCTGTGCATCTACTTTGAAGAAATGACCTCCAACTGTGGCATAGACGTTACCGTCGCTCCCTGTTTCCATAGAGCCGTCAATCCATCTTCCAGCTGCGTTCGGAAAGGCGTTGTTGCTGTAAATGACTTGCTTTGTATCGATATCAAAAATAAACAATGCCCCGTTAGCAAGCCCCCACACATTTCCGTCAGGACCAATATGCAGCGCTGTTATCGCCTTTTTTCCTGGTACAGGAACGAGTTCAAACACCTTCTTCTTCTCCGATATGTCCCAAACAAACAGTACAGCCTCGCTTGCTGTCGGTACTCCGCCTTGTCCGCCATAAATCGAAGTCCCTCCATAAAGAAGACCATCTTTGTAGGCAAATGACAATATGCTCTGATCTGGAACAACTTCATTATCGGAATAAAGATCGGGCTCTCCGCCGTTTGCCAGATCATAGACAGCCAGCATCCCCCCCAGCATACCGTTTTTTGGAACCGTTCCGACAAACAACTTATTCAAATCTTCTGCGCCTTCAATGGCAAAAGGCCTGTCCTGATTCAAATCCCCCAGAGTGAACAAACGATTCGGATTAAGATGATCAGCATTCGAGCGATTCCACGGCTTATCCGGATCATATTCGTAAATGCTGGCGTTAGGATAGATTCCGAGGTACAGCTTGTTATGAATGGATGTCAACCCTTCACCTTGGCCAATACCATCCAAGTACATACTTTCTCCTGACGATGGTGTATAGACACCTAGATTTCCTTGTAAGTATCCTGCCGTATAAATTTTCCCGTCCGGTCCTTTCGTTATTTCATGAATGTTTACAGGCTCCGCTGGCACTTGTACATCGGTCAGCTTTACCTTACCTGTTTCAAGATTATATTTATACAGCTTACCTGAATTACCGGACAATCCAACCAAGCTATACCCTGGAAAGCCTTCTTCATTCAACTGAACAAATTCATAAGCAATGGCAGCGCCTTCAATAGAAGCTCCAAGCGACTTGTACACATTTGAATCCAAATCGTATTCGAACAATTCTCCTCCAGCTCCAGCAAAATATATTTTGCTAGCTATTGGCGATACCGGAGATACGCCCCTCGACAAATTAGTGAACGTTGCTGCAACTACTCCCGTGTCCCCATTCCTCGTCTCAATCAATTCGCCGCTTGCGATATCGATAACGAATGTTTCGTTCGCATTGTTCGCTTCTTTACGGGCAAATAGCTTGCCTCCTGCAATGTTCAGGTCGTATACGGATACAATATTTTCAAAGCCTTCAGGCAGCAGATCCCTCTTTGCTCCAGTCGAAAGATCATATTCTAAAAGGCGTGGTACATTGCCTACACCTGCATAGATTTTATGATGCTCCTCGTCGTAGGCAACAACGCGCGTCCAACGCTCACCTGAGGTCAATTTCGACATCGTTCCATAATCCTCAAATTCGTTCAATGCAGGATTATATGCGTACAAATGAGCTGTCGGATACGTGCTGCCGTACATGATGCCGTCATTCCCTGCAGCCATCGGATATAGGACAGAATCCTTGGTAGCGAATGGATGTCCGAGATTCGTCAATTTATTAGCAGCGGGCTCGTATCGATACAGTAAACCTAAATTGTATGCCCCTAAATATACCGACCCGTCACTAGACATCGTGACCGACCATGCCCCTGACGTATCCGGCATCGGAATGCTGTTCACAACCTTCTCGGTCTCCAAATCAATAACCGTAAATATGGACGGGGCTCCGGCCACTACGGTGAAAATAACGTCGCGCCCTTCGCCATCCTTCCCGATTGCCCCGCGCATTAGTGTTGCTTTTCGGATTTGCGGTCCAAGATCGTCTCCAATTATGCTGATTGCATTTTCCGGAATAGGCTCTTCTATAATTTCATGTTCTCCGCGCAGCAGCTGGACATCATCTATATAATAGGAATACGTCTTCTTATTGCTGCCGGCTAACAGAATTGCTGCATATTGAGCACCTTCCGGTGCTTGGGCGGTTACATACTGATCGAACCAAACGTCCGTAGGACCCGATTTGATGCTCCACGCCTGTTTGCCCATATAGACGTGATCCGCATCAAAAAATCTGACATACATATCCGCAGAACCGTTTTCAATCCAGGTACGAGACTTCGCCGTATAGGTAGCCCCTGCCTCGACTGGAATGAAGTCGCTGATGACATTTAAAAATTTTTCAGGTGTATTCGTCAAATGAAGGCTTTTGCTTCCTTGGCTGTAACGATCGCCAGTCACGTAGAATGACGAAGCATCGTCCGGCTTCGTCTTGCTCCAGCCCGGAATAATACCGTCTTGTACAGGCTGTTCAAAATCACCATTGCCTACTCGCTTCGTAACACTGATCTCATCTACATAGAAACGAAGATCCTTTTTATTTCCTGTTATTAATGACACCTTCAGCTTCTCTCCCCCTGGCTGCACCTTGAACGACCTTTCGTGGTAGTTCCATTGGTCGTGCCCTGTGGTCGCATTTAAGTAAACGTGGAAGTTCTGCTGTGCCTCACTCTTGACAAGATTGCCATCCCCATCATATACGTATACGTACAAACCTTCCATCGTTCCTGTCTGCAAGAGTACTTCTGCAGAAAGCGTATATTCTGTATTCTCTTCTATGTCTATGAAATCCGACTCCAAGTTGATTGCTTTATCTCCTGCTTTCAGGCTAGCCAACAAACTTTGGCTGCCTGCTTTTGCCTCATCGCCAGCTATCGTTGGCTCGCCGGATATAATTGTCCAATTTGGAATCTGTTCCCCTTCTTTTGGTTCCTTCTCAAAACCAGCATTTGCAATTGACAAGCTGGATTTCGGAATCAGTTCAGCTAGAACCTTCTCTTGCGGCACCCCCACGAAAGAAAGCGCTGCCAAAAAGAAGCATAAAAATAAACATACTCCTCTTCTTACTTGTTTGTTGTACAAAATCGATTCCTCCTTAGGATAAAAAGTCTTATAATTCAAAAAACCTGTATACGTGTATAATACATGTATACAGGTTGTAATAAAGTTCGTCAAGGCATAATTTGTAGAATGAGTCAAAATAACTAATATTTTCATTTCTCGGTTCATGCAGCTGTGCTTGGATCCCTATCATATATTTTCACTTTACCGCTAACAGAAAAAGGCGAAGATTATATTTAATCCTCGCCTTCTTCTTTGTTCTCGGCTCAATAATGAACAATTATTCCGTCAAGTATTTTTTGTTGTAACAAGCGCCTTAATTAACGGCTGCAGCCAATCGTGCAAATTTGAAAAACGGAATCCATCTTTTGCTGCTTTGTCATTTATCATTAACCACGAAGCTGGAATGGCATATGGCGAGCGGATATCTTCAGGTCCAGCTAAAGATATTTGGGCAGCTTTGCCTACTTCTTGTTCGATTAGCGCTATTAATTCATGTAACGAAATTTTTCCGTTTGAAGCTGCATTATAAGATCCTTCGATTCCGCTTATGCCCGCCCACTTTAAAAACTGTGCTGCCTCCGCCGCTTGAATAAATGGCATTTCTGCATCCATGTCTAAAAATCCAATTGGTTCTTCCCTTGCAATACGTTCCACATGGAAATGCAATCGGCGTGTATAGTCATCCTCTCCCATTACGATTGGGAAGCGAACGGCTGCAACAGGAAATTCGGCATATTTAAAAAACACTGCTTCAGCTTGGCGTTTGCCTTCCCCATAAGTGAAATCTGTTTTATCGCCCATTATAATTTTATAGCTATAGGGATCAAAATCGACCTCGCTCTTTTCTGCCCCATCTGCCTCATACACTGCGAGTGTAGAGGTGAATACAAGTCTGCCAATCTTCCCGTTAAATATTTCACAAAACTCAAAAGCTTCATTAGGCGAGTAACAAATATTGTCATATACTATGTCAAATTTACGCCCTTCAAACTTGTTTGCCAACTCTTCCTTATTCGTACGATCCGCTATAATATGTTCTACTTTATTACCAAATGGATTTCCTGATTGACCGCGTGTCATAATTGCTACGTTATGCCCGTCTTCAATAAATAACTCCACTAATTTACGGCCAAAAAACCGTGTCCCGCCCAGCACTAAAATATTTTTCATTTTATAGCTCTCCTTACTAGTCAATTTTATTATCAAATTCTAACCACTTTAATGAGACTGTCGATTAATTGTGGATAGAGCAACAAGCAATAGAAAGGGAGGCCACTGCGATCAAGGTTGGGATTCCGACCGCTGTTGTAGTCCAATTTTTGTGATTAAATAACCCCTGTAGAGGATAAAATTGACCTACAAAGGCGGACGCTGCCGCTTCTCCATTCCCAATCTTGCTCTTCGCCCCTTTCTTATTGCTTATCAATCGTTGCCCACAATTAATCGACAGTCTCAAATGATGCGTTGCTATTTGCGGTGCGGTCATCCATGACCGTTAGAACCAAATAGCAGTCTTTTTGCTGCATACGCGGACATTTATGACCATTAGAAGATAATTCCGTCGAATTCTCAAGCTTTTTTCCCTCTAAGGGACATTTCTGACCGCTAGAAAGTGGGAGTTGGCGAAAAATGAGCGCTAACGGTCAAAATTGTCCTCATCATTACGCATCATTACGTATCATTAGAATCAATTCGAGCTCAACAACTACATCGAATTCTTTAATGATTGCATAATTTCCTAAACAATTAGAAAAGCCGAGCAAATACCAGAAAAATCCTAGATCTGCTCGACTTTGTTCTGCACTACCTTATTACTGCGAAACATCTGTTAATTCATAATTGCTTCATTATCTTTTCTTTTGATTCCGATAATCCTTATAAACTAGAACAGCAACAATAATAAAACTTAAACTAACGAACCGAAAGATCAGCTCTAAACTTATCCATTCTGCTAAAAAACCTAATCCAAACGCGCTGATTCCAACTCCAACGTCAAAACTGGAAAAGAAGGTTGCGTTGGCAGCACCGCTTTTTTGTTCACTTACCTTTTGAACGGCCCAGGTTTGCAAGCATGGCATAACCGTTCCATACCCTGCACCGAATAGTATCGCTGCAATAATAAGATAAAGATCATTGTCCGCATAAGAAAGCACAACCAGGGATAGAAATCCTAGTATAGCGGAAACAATAATAATCTGCCACGGTCCTTTTTTGTCATACCATTTCCCTGTAAAAGGACGCAATAATGTTGCTGCCGTTGCATTAACTAGAAAGAAAAGAAAAATATGCTCTAATCCTTTTTGCTGTCCAAAAAGAACTAAAAATGTGATAATCGCTCCAAAGCCCAGGGTTGTAATAACCGTTAACAATGCGGGAAACCAAACTTCTTTTTCAAAAATCATATCCCAAAATTGAAATGGCCGTTTCTCGCGCTTTTCCGGAGCTGGCGAATAAACAAATTGAAGAGCAATGACAGCCAGCAGGCTCAGTGCCGCTGATGACCAAATTAATATATCGAAAGAAAAAGAATTGTAGATAAAGATTCCTATGCTCGGTGCAATGATCGCTCCGATCGTTGTTGATACAGAAAAATACCCCATTCCTTCTCCGAGCCGCGACTTAGGAATTAAATCGACTACCATTGTACTATTCGCTGTAGTGGATACTCCCCAAGCTGCTCCATGAAAGAGCCGCAACAACAGAAAAAGCCATACGATATTGAGGTAGGGGTAAATAAACGTTATTATCAATAAAGCTGCGCTTGCCCCAACCGCAAGACTTTTCCGCTTGTTATCTATTAAATAGTACCCTGCAAACGGTCTAATTAAAACAGCGCCTATAGTAAATACCGTTGTCACTAAACCTGCTTGAATAGATGATGCGTTCATACTTAACAAGTAGGCTGGCAATATAGGAAGAAGCATTTCAAACCCTATAAATACTAAAAAATTGCTTATAAATAAAAATAGAAAAGATCGATTAAAGATTTTTTTATTTGGCATTTCAAATTCCTCGCTTCTAAATTATAATTGCTAATTCAGAAGCGCTTGGAACACTGAAACATTTTTCAATTGTCTAAGCTTTTTAGTCAACTGACTCACCTCTCATGTAGAAGCTTATTATAGCACAGGAATCCATATCTCGCTTTTAAAATGCGGTGATTGTAAATCTTTGCTTTCATTCCACAGCAGCTCTGGCCCTTCAGTCTGCTCGAAATTAGAGGAAGGAAACCATTCTGAATAGATGCGTCCCCACACATTTTGCAAGGCATCGGGAAAGGGGCCGATCGACTGGAATACCGCCCACTTAGAAGCAGCTACTTCAAGACATTTGAAATGACTTGGACACTCCTTCGTTGTTGCTGCCCCAATATAATGGTCCAGTTCTCCCTTTTCCTCCATTCGCTCTTCCGAAAAGTTAACCGAAGCACTAATCAATCCATTCGGCTCTATATTCGAAAGCTCCTTCAGCTGCTTGATCATCTGCTCATTCATGCTCTGCCACATAGCATTAATCTCAGGATTTACACCGTTGAAAATAATAGGCACTCTTTTATGCAAACCGACAATACGAAATGCTTCCTTCTCTACAATACGGTAGTTCATTTCTTCAGCTCCCCGAATAGTTAGTTGGAAGGTCATTGGTGGAAAGGCTTTAAGTGATTTACCGTTATGCCTGGCTTCTGACGGATTGATTCCGTGCATATTTTGAAATGCTCTTGCAAAAGAATCTGCGGAATGGTAGCCGTATTTGATCGCAACATCGATCACCCTGCTGTTATGATCTCTGAGCTCAAATGCGGCAAGAGTAAGACGTCTGCGCCGGATATACTCGGATAACGAAACACCTGAAAGAAAAGGAAACATTCTTTTGAAATGATATTCCGAGCTGCAAGCCCGCTTGGCCACTTCTTTGAAGTCGATTTCTTCCGTAAGATTATCCTCAATATATTGCATAGCGTTGTTCACATTTTTAAGCACATCCATGTTCATAACCTCCTTACTCTCAAGATATCAGAAGCAAAATGAAGAAACCCGACAATTCGTGCACCTTTTTGCAGCATCCTCTCTATACATCATGCGTTATTTTTTTGGTCAAAATAGTGTTTTGTCCTCTGCTCAGTCTTTTAAAATCTTTACGCAAGCATGACTGCTTCAGCCTTCTTGTTATGAAAAGATATTTTAAATCTGAACGATTATCATAGGAAAGCTGGACATGGAAATAATTAATGTATTCGATACAGGCAAAAATATAAATAAAAGCTGAAACAGAAAGTCCGCTTATAGGCAGTGCCGGAGCCCACTTCACGACATCAACAATAAAGCCGACAGGAGCGGCGATCATCCAAGCGGTATTCCATTTTATTAAGCTTTTTAACTGTTTGACCAGCTTGATCGGAGTTACAGAATTCTTTTCCGTTTTTAATCTTTTCCATTTTACATACCAATACACTGTGCCTTGCAGCAACAAAAATTCCAAATAGATAAAGGAAGACCAAAAGGATAATAGAGAATACAGCTTTAATCCTGGAAAGGTTTGATTTACAAAAAAGCTAGTCACAATAAATATAATGGATGAAAATAACTCGCCTGTATATAAATAAGAAAGTCTTTTTTCAATATGCCACAAAATGGATAACCTCCGCAAAGTTTTTATCTAGCTGCTGTGTGCTGAAAAAACTGCTGCAGTCTTTTCATGAATGTTTGTGCGGCTACACTCATATATTTATCGTTACGATAACAAATTTCCAAATCTCTAATCGGCGCGTTTTCAATTTGAATCTCACAAATGCCCAATGACTGAAAACTTTCGTACAGAGAACTCGGTTGAATAGTCGCCCCTACTCCTTCCTTCACTAGCCGAAACAAAGAGGTTACGGATCCCGTATCCATCATCGTCTCAATCGTAACGCCCCGCTCCTCCCCCCATGCCTCGATCAGTTCACGCCCAACATATCCCTTTGGATACATAACAAATGGAAGTCCCATTAATTCTTTCGGAGAAATCATCGTTCTGCCCGCAAGCTCGTGCTTATTATGAACAAATAAACTGTAGGTTTCAGTATAAAATGGAATTCGTTTTAATCGGCTGTCTGGTTTGCTTGTAAGACCAACCCCGATATCTGCTTCATTGTCCAAAACCATATCTACAATCTCAATCGATGGATTTACTTGAACCTTCGTATTTGGAAATTCTTTATGGAAATCAACCAGCAAGGCTGTTAATCGATAATCAAGATCGGAAGGCAGTACAGCAACTCTTAATTGCCCTGCATGCAGCTCTGTAAGATCAGTAATAGCGTTTTTAGCATTTTCAAGCTGCTGCATAATGTCTAGTGCATACCGCTCAAGAATTGCGCCCGCTTCCGTCTTCACTGTCTTTTTACCAATGCGGTCAAATAAGGGCACACCGATTTCATCTTCTAACACACGTATTTGCTGACTTAGAGTAGGCTGAGAAATTCCGATTTTATAGGCCGCTTCAGAAAAATGAAGCTCCTTGCACAAGGTAAGAAAATATTGCAGCTGCCGAAATTCCAACGTGAAAGCTCCTTCCAGCTATAGTCCCAAGCTATAGTTTTTATAGAAAAAATAGTATTGATCTATTATACATGCCATCATAAACTTAATTCTATAATAATTGAAGGAAGTGTTGAAATGCGTTTTATTTACCTCATCATCGTGATCTTCTTACTCTCATTGAATTTACGGCCCTCGATTACATCGGTAGGCCCTCTACTTGATATCATTAAAACAGATCTTGGCATGAGCGGCATTACAGCTAGTTTGATTACGACCCTTCCTGTATTTTGCATGGGGTTATTTTCATTATTATCCATTAAATTAAGCAATCGTTTAGGGATCGAAAAATCATTGCTATTTGCCATGATCCTTATTTTTGCTGCAACCTTGCTTCGTGTCTTTTTTCATAGCAGCGCATTTTTGATTGTAACTGCATTCGTTGCCGGCGTTGGCATAGGTATTTCAGGACCGCTTATTTCGGGGTTTGTTAAGAAGCACTTTCCAGATAAGCTTGGAGTCACTAGCGTTTATTCCTTGGCGATGGTTATTGGCGCTGCTGTTGCGATTACCTTCTCGATTCCATTATTCCATGCGTTTAATGATTCTTGGCAATTATCTTTAAGCTTTTGGAGTATTTTAGCTTTGGCTGCAGCGCTCTTCCTTATTCCACTTCTAAAAGGAAAACCTGATCATCAGGCATTCGCGCTTCCTTCACTGCGCATTGCGAATAAACGAGTGTACGCGTCTATCTTGTTTTTTGGCTGTATGGCAGCTATTTTTTACTCTGTTACAGCTTGGCTTGCTCCCTTTGCACAGTCAAAAGGAATGAGCTATGCGGAATCCGGGCTTCTGCTCACATTATTCACACTCATACAAATTCCTATCAGCTTTTTATTTCCTATGCTCGCAGGCAAAACCGTAAGCAGAAAGCTTTTGCTGCTTTCATGCTGCTTATCAGAAATGATTGGCATCCTATTATTGTTAACCTATATTTCGCCGTGGGCTGCTGCGATCTTCTTAGGAATTGGGGCTGGCGGCCTGTTCCCTCTCGCATTGCTGATTCCAATTGCCGATTCGAAAAATACAGAGGAAGCAACCTCATGGTCTGCTCAGATGCAATTTGGCGGATTTATGCTCGGATCTATTGGCCCTTTAGTATTTGGTCTTACTTTAGATATGTTCGGCAGCTTTACACCTGCGTTGGTTGTCGTTTTGGTTACGATTCTGGTTATGAGTGCGGCGATTGTAGGAATGGAGAAAAGGAACCCTCGCCCTTCACCATCCGAGCCTTTATTGCCTGCAAGTAATAATTAAGCTTGGGCGGTCATTCATTCAATGCCAAAGCCGCAAGCCTTTCCCCTACCGGAGTGCAGACAATCCGCAGCTTTGAGCAGGTAGCAGGCACAGTTGGGCTGCTAAGTGCATTTTGTACATCTAGTTTCTCCTTTCTTCGCAGTCGCTACAAGCTCTAAACAGCTTTCTTGTATATTGACAAGTATGATAAAATCATAAATAAAATAAATTACAGCTAGGATTAGTTGGAAAGGTGTTTTTAAAATGATGCTGCTTGACGAAATGATTGAACATAACAAAAAGTTTGTGAACAACAAAGAATACGAGAAGTTTCAAACATCAAAGCTGCCAAATAAAAAATTAGTTGTTGTGTCATGCATGGATACAAGACTTACAGAACTTTTACCGCAAGCAATGAACTTGCGCAACGGAGATGCAAAGATTCTTAAGACAGCAGGCGCTGTAGTTTCTCACCCATTCGGCAGTATTGTTAGAAGTATTATTATTGCTATTTACGAGTTGAATGCCCATGAGGTTTGTATCGTAGGTCATCATGATTGTGGTATGGCCAATGTGAACCCGGAGGAAACAACTAAAAAAATGATTAGCAGAGGAGTATCAGAAGAAACCATCTCTACCCTCGATTATGCTGGAATAAAATTCAAGGACTGGCTTCGCGGATTTGATTCTGTTACCGAAAATGTTAGGCAAAGCGTTGAAGTGATTAGAAATCACCCGTTAATCCCCAAAGAAGTTCCAGTTCATGGTCTTGTTATTGATCCGGAAACAGGAGCGCTTGAAATTGTTGTAAATGGCTACAAAGAATTATAAAAACAGAATAGTATAATACTGCTTCTGCTCCAGGGGATTGAGGACACTCGTTCCGCTATCGACTCATATTTCAGCCTTTTTTCTGTATTTTCTGAGCAATAGCGGAACGTCTGTCCTTTTATCCCGTAAATTGGGCAATAAAAGCACAATAAAGGAACGTCTGTCCAGCTTACGCAAGCAGTTACGATAATTACTTTTGAGATAGTACTTCCGGTACAGTTACAAACTCAAACCCTTTCTCCTTCAGTATCGGAAGCTGTTCGTCGAGCGCTGCCGTCATGCCGCTCAAGTCCTGAGTCCAATCTCCTGCGCAGTGCATCAAGATTATTGCTCCCGGATACAAATCCTTCAACAAATTATGCTGAATCTCTTCGGATGAAATTTGCCTCCAGTCCTGTGTATCGACAGACCAGCCAATTACACTTTTTCCCATCTCACCAAGCTTCTCGACATAGGTCTTATCCAGTCCGCCATAAGGAGCACGAAACAGCGTTGGAATATAACCGACCGTATTGTTAATCCATTTATCGGTCTCCTCCACCTCCCAGACCATTCGCTCGACGCTTTCCGAGTATAATTTAGGATGCCAGAACGTATGATTTCCTATTGCATGTCCTTCTTTATGAATGCGCTCAGTTACGTCGGGATGCGCTTTAACTCTGGAGCCCATTAAGAAGAACGTCGCTTTCACATCATGCTTTTTCAATATATCTAGCACCTGAGGCGTAAATCGGCGATCTGGTCCGTCATCGAACGTGATGGCAATCCGATTGGATGACGAAGGTCCATTCAGCGCTATAATATCTGGATACAATTGGGCCAAGGTGTGATTGTTCGCCGGGCTTTTGGGACGTTCTCTTTTTTCCGTCCCGCCTTCCAGCCGCGGCGTTTTGCCTGCTTCAATTTTGGTTTCATTCTGCTCATGCAGATCCGAAAGCTCATGAGAACTCCCTGCATTCCCTTCCGGCAATTCGTAAGTCCGCTCGCCTAACGGCTGAATGCCGCGATCCGGGCTTTCACCCTTTGTTAGTCCACTTTCTTGACCGCACGAGCAGAGCATCACCGCGCTAATTACTATGGCGATATACTTAAACTTGAACATTCTGGTTACCTCCCATTCAATGCCTTTTACGTCAGTATTCGAATTTTCCGCACATCATATTCCTTTTGCGCAAAAGGGTCGACATAATAGGTAGGTATGGGTTAGAATAACCAGCAGCTTTCATTTGAAACACTTTCAGAATATTTGCAATTAAAAAGGAGCAGAATCCTGTCGGACTCCGCTCCTATTCTTTTCTCAATTACGGTTCTTGCAATGCCGGTTTGCCTGCTTCGACCAGCACTTTGTTTCGATCCAGGAAAATGGCAAGTATAATAATGAATATTCCGGTGCCTAATAGCAACCATTCAATTTTAATGAAATCTGCAATTGGTCCGAATATAAGCATGCCAAGCGGCATCATTGAGGTCGAAATCATCCCCATGATCCCAAATACTCTGCCTAAATAATCTTCTTCTACCTTCTCCTGCAGCAAAACAGTAGCCGGTGTATTAAATAGCGGCATGGCTACTCCGAACAAAGCCATGAAAACCAAGTAAATCCAAAAATTCGGGATAATCCCAAGTGCAAATGTGCAAACGCCCATTACAACACTAGCAAGCGCCAATGTTTTTATTTTGTTTTGAAAGCCTCCCCAAGAAGCAATGACTGCTCCGCCGGCCATCATGCCAATTGAAAAAGCAATTTCAATTGCTGTCAGCCGCCACACATCATCGCCAAAGCTGCGTGCCACCTGTAATGGAGTCAAAAAAGCTGCGGGAGCCATCAATACAAAAAACACGGCAAAGAACATAAAAAATCTTTTCAGAAATACGTGGTTGTTCACATATTGCAAGCCTTCTTTAAAATCACTAAAATAACTCGTTGCTTGTTTGACCATGGCTTTCTCATGCACAGCGACCTTTACAAAAGCAAGCAAAGTGACAATGGCAATCGCAGCAGTAACGACATCAATAAATAATATCATTTCAATCGAAGCCATCGATAATAATGCCGCACTGACCATAGGCGATACGAACATAATTACAGCTTGGATACTGCCGTTTGCGCCATTTACCTTTATCAGTTTATCCTTTGGCACAATTTGCGGCAAAATCGCCCCTACGGCAGGCGTCTGGATTCCCGTTCCAAAAGCACGAACGGCCGCCATCACAAAAAACAGCCAAATCGCTTCGTATCCCATTAAAAAAAGAATGGCAAGTATTAATGTAGCAAACGCTATTAGGCCATCCGCCAAAACAATTAATTTTTTTCGATTATAGCGATCCGCCCAAACCCCTGCAACCGGTGATAATATAAACGTCGGTATAAATCCGCAAATGATATATAGGGTCATCATAAGGCCTGATTCTGTCGTTAGCGTTATGTGCCACATCATAGCGTATTGAACCAATGATGAGCCAAAAAGCGATATCGTCTGGCTGCTTAAAAAGAGAATAATATTTTTCAACCAATTTTGTTTTAGATTATTATCTGCTATATTCATAAATTAACAACACCTTTCAATCGTTTTTATTGCACGGAAGAAAGGTTAAATCTTAATCTGATTGATGCTGTCATTAGGCAAACCCCCGTTTCCTATAAGCTCGGTAATATAATATCAAAAGAGTTTTAGTAACACAATTAGTTTTAAAGCTCCACTTTGAACCAATCGTCCAAGGCGGAGCTTAATGTCAACTTCTTCTTCTAATCGTGATAATATTCCGCTAACGCATTAGCTGCTATAATCGCTTGATAAACATCCTCTGGCGTTACTGGATGCGGCATATTTTTCATCGTATCCCCTTCGGCACATGCCTGCTCTGCAGCCTTGCGCCATTCTTCTTCCCGAAACTTGTCCAGCCCCAAATCTTTCAGCGTTAACGGCAGGCCTATTTGTTTAATAAACTGTATTACTGTCTCAAGCTCTTCTTTTGGCGCATTTTCCAATACGAGCTGTGTCAGCAAACCAAATACAACCTTCTCGCCATGCTGCGCATGGTGAAGTGATGGAACAGCAGTCATGCCGTTATGAATGGCGTGGGCAGCAGCCAGTCCGCCAGCTTCAGCGCCTACGCCGCTCAAGTAGATTGTCGCTTCGATTACATTTTCCACTGCAGGGGTAGAGATGCCTTGATCTACAGCAATTTTAGCTTGAAGACCGTATTCCAATACAGTTTCGTAGCACATTTGAGCGAGCCCAAGTCCGGCCAGGGAAGGCTTTAGATTAACAAGATTATCACCATTTTTATTGTAACAAGCACGGGCTTCAAAATAAGTAGCAAGCGCATCTCCAATGCCAGCTACGAAAAACCTTGTTGGAGCAGCAGCCAAAATTGCCGTATCTGCAAGCACGGTATCCGGATTTGACGGCAAAAATAAATAGTGGTCAAACGATCCGTCTGTATTATAAATGACAGCAAGTGCCGTGCATGGCGCATCCGTCGAAGCGATTGTCGGAAATATAACAACTGGCAGATGCTCATAATAAGCCGTTGCTTTAGCTGTATCCAGCGTCTTTCCTCCGCCAATGCCCACAATGACATTAACGCCTAATTTTCTAACTTCAGCGCGGTGACGATCTATTTCCTCTTGCGTTGCCTCATAATTGAATTTAGCAAAATGACTTTTATGCCCTTCTGCTGCAAAAGAATGGCCCGCTTCCTCTTCCGCGCGCTTCAAAATAAACTCATCGCAAATAACATACGCATGGTCGCCGTAAATCTTTGTATATTGCGCCAACTCACGCAGCAGATGCTGACCTAAAATGAACTTTTTCGGTGATGTGACCGACTTTACTGTCTTGGACATGGCAAATAATCTCCTTTGACTTGGATTTATCCGCCTTATTATTCTCTTCAACCAAAGGAAAATATGCCTAGCAAAGAAACGGCAAGAATCGTACGCCTTGCTCGTTTACAATTTCTCGACACTCTCATGCAAATGAGATAAAAACTGTTTGGCAGCTGGCGAGAGATGTTTGTTACGGTGATAGACGTAACTGACACCTCGATTAAATTGGACACCTCGAATTGGAATCTTTATTAATAAACCATTTGCGACCTCTTGCTTGATGGCAAAGCTGGTAATGATGGAGATGCCAAGTTCATGGATTACGCCTTGCTTAATACCTTCTAAATTGCTAATCTCTAAATATTTAGGCGGATTAAAGCCATGCGCTGCAAATTGATTTTCTAAATAGGTTCGGGTTGCGGATTTATCAGGCTTGATAATAAATGTTTCATTGACCAAGTCCTCCAGATTGCAATCTTTCTTTGCCGCAATCGGGTGTGTTGGCGGGACGACAAGGACAAGCTCATCTTCATAAAAGGTTGTTCGCTCGAAGCGTGTTTCGTCGATTACAACGCGATCCGAAATTATTAAAAATTCAACCTTGTTAGATTCCAGCATCTGAATAAGATGGTTGGAAGATGTAATGTTCATGTTGATCCTGATGTCCGGAAAAGCTTTTGTATAGTTTCTCAGTATTGCAGGAACCACGTAAACACCGACAAAATTACTGGCTCCAAATGCCAATGTTCCGAATGAGAGATCTTCCAGCTGCTTAATGTGATCTCTTGAGGCATGAAGCAAATTGATCATTTGCTCTGCATAGGGCTTGAAGCATTCTCCTTGTTTAGTAAGGTATAATTTTTTTCCGATACGATCAAAAAGCGGTACCCCTAAATCCTCCTCAATGCTTTGAATTTGCATGCTGACTGAGGGCTGTGAGCAATAGAGACGCTCTGCAGCTTCGGTGAAATTGAGACATTCCGTAAGGGTGACAAAGGTGCGGAGCTTACTAATATTCATTAATTATTCCTCCTCAAGCCTATAAGCTAAGTTGATTAATTATAACAAAACGTTGGCGGGTTCGCCCTGTTCGCCCATTCAACAGGAGATTATCAAATGGGATGGTTCGGCTTCGAACTGAGTACAGAGCAAACGTTCCGCTTATTCGAGCAATGGTGCACGAGGTTACTGGTGTATTCGACAGCGGGACGATTCATCCCCCCGGTTACGCCGAGGTGTTTGCCCGTGAGCATCACATTCATCCACCGAACAGCCCGTCAAGCCATACAGCCAACGAATGAGTGCTCCCCCCTGCTCGGCAGATCGCTTAGCGGCAATTGCCGCCAAAGTTAAACGGCAGAACGGATGCCTTCGAGGCTGACTTTCGCGAATTTCGCAATGAATACAGCTCACCCGAAGCAAGAGCAATATTGCTGCAAGCGACGTTAAATAAATGGGGATTGGCGTCGTAATCCATAAAATCAACAAATTAATAGCTATTAATAAGAGACTGTAATTGTATCGCAGCATGTCTTTGCAGATGCGGCTAATGAAACGGTACTCGATGCGCTTTAAGCCTGTGCCATGCGTACCTGATGTGGCAGCCTATTATGCATTATGGGAAAACTTTTGGACATTATCAAACCGGAATACAGCAGCCACATTATCAACGACACCGCTTTTCTGGTAATAGTTCCCTCCCGCCGCATAGACTTCCACCGGATCACCACCTGCAACAAACCGTAGAATATCCGCGGAATGGCAGCCCTGGCTGATCACATTGCCACCGCCTTTAATAGGATCATTTGGCCAAATCTGATCTCCCCAGCGGTCATCCATCATCTGCATGGACACCATTACCGGCTGCGGTATGAGCTCCTTCGCTTTCCAAAGCAAATCGTAGTATCGCATCTTAAATGCAGTAAACAAGGTCTTGCCTGACTTCACCACCGCTTCGCCTATAGCTGTACATTGCTCCAACGTCATAGCCAGCGGCTTCTCCACAAGCACATGCTTGCCGGCTTCCAGTGCGCGAATACAATATTCGGCATGAGTATCGTGCATCGTCGTCACATAGATCGCGTCCAGAGACTCATCCTCAAATAATCGATTTGGATCGCTTGTCGCATACTCGCCTCCGAACTCCTCCAACATTCTGTGCGCATTCTGCTCAAATACATCGCAATATGCCGATAATTTCATTCCTTCCAGCTCTACAATACACGCTGCATGAATCCGTCCCAAATTTCCACATCCGATAATACCAGCTTTGATCATGGTGTGACCTCCAAATTTAAAAGTAAACTCACTATTCACTTGTTACAAACCCCACCCTCTTTCTGTACTTCACATCTACATTATATCTTCAACAATTTCATCTTATCACCTAAATTATTTTACTGTCAATTACTTCATAACTACTTTATGTCGTAGTTGACAATGCGGCTAGTATTAGCCTTTAGTTTATGATATGTTATACTACAAAAGTAGATATGAAGTAATGTTTGAAAGAGGAGACGGTATGGAAGACAGACCAAGTCGGAAGCAATTTAAAGCTCGTTTAGAGCTAATGGTGCGCGAGCTCCGCAAAGATATTCTGAGCGGCAAATATTTGCCGGGAACGCCACTTCCCTCAGAGGTTGTTTTGGTTGAACAATATGCGCTAAGCAACAACTCCGTCCGCAAAGGGCTGGATCTGCTCGTTCAAGAAGGGCTTATTATTAAGAAGCACCGGATCGGCAGCATCGTTGCCTATCCTCAGCAGTCCAAAATCACGATCACGCTGGGCTGCAGTCCGTCAATCGAGCGCGACATCTCGTTATCCCGCATACTAGAGATGTTTCACAAGGCGCATCCGGCCATTCAAGTCAATGCCGTCACGATTACGAGTCCCGATTCCTTCAATTATTTGAAGACCGCTCAAACCTATCTCGAGCATGGGATAATCGATGTGATGACAATTAACAATATCAATTTCCAGGAAATTAGCGAGCATGATTGCACGCACTTGTTTGAACCGTTAATGCCACAGATAAATTTGTATCCTTTTCTGAACGAAACCTTCACTTACGAAGAGCAACTTTTTGTTCAACCGCTTGCCTTCTCGCCTACTGTACTGGCTTTCAATAAATCGCATTTCCGTGAAGCTGGCCTATTGGAGCCGGATAGCAGTTGGACATGGGATCATCTAATCAGAATGGCTAAGAAGCTCACTTCTGAAGATCGTCACGCCCTATTCTTCCATGTTCTCTCAGAAAACCGCTGGCCGGTTTTTTTGCTGCAAAGCGGGATTTCAATGGCAGATAGCGCATCAGGCAACAAAGCGTTCACCAACCCAGAGCTGCTTGACAGCATTCAGCTTATGCGACAGCTTATTAATGATCGTGACGTGTTTGCCCCCTACTTATCCAGTCATAGCAACGATGCCGAGAAATTAATGCGGCAAGGAAAAATATCGATGACCGTTCAAAACTATTTCAGTATGAATGAGTTCAAAAATACGGATATAGAATATGACATCTCGCCTTTACCTTTTATGCATACGCCAACTACATTAACGCACATTATCGGAATGGGCGTTAACCGTAAATCTGCTGTAAAAGACGCTGCGAAAATACTAGTACGCTATTTCGCATCTGAACAAGCCCAACAAGCGATTCGTGATCTTACGCTGAGCATACCTGGGGTAAAGCCAATTGCTGAGACGGCTCCCTCTTCCAACAGCAGGCTGAATCGTCCGGCGAGCTATTCCCTATTCAAAGAAATCATTCCGACATTCCGCACCCATCGCGATCTTGGGTTAACGGTTCGCGGTTTTAAAAAGATGGGTGAAATTTTGAAGCTGTTCTTGTCTGGGATGCTGGATAAGCCTGCACTCTGCCGCATGATGGAAGAAGAATTGCAAGGGGAAATAATTTCAGATTCTTCTCTCAAGAGGTTAAGTCGCTAATAATGGAGACAAAGCCGAGCGATAATCAGTAGAAAATCCTGAATCATTCGGCGTGACGGCATTCTGGAGTGTTGAGAATGGTTATCCGCTAATGATGTTGTTTTTGGAGTATTGTAACGAATCCTGGGAGACTGTCGATTCAATGTGTGCAACTATTGATAAGCAATGAGAAAAGGGAAACGGAGAGCAAGATTGGGAATGGAGAAGCGGCAGCGTCCGCCTTTGTAGGCCAATTTTATCCTTTACAGGGGTTATTTCATCAAAAAAATGGGACTACAACAGCGGTCGGAATCCCAATTTTGATCGTAGTGGCACCCCTTTCTATTGCTTGTTGCAACTATCCACAATTAATCGACAGTCTCCCTGGGGGCGCTATTTCGCAGGCTTCGACTACTCAAGAATGAAGCCTTTAAAGTCGACCTTCGATGATGATCCAGTAAATACTTCCAGGTGATATAAGCCTAAATCCAACTGATCGAGGATCGTTTCACCACCGTTCAAGCTTCGGATCTCACCATTGATTTTGACGTAAGTATCGGACGAGCTTCCTGTATATGCCTTCAGCTCGAGTTTTCGCTTAGCGTTAACGAACACCCAAGCGGACATGATGAGAATGTCCAAAGTGTCAGCCTTCGTATAGTCGACATAAACTTTGAAACCGTCCGAGGAAACATCGGGCAGCGACAACCAGTCGTCGGGTACGCTGTCTTTGATTTTTTGACTGGAATAATCGATTTTCGTATAACCGTCTACTACGATTGTACGGGGGCAAAGACAGGAGAAAAGTGCTCCTGCTTCGTACTGATGGCCGATGTCTCCAAAGTGCAGTTGATCCGAAATAATTCGCTTCGTGCTGACCGAGGAATACAAGAGGAACTTTTCCGTATAAATGTTCATGTCAACGAGCTGAAGCCTGTACGCTTCCGCCAGCTCTCTCTTCACCTCATTGGCTATGCACGCGATATGTTCACTTGTTCTCATCGGGTAGTCGTTAGTATATAAAGTTTTTACCCCCGGTTCGACGATCGCTTGGGTCGTTAGTAGAAATGGTTGGATTCCCTTGGCGTAACACCAATCAATAATTTGTTTGACTGCCGTTTTGAAGCCGTCCCGATAAGCTTTTTCGTTCGGATAGAGCAACCGATCGTTTATCCCGAAACCGATTCCGATCATTCGTACATCTTGATAAGCTGAGGAGCCACCAAACTGCTCCTCCAGAATTGTTGCCGCCCAGCTTGCATTCTTTCCGCTAAAACCCGAGTTATAAATGCGCAAAACTTCGTTGTTTGTCGCTTGACGAAGCAATTCCTCCAATTTTTTCGAAAAAGCGTTCGGCGAAGTGCCGTCTATTCCAATCGTATTGGCGACCCAATCCGTCGTATTCACTCCGTCCACCGTACTATCCCCGAAAAAAGCAACTGGGAACTTGTTTCCTTGTAACCATTGTGTCCATGCATCGTTAAATGTACAAATTTTTTGTGGTACTCGTAAATCTGCTGATTCCATTGCTGGGTAAGTGTCCAATGCTGCACCTCCAATATTAGTACTTTCCTTAATTTATTTTGCTACTTTTTATATTCACCTTTAAAAATATCCCCCCTCCCCTTGTTATTATTTACAAGTAGTCCAAGCTTTGAAAAATCAAAATCAACCCTACAATGCACATGATCCAAGAAGCAGCTGAGCCTGAGTGCTTCAACAGCTTCATTTGAAGCTTTTCCAGTGGTCTGTGCATCAATCCTCTCAATAATAAATGAAGTAAAAATAAAATCAATGGCGGCAGCACCATCATAAAATTATAACCGGCTAAAATAGGGAGCCACTGATATGCTTTTAAATCTGAGGTTGTCATGAGACCAATAGCAGCGAAATATGGGAACGCCATACCTACTTCGATTAATGATGTCGTGAAGCCGAGGGCAACCATCGACATTTTACTTTTGGACTTAGGCCTCGGCAAATCCGACTTTTTGCTCTTAGGGTAATAAAAGCTGGCTATGAACAGTCCTCCGCCAGTTATCAGCATAATCCAGCTTACAACCCTATTTTGAAGAATAGTAGAAAAAGCAGTCATGACAGCATCCAAGCCTAACATCACAAAAATGCCTGCCAAAAAATAAAATACTGCAACTGATAATAAATATATCATTAAGCGTGAGCTTAAACGCTCTTTTTCAGTTAACAGCAGGTATACCGTGACCCCCAAAGTGGCAGGACTTAGCATGTCTAATAGAGCTAATCCCCCTATCATAAGAAGCAGTTCAACGCTCACAATATTCCTCCTTGCTGGCAGATGAATTCATAATAGATATGTGGATTTCATATGCTCGTTCCATATAATCCAAAACTTCTTTTTCTATCGGATAAAGTCCAAGCTTTTCAGATTGGCTTTCAGACTTTCTTATAGCCCACAGCTTATCAACAAACTCATCTTCCCCTTTGAACTCCTCTTTTTGTTTTTCAAGCATTCGGCGTATTATGTTTTGCACTTTTGTTGAGGCAGGATCATCCGTCATATGTCGTTTAATTTGGCCTAACAAAGCAATCCACTCCATAGAATCAGGATCTTCACCCTTCATTTTTGGCAACCTTGACCACAATTCAAGCTCATTGTTATTAAACATGCTCTCTCTAAAAGTCTGCAATCTTGTTTTATTTTGATTCGATAACTGGATGAGGTTCTGTATGGCAAGATGGTCGTCTCCGCCTTCTACTGCAATACTATTGATCAATTCACGCAGAGATGATTCCATACTCTTTAATCTTTCTTGTTCTTCAATGATATAATCGAGTTGACTTTTTAAACTAATCGACCAATTCCATTTAGAATCAGACAACATAGATTTAATATCTTGCAAACTGTAACCCATTCCTTTTAAAAAATGAATCTGTTGAAGCTTTTTCATATCCTCATCCGAATATAGCCGATGCCCCCCTTCTGTTTTGGAAGTGGCTGTCAATAAACCGATTTGATCATAATACCTTAATGTTCTTACAGTGATTTTAGTCTGCTTCGCAACTTCTTTTATATGAATCAAGCACATGCACCTCGCGGTTAAATTATTATTACTCTTTGTCTTTATATAATCTAAGTTTAATTAGGTATCCCAAACCTAGTCCAACTAATACTCCGGGCAGCGCTTGATCAATTATAAGCCCAATCCCAGCACCTATAATAACACATGCATAAATAACAATATCTTCTTGCTTCATATTTTCTAACATCCTCTCGTTGCCATTTCTTCTCCCTGTCTTAAAGGACTCACTCATGGAGAGTTTTAATATTGGATTCATTATACAAAATGACGTAACGTCACTTTCAAGTGCTAATTATTTTGTTAAATTGTTCTTTTAGTAAAGTTCAATAAATTTACCTTGATAGTGACGCTGCGTAATCTAATATAATTGCTGTCACAATTATGAAGAGGTGATGAAATGAAAATATACTTTACTTGTCTGATTTTAACAGGAATTCTTTTTTTAAGTGCCTGTGCTAATGAAGAACAAGAAGAAATACATGCTGTAGCACTTAAAGAAGTAGAAAACATCCATATTGACCATGGCAGTACAACATTAAAAGTAGAATCAGCAGATATTGAGTCCGTTGAAGTTGGCTTGCTCTACAACAATAATGGATCGGGTATTGTGATTAATGAAGGAAAACAATACATCAAAATTCGGCTGAAAGGTGATATCAGACGCCTATTAAATATCGGTAAAATGCCTGAGCTGCTCATTCGAATTCCTGCTAGTTATACAGGGAATATAACGATTGACGGATCTTCTGGCAATGTAAATATAAAAAATATGAACGAACAAAAACTCGATATTAAAGGCAGCAGCGGAAATGTAGCGCTAGAATATGCACATATAAACAATGACATTCATGTTTCTGTCAAAAGCGGCAACGTTCTATTAAAACTGAATGACAAGAACTCTAATGCATACTGGCTGTTGAAATCAGGCAGCGGAAGACGATCTGTAGCTATTCCTTTAGAAAATATTCAGCGTAGTAACAGGAAGACAGAGGGGCAAACGGGGGATGGTTCAGTTAAAGTGCAAATCCATACAACCTCCGGGAATATAACGATTAAATAAATTATACAGAAAGTCCCGGTGACAAAATATCACCGGGACTGCTTTCTACTTTTCTACACATTAATTGCAAGAATACGAATCAATACACTATCAAAATCGCCGCCTAATGCAAGCGGGACGCCAATATTCATCAGTCCGCTTCCGCTCATAACGAACGGATCGCTCGCCTCCACCCGGTATGTCTGATCAGGCTGCAGCCCTTGCAGACGAAGCCGCGGCTGAAAGTTCCCGAATTGCTGGGCATGTAAAAACGCGAACACGACAGCTTCACTTGCATCATCATTGACATATTGAACGGCTGTCGTCGATCCTGTTCGCGGCGACAGCAAGCGATACTGCTTGCCTTGTTGAATCACTGGACGCAGCTGTTTATAAAGAGCTATCCATTCCTTCGCCTCAGAAAGCTCGGCATCTGACCACTTATTCAAATTGCCGCCAATGCCAAGCGAGCCCATCATTGCGGCATGAAAACGATATTTCAACGATACGCTGCGTTTATTGGCATGACCAGGAGAATCCGTTACCCAGCACATCATAGATTGAGCCGAATAGGTATAGGAGAAGCCCTCTTGTATTTTCAAACGATCAAATGCGTCGGTATTATCGCTAACCCATGCTTGATCGGCATAGCGCAGCATGCCGAAGTCGACTCTGCCGCCGCCGCTGGAGCAGGCTTCAAATGTAACCTCTGGAAACCTAGCTCTTAGCTCATCCCAAATCTCGTATAAATGCTGTACATGTCTAACCCAAAACTCGCGCTGCTCTGTCTCTGGAACATGCAGCCCGCCTGGCTCGCTAATGGCGCGGTTCATATCCCATTTCACGAATTTGATATTATTTTCGGATAACAGCTTCGTCATAAAATCGAGAATAAACGCCTTTACTTCCGGCTTGGATAAGTTAAGCACGAGCTGATTTCTAGCCAATGAGCTTTCCCGATTCGGAAAATGATAAATCCAATCCGGATGAATGCGATAAAGATCGCTGTCCGGATTGACCATCTCCGGCTCCACCCATATGCCAAAGTCCATCCCTAGCGCATTTATGCTTTTAATTAATTCCCCTAAGCCATTTGGAAACTTCTCCGTATTAATATGCCAATCGCCAAGACCAGCCTTGTCATGATTTCTTTTTCCGAACCAGCCGTCATCGATAACGAATAGCTCGACGCCCATAGCCGCCGCTTTTTGCGCAAGCAAAATTTGCTCGCTAATATCAATTTTAAATTCAGTAGCTTCCCATGAATTATAAAGAATCTTCCTATACTTCGACCGTTCGTTCACAGGCATAATATATTGCAGCTGATAACCGTGCAGCCTTCTGCTCATGCCTCCAAAGCCTTCGCCCGAATAGCCGCCGATAAATAGAGGCGTTTCGAACGTCTCGCCCGCCTTTAAGCTCCATTCAAAATCGAAATCGTTAATGCCGCCCGCTACTCTTACGTTGCCGAACGCTGTTTTTTCAGCTGTTATTTTCCAATTCCCGCTCCACGCAAGCGCTCCGAACCAGACAGCTCCTGTTCCCTCATCTGCGGACCCGTCATCCATTGCAAACCAGGGGTTGGCATGATGGCTTGTAATACCGCGCCGGCTTTCGATTATTTTTTTCCCTTCATGAATAATACTCGTTTTAACTTGATTCTCTTCTTGCCATTTGCCCGCAACATAAGTCATTCTGCTTTCTTTCATCGCCGGAATAGACCATACCGCTGACTGCGCAATTTCAAGCTGGATAGGATCTGCTCCATGATTGATCAAGCTTGCTTGGCGTTCAATCAGATCATAACCGGATATAACGGAATAAGTCAGTTTAACCTCCAATGGATAATACGCATCTTGCAGATGAATAACGAGTATATCGCGATCATCCAATTTCCAAAGATCATAGCTTTTATACTGCAGCTTCAGATCCCTTACCCCGTCGTGAAACTTTACTTTAAGTGCAGGTTCGGTAAAGCTTAGTTCGCCCCAAGGGCTATACTCTTCTTTTTCCCGCTCTACCTCCGCGTCAAAATGAGAATGATAATAAGGCTGCAGCAATTGCGCCAAATCGTCTATTTTCACTTTGTTTCCCCAATGAATATGCAATAAGCGGTCCTGAGCATCCACTCCAAAACCGTAGCACATATTACCCGATGACAGTAAAAATAAGTTCTGCTCAGTATTTACTTGAATAGGCACAATACTTCTCCCTCTCTGTTTCCTTCAAATATTTCTATAGCGTTAACCTTTAACCGCGCCTGCCGTCATGCCTGAAATAATATATTTTTGTCCTATCGCATACACAACAATAATAGGGAGCAGATTTAAAATCATAGCCGCAGACACCAAATTCCAGGAGCTGATATAGGTGCTGAAATAATTGTACATCACCATAATCATTCCCCATTTGTCTGAGGAATTAAGAAAATAAAGCGGGATAATAAAATCATTCCAGCAGTTCAAAAAGTTAATAATGATCGCCGTAACCGTGACGGGCTTCAGCAATGGAAATATAACTTGAAAAAACAATCTTCCGCCGCCGCAGCCATCGATCACAGCAGATTCATCAAGCTCCTTCGGTATGCTGCCGATAAAGCCAAAATATAAAAACACTGTAAAAGGTATAAATATCGCAGAATAAAGCAAATAAGCACCTGTATACGTATTAATAATGTTCAGCATTTGCATAACCTTCATCGTAGTCACATAATTCATCGGAGCAACAAGCCCGAGCAAAAAGATGGAATAGATGACCATGTTAAATCGTGACCGGTTCCGAGAAATAACGAACGCAGCCATAGACGATACAACGAGCGTTATGAGAGAAGCAGCCGTCGATAAAAACAAGCTGTTTAAGAAAGACGAGTATATCCGTTTGTCCTTTAATACTTCCAGGTAATTGCTGAATAAAAATTCAGATGGAAGCGACAGGCTCATCGTTGCAGCTTCTGTGACGGATTTAACCGAATTCAACAACACCATCAAAAAAGGAACGATGATGACAAGGCTCAGCAACCATGCGAATGCTTCCTTAGAGATGTTTACCAATCGTTTGCGCTTAACCATTATCGATCCGTTTCCTTTCTTGTAAATATCATAATAATGCCAATTGAAATAATGGCCAGGAAAATAAACATAATAACACCCAAAGCTGTACTGTATCCATAATTACCCATAGAAAATTGATTGAATATCGTAATATTAATAACTTCGGAAGATCTTCCTGGTCCGCCATTCGTCAAGGCGAAGATAACGTCGAACACTTTTAATCCCGAAATGACACTTAATAATGTATTAATTAAAATAGAAGGCGCGATTGAAGGAATAATTACTTTTGTGAGCTTATTCCAATAGTTGGCCCCGTCCATATCGCTCGCTTCAATTGTTTCCTTCGATACCGTTTGCAGTCCAGCCAAGAAAATAATCATGACAAAGCCGGCTGCCTTCCATACTTCAACACCGATAGTCGACCACATCACCCATTTCGGATCCTCCAGCCACGCTTGCGTCAAGGAGCTTAATCCAATAAATTCAAGCGCGTGGTTCAATATTCCATTAGTTGGATGCAGCACTTGTTGAAACATTAAACCAACAATTAAATTTGAAATAATAATCGGCAAAAAATAAATCGTGCGTAAAAGCCCTTTTGTTTTAATTCCTTCGTTAAGCATTAAAGCTAATCCCAAACCAATAGCAACCTTCAGGATCGTTGTGAAAAATGCGTACATTAGTGTGTTTTTAATAAATAAAAAGCTGCCGCTGTCATTAAAAATTTCTTTAAAATTTTCTAAACCGATAAATTTAACATTATCGCTCATTGAATTCCAGTTCGTTAAGGAATAATAGAAGCCCATAAAGCTTGGAAGCAAAAATAACAGAAAAAATATAATTAGAGCGGGCAAAATAAACTTTTTGGAATATATTTTATTTACGTACATAGCGTTACCTCATTTATGAATTTCTCATACGAGAGTTGCAACAAATTGTTGAAAATGGCTGGCGGGACGTACCTTGAAGTAATCGTCCAGCCAGCCATCAAAGCCATTACTGGTTTTGAGCGTCAAACAGCTTTTTACGATCGTTGTCAATCGCTTCTAGCACCTGGATCGGGGTCTTGCTGCCGAGCATCAGCTCTTGAATATACTTGCCGATAATGGTGTTATCCCAGTAAAGCAGGCCATATTCCATATCCAGCCCTTGGCCGCCCGGCGCGTTTTCAAGGATCGTTTTGCCAGCTTGCGACGGCTTGCCCGCTACATCCGTGAACGAAGGATTAGACTGCAAATCAGGACGGCCGTCATAGAACGTATTCAGGTTTTCCGGCTTTGCCATAAAGTCAAAAAACTGCTTCACGCTGTCCAAGTTTTTGGAATCTTTGTAAGCTACGCGCATATTGCCGCCTGCTGAATGCGAATACATATCATTGCCTGCCAGCGGGATCGGGAACATTTCCCATTCATTTGCTTTTGAATCCGCATATTTTTCAGCAACCTCACCTTGATAAGACTGATACATCATAATCATGGCCGATTTGCCTGTGCCCATTGCCTCATAGCTGGAATCCCAAGCATTGGACAAAGAATTTTTACCGAAGTAGCCTTTGTCATACAGTGTTTTGAACTCCGCCAAAAATGACTCAAACTCTTTTACATCCGCAAATTTCATCTCTTGATTGTTCAGCTTGTCGTACAAGCCCGGGTTAGCTTCTGCAGCCTTTGGACCGAATTGCGAGAACCAGATCGCCCAATACCAGGCTTCCTTGCCAACCATATAAAGCGGTGTTTCAATGCCGGCTGCTTTCAATGCATCTGCAACCTGCATCAGCTCTTCCATTGTTTTTGGAACCTGCAAGTCATGCTTCGCAAACAGCTCTTTGTTGTACAAAATGCCCCATCCATCTACGTTCCACGTCATGAAGCCGCTAATTTTATCGTTGATCGTCGTGCCTGCCTTGGCATAAGGCGCATAGCGCGATACCCATTCTTCATTGGACAAATCGGCAAAGTATTTTTCCGGCAAATATTTATGTGCTCCTGAGCCTGCACCGACCATGAATATATCCGGCACTTCGCCGGAAGTCATTTTGGTTTTCAAAACGTTGGCGTACTGATCATCGGGCACCACCTGCAAATCGACTTTAATGCCCGTTTCTTTTGTAAAGGCTTCTATTAATTCCGAATCTACCTTTGATCCTTTATTCACCCAGTTTTGCGAGGCGACAAAGGTCAGCGTTACATTTTTCTTCTCTTCACCGTTATTTGTCGCCGCAGGCGTTTCCGAATTGCTTGATGAGCCTGGATTATTGCTTGGGCTATTGCTTGGATTATTGCCTGTTTTTGATCCGCACGCCGCCAGAACAACAACCAGGCAAAGCATAAGCAGACTGATGATCCATCCTCTTGATCCCATTTTTTTCATTTCTGAACCTCCCGTTAGTCATTGATCTGATCTCATTCCTACAAATAAATTGTAATCCCTTTCAAATCGGTATTGAATATCGATTACTGACATAAAACTGTGGATATTATTGACCTCTTGCATTTCTGCTTTCATTAAGCAAACCTATTTTCAAAAAAATAGACTTCCCGTCATGTTCAAACTGAACATCTGGGAAATCTATTTTTTATTTCGCTTATTCTGTTAATGCCATTGCAATTATACGATACAGCATAACAGCAGTCTCAGCACGTGATGCTGTTTTCTTTGGCAGCAGTTGATTATTATTTCCAGTAACCAAATTTAAATGAACTAGCGTTGCTATACTAGTTTTCGCATAGCCTGCCACTTGCCCGCTATCTTTGAATGAATCTAGCAGGGCCTGCTTCGCTGCTTCATCATTAAGCTTTGTAAGACGCAGCACACGATCCAGAATTACAAAGAGCTCCTCACGCGTAACTTCTGCCTCAGGTCTGAATTCGACAGACGAAACTCCTTGAATAATCCCTAATCGCTTGGCGATAGCTACTTCGTTATAGTAATATGCCGATTCGCTGACATCAGCGAAATTGGAATCCGCCTCTGCTGTCAATTGGAACATACGCACTAGCATCATAACGAGGTCAGCACGCTTCAAGCCTTTCTGAGGGGCAAATTGTTCAGAGCCTATTCCATGCAGCACGCCTCGAGCCGCAAGAGCCTCAATTGCTTCCTCAGCCCATTCATATTTTAATATATCTTTAAATTTCTTCTCTGAATATACAACTTCATATTCGTATTCAGCTGAACCTTTCACCTTTACAATTCCAGTCTTGGCATCATAATGGCTAAAAACAACGGCTGTTCTCGTTCCATCTTTACCTACTTTTACAACGGAAACGGATCCTGGCACTTCAAGCTGTCCAGCCGTCGGCTTGAATAAAAGCTCAATAATTCCCTCTTTCGCTTCTGGTTCTGGTTCTGGTTCTGGCTTAGGTTCTGGATCCACTGGCGTCACTACAGGACCAGTCCACCCTCCTCCGCTTTTCGGTTTGACTGTCACATTGGCTATTGCTTTTATAGCTGTCCCTTCAACTGTTCCGCTTACTGTAAAAGCCCCTTCTGCTTCATAGTCGCTAGGCTGGATCGCCTCCCATACTACAGCGGCATTCGCAGTACTTCCATCCGAATAAGTGACAACAACGCTTGACGGCAGAACCGGTGCTGTTCCTTTAGTCGTTTCTACGTTTACAGCAGCTATTTTTTCTATTTGGGCAATGCCTGGCACAAGCACTTCAAATTCAACAGTTTCCGCTTTACTGTTATCATATTGGCGTGTTACCTCAAGCACTACTTTCACCATTGTATCCTCTTTAGGAGCAATAATTGCTCCGTCCGGCTGAATGATATCTTCATGATCGGAGTACTTCACAGCAATCGTAAAACCAAATGGCATATCAGGAAGCGTTAGCACCTTGTCTTGTTTGGCAGGAGCTTGAATCGCGTCCACTTCGTCTGCAATCGTATAAGGACTGATGGATTGTACAACGATAGCGCCCATATCCGGTGCATAGCCATCTGGATTATACAGTTCGACTCGATTCATGCCTTCCTTCATCGGCACTCTAATCTTCTTTCTCTGGACATCCTGCCAACTGGAGCCTGTTAACGATACGGCTATGCCTTCTCCGTCATTTGCCCGAACAAATACGGTTCTTGGCTGAGCAGTTGCGTATTCTAACGTAAGCTCATATAAGCTGTCACCCGGCAGCATTATATTTGTAAAAGCGGCAATATTGTCGTTTCCTTGCTCGCCGCCTACATATCCAAGAGCATAGCCTGTCATATAAAATGTATCTTCCTTAAGTCGCGCTTGGCCAGACAGGACAGCATCTTTCGGGCTATACACCTGTTCTATATTTTTAACGCTTCCTTCTGGCACAGTAACGGCAATTGGCGCAGTATAAGCGATCGCTCCGTCTGAAAGACGTTTAACCTGGAGCACAATCATTACTGTTGTATCTGCCATTGGAGGAGCTATTCTTCCATTTAAATCAATGACATTCAGCTGATCCGACTTTGCCATCTCTACTTTATACCCTTCTGGAACCGTTGGCCATTTAAGTTTCTGAACATCTCTTTCAATCGTCGGTACAGAAGTTATACTGGCTGCAAGCTCTTGCAGCGGATCGAGGACTACTGGTGCATCTGCCGGTGTCAAATAGAACGCCTGCCCTGGCAGCAAAGATAGACGAATTTCTCCATCCACGATAGCCGCGTCCTGTTGGATAAGACGTGGCAGCCCCATTCCGATTTCAAATATATGCACGCGCTCAACATCCGACCATTCCAACGGCAGCTTCCAGCTTCTTTCTGTGTACCCAGATTCGCTGAATGCGATAATTTCACGCGTTTCCTTCTTCCACAATGCTGGAACAAATACGTCTGTGCCATCAACTAATAACACTTCGCCTTGCTTAATTATGGGCTTGTCATTTACTTTAGAACTAGTCACTCCACCTGAGAACGCAATGGTATTGGTAGCACTGTCATAAGAAAGCCGGTCAAATTGATTCAAATATTGCCATGGCAGCGTCGTTTGACTGAACTCCTGCAAAAAGCCGGTCAAATGCGTTTTATCCTTCATCACAATATCTTCACCATGCATACTGACGCCTAATAGATCATGGCCTCCTCTACCCCCGACCGCAACCTGCGCAGGCAATTCCATCTGGCTTTCAAGCGAGCGCCAGTCTGCCCACCACGCCATCGGCTGTATGCCATAAAGCGGATCTTCGCGATAAAGCTGGAAATATTCGCTAGTAAAATCTATCCCTTGGTCACGCCAATAGCGAATAATTTTTTTCTGTGTTTCCGTGTCTTGACGGAAGGTTGTTTGATGATATGGGGAAGAATAGTCATCAGGATTCGGCTCACTAGGAATATAGTTAGTTACGAATGCATCGATATGAATAGTACCTCCACGCTTTAGTTGAGGAAGCATCTCCAACAAATCATCGATATTTCTTTTCAACACGCCCGATTCCCATGCACGCGTTAGGTTAATGCGGTAGCTTTGACCGCTCACCCATAGCCCGCCTTTAATCAACTCGCCATGCTCATCCTTGCGGATTAAATCCTTCTCTATGAATTCATCCCATTGCGGGCTGTTCTCATAGGCGTCTGTCATATTAATATGGAGGCTCACGGTTGTGTTGTATTTTACAGCTTCATCCATTAACCATTTAAGGCTGTCGAGCGCCGTCGCGTCCTGTTCTCGTTTAAGCTTCGGATTGACTAAATTCCAATCCGGATATTTAGAATCGTGGCCATCATGCTGCCATCCAACCAAATATACGATTTTCGGAATATTACGCGTCATGTTATCCATTTTTTTAATCGCATCGAGTGCCTCTTCTAAATTGAGGTCAACCTGTCCGTTTTTACCCAAAAACAGCTTCATCGTTAAGGTTTGTGTATAATCCCTAATATATGGTCTTGCCGGCTCAGGCTTGATCGTAAATTTCATCTTGTCTATAAAAGTTTCGCCTTCGCGAGATACTGTAACATTAACCTCAATATCTCCAATATCATAAGTGCCAGCCCTGGCCTTTCCGTTCTCCCCGATCACGAAAAGCTTGCTTGGCGCTTCAAATTTCACCGTAGACAATGCATCAGTCAATAAATCAATGGTGTTGCCATCTTCCAGCGTGCCTGTTACTATAAGCTGCGTCTCGCCATCCAAAGGCAGCACATCTTCACTTGCAGATAATGCTATTGAAGCTAGAGGGTTGTCACTCTTAGCTATGAAAGCAACCGTGTGAGTAGTCGTCATGCCATCGAAAGTGACATGAATTTTCGCTTCCCCAGGAAGTGTTGCTGCCTGCTCATAAGTCATTTCTGCTCCCTTGTCCTTAGCCCAATCTGCCAAAATAGCCGATAGTTGCGGGGCCACCGAAGTGCCTTTAGGCAATACAATTAGGTTGGAAGTTTTAAACAGATCATAGTCAGCCGCGGCCAGGTTATCAAGCAGCACTTCAGACAGCTGATTGAGGGATGTGCTCACAAGTTCAACATCTTCAACATTCAGCCAACCGTCAGGCCCGCTCTTAAAAACGATCTCAACCTCTTCCCCTTTTTTAAAAGCGAGGTCAGGCAGCTCCACTAAAGTATACGTATTGCTGTATGCGCTAAACGGAAATGATTTGTCCTTAATTGTCATGGAGCCGCCTGCAGCCCAATTGGACGCATAGGCGGAAAGTTTATATACGCCCGTCTCGGGTATCGTCACCTTTTGCGAAATAGTATGAGTGGTACCTGGATTAATCCAAGCATTCGTGCTGCCAGTACGCGGATTATTAGTAGCAATGCCAGCGGATTGTTCCGGTTCAAAACTCCAATGAGCCTCTCCATCTTCAAAGCCCGGATTCAAAACTAGATTAGATGAACCCGCTGCTTCCGCCTGAGCTTTCCCGGCTGTTAATGTACTTAGCAAAGTAGTAAATACAAGGCATAACATCGTTATTACAGCTATACTTCTTTTAATAGACATGTTGGCCTCCACAATTTAAAATTACTTACTGGTTTTGAGCGTCAAACAGCTTTTTACGATCGTTGTCAATCGCTTCTAGCACTTGGATCGGGGTCTTGCTGCCGAGCATCAGCTCTTGAATGTACTTGCCGATAATGGTGTTATCCCAGTAAAGCAGGCCATATTCCATATCCAGCCCTTGACCGCCCGGCGCGTTTTCAAGGATCGTTTTGCCAGCTTGCGACGGCTTGCCCGCTACATCCGTGAACGAAGGATTAGACTGCAAATCAGGACGGCCGTCATAGAACGTATTCAGGTTTTCCGGCTTTGCCATAAAGTCAAAAAACTGCTTCACGCTGTCCAAGTTTTTGGAATCTTTGTAAGCTACGCGCATATTGCCGCCTGCTGAATGCGAATACATATCATTGCCTGCCAGCGGGATCGGGAACATTTCCCATTCATTTGCTTTTGAATCCGCATATTTTTCAGCAACCTCACCTTGATAAGACTGATACATCATAATCATGGCCGATTTGCCTGTGCCCATTGCCTCATAGCTGGAATCCCAAGCATTGGACAAAGAATTTTTACCGAAGTAGCCTTTGTCATACAGTGTTTTGAACTCCGCCAAAAATGACTCAAACTCTTTTACATCCGCAAATTTCATCTCTTGATTGTTCAGCTTGTCGTACAAGCCCGGGTTAGCTTCTGCAGCCTTTGGACCGAATTGCGAGAACCAGATCGCCCAATACCAGGCTTCCTTGCCAACCATATAAAGCGGTGTTTCAATGCCGGCTGCTTTCAATGCATCTGCAACCTGCATCAGCTCTTCCATTGTTTTTGGAACCTGCAAGTCATGCTTCGCAAACAGCTCTTTGTTGTACAAAATGCCCCATCCATCTACGTTCCACGTCATGAAGCCGCTAATTTTATCGTTGATCGTCGTGCCTGCCTTGGCATAAGGCGCATAGCGCGATACCCATTCTTCATTGGACAAATCGGCAAAGTATTTTTCCGGCAAATATTTATGTGCTCCTGAGCCTGCACCGACCATGAATATATCCGGCACTTCGCCGGAAGTCATTTTGGTTTTCAAAACGTTGGCGTACTGATCATCGGGCACCACCTGCAAATCGACTTTAATGCCCGTTTCTTTTGTAAAGGCTTCTATTAATTCCGAATCTACCTTTGATCCTTTATTCACCCAGTTTTGCGAGGCGACAAAGGTCAGCGTTACATTTTTCTTCTCTTCACCGTTATTTGTCGCCGCAGGCGTTTCCGAATTGCTTGATGAGCCTGGATTATTGCTTGGGCTATTGCTTGGATTATTGCCTGTTTTTGATCCGCACGCCGCCAGAACAACAACCAGGCAAAGCATAAGCAGACTGATGATCCATCCTCTTGATCCCATTCTTTTCATTTCTGATCCTCCCGTTAGTAACTGATCTGTTCTTTCTGCAATTAAATTGTAACCCCTTTCAAATAGGTATTGAATATAAAATACTGACATAAAACTGTGGACATTATTGACCTTTTGCATTTTCATTTTCAAAAAGACAAATAAAATTATTATGTTATAATCAACATGATTATTGGCTGATTGGGAGGATATCGTGTTTACATTCAAAAGTATACAATCCAAATTATTCATCAGTTATTCCAGTTTAATTTTAATTATTTTAATCGGGCTTGGCATATCCTTCTATGTTTCCACAGCAAATGCCTTAAAGAAACAAGCTGCTGAATCCAATCACCAGCTTTCATTAAATCTGTCCGATACGCTTGACTCTCAGTTTAAATACATGGATTCAATTGCAGAAAGAGTCATCAGTGCAGAGCCAGTCAAACAATTATTTTTTTCCAAGAGCACCGATCGAGATATTACTATTCTTCATAATAAATGGGATATTACGAGCATGTTATTTTCAATAACCGGCATTCCTTTGCAATTTTATCAAATGAATCTGTTTGATTTGAGCGGCCACTTCGTCAAGTTTGGAAAAGAATACGATGTCCAAGACCTTGACCCTGCTATTATCCAAAGTAAAAAATGGATTGACCCGATCTTACAATTGGATGGCAGACGAAGTATTTCTATACCTCGCCCTAATGATTGGGATCCATCCGGCACGATCATTATTTCGCTTTCCAGAGCATTCTCCGAAGTTTTCGGCGCCAAGGTTGACAGCATCGTAGAGATTCAACAGGAATACAAACAAATTGAGGCTCTCATCGAGCGATCCGTGAATCAGGATAATCCTCACTCTTCCATAAACACGGCTGTATATGTATACCATTCAGATGGTTTCCTTATTTATCCTTACCAGCCCGAAAATAACAGCTTGAATGAGCTATCCGCTTTTTACTGGGACAATATGCAAAAACGTTCCGAAGCTAAAACCTTTTCAATTAAAAACCCTTTTAATCATGAAACAGACAGCATTTCGTTCACAAAATCAAAGTTCACAGGATGGACTGTCGCATTGGTGCAGTCGGAGGCTAATCTGCTGCAGCCAGTCGTTCATTTTCGCAGCAAATTTCTTTTCTTTGGCGTCATTATTTTATTTATTACAATGATCGTTACATTCTTCGTATCCAAAGGCCTCACCTTGCCTATTAAACGGATTCGAAAATCTATTAAAATGCTCAGCCTGGAAACATTAGAACCGAAGCTAAATAATAATGTGTCATTAAATGAATTAGAAGAGCTTAATCAATCTTTCCTTGACATGTGCAATCGCTTAAAATCCTCACTTGAAGAGGTCGTATCTGCAAAATCACATGAAATACAGGCTAGGCTATTCGCACTGCAAGCTCAGATGAATCCGCATTTTCTATATAACACGCTAGCTATAATCAGCATTAAAGCGGAAAATCAAAATCAGGATGAAATAGTAGAGATGTGCCACAATCTTTCTGAAATGCTGCGTTATATTGCTGTTGAAAGCTCAAAGCCTGTTACGATAGAACGAGAAATCGATTATACACTAAAATACTTGGAACTGATGAAAATACGTTATATGAACCAGTTTCATTATGATATCGACGTACCTGCCGAAATGAACGAGATTCAAGTGCCTCGCCTGCTTATTCAACCGATCGTAGAAAATTGCTTTAAGCACGGCTTTACACAAAAGCCTCCTTGGACGATTTCAATAAAAGGAGAATATACGGATCAGTTTTGGAAAGTAACGATCCGCGATAATGGCGTCGGGTTTGATGAACAAACAATCAGCCAGATCAGGAGCAAAATTAATGAGCAATCGGTCAAATATGGCGATGATTCTGAGCTGTTGAGCAATATTGGCTTAACCAATATTTATTACCGGCTCAAGCTGTTAAACAATCATCACGTCGTATTTGAAATTTCAAATGCTCCCACTAACGGCGGCGCTGTGATCATCATTGGCGGAAAACGAATAGATGAAGGAATGATAAAATGAAAACTGAACATAGCTACACCGTTATCGTTGCCGAAGACGAGCAAATTATTTTAGACAATATCATTCAAAAAATTGAACAAACAGACCTGCATTTCAAAGTTATTGCTTCCGCATTAGATGGAGAGGATGCTTTATCGCTGGTCGAGCAAATGAAGCCTGATATTTTGTTCACGGACATTCATATGCCTGCAATGGATGGCTTGGAGCTGATCCAGCGCGCCAAAATAATGAGGCCGGAGCTGGAAATCGTTATTATTAGCGGCTACAATGATTTTTCTTATGCGCAGCAAGCGATTCGATTAGGTGTGACTGATTATATCCTTAAGCCTGTAAAAAAAGATTTGCTTATGCAAACTATGGTTGGCATCAAAACTAGACTTGATAAAAAAGCTAACAAGCTGGAAAGCGACATTATTGAAAGACTGGTGCATGGCATCAAGCCAGCGTCAGCGTTGCCCGAATCGATCAAAACGGAGCAGTTCCATATGTATTTCATTTGTCTAGGCAATCAATATACATATACTGCCGATGTTCTCGATACCGACTTCTTTGACCGGCTTTGGTCGATGATCGATTGGTCTAAAATAACAGCGAGTATTTGGGACAAAGCCATGTCATGGCGGGTAATCGACGACAAATTCTTTAATCAGAAATTTCTTGTTCTGTCCAGCAGCAAACAGGCTTATCATGCAGAGGAGCTGATAAATGCGATCTCTTCCTCGCTTCTGGACTCAATTCCTATTACAATCTGTGCCGAGGAGTCGCCTGTAAGCTTGGAACATATTCGGGATACAGCGCGTATGCTGAGGGCTTCCCTTGAACGAAATTTGCTATGCTGCCTTTCCTCGATTATTACGACGAAGGAACGAAAAGCGCCGGACAGACCATCCCATAATTACGATTCTATACACATGAATTCCATGAAATTATTCGTCAAGCAGCAGCAGTTTGATTCGCTGCAAAGCGAACTGCTGCATCTATTCACCGAATGGCAGGCGAGCAGCATGACACAGCGGCAGCTGGAGAAGCTGCTGGTCAATCTGGCGGTGGAGCTTATGGGGCTGATTGGCTGTGAAGACGACGACATTATGGCATCCATCGAAAAAGAGCTTTATGAAATTATTGCGATATCCATCGACAACGAAAGTCTTTTCAACGATGCTTTACAAGTATTGAATAGCTATATGAGCTCTTATATTAATCCACGGAAGAAAGTAAGCGACACTTCGGAGGAGCTATACAACAAGCTGGAAGAATATATTCGTATGAATATATCTGAGCAAATTACAGTTTCCTCGCTGGCTGAGAAATTCAATTTCAACTCGTCCTATATCATCAGAGTGTTTAAAAAATGCAGTGGAGAGCCACCGATGAGATACCTCACCTTGCTGCGAATAAACGAGGCTAAGCGATTGATCGAGAGACAACCCGAGCTGGATTTCAAAGACATTGCTGAAATTATAGGCTATTCCGAGCAGCAGTACTTTTCTCGTGTATTCAAAAATATAACCGGTATGAGTCCTTCCGAATACAGAGAGTCTGCAAAAAAGAGCGGACTATCTTAACGATAGTCCACTCCCAGTTTTACATGGATTGACCAGCTAGCTGATGCTCCTGGTTCCAGCAGCAATGTTTTTTTTCGCTTATGTGCTTCATCCAAGCTATCGTAAAAACCGTTACATGGCTCGAGAGCGACCATCAGCTTGTCATTGTAATGGCCCTCATTGATCCACAGTCCAAAGTAAGGCAGCTCCTTGACTAACCAAGACAACTGTACAAATTCGCCTGTGTCCTGCTCATACAGCCCCGCCAGTCCTGTTGCAAACGGAATTCCAGCGTAAAATTTCCTCGAATCCTTCGCCGAGATCGGGGCAAGCCGATCTATAGCCATTCCGCTATGAACTACAGCCCCTTGATTCCACTTGTATGACTTTCCCTTTTCGTATCGTTTACCCCCAACTACGCAAAGTACCGAATCAAGTTCTGGCGGTAATCGTATTTGCGTATGCTCAGTAGCGGAAAACAAAGGATGCGCGCACCAAAAAGCGGTTATCGGCTCCTCAGAAGGATTCCTAACCAAATATGAAAATCGAAGAGTCTGCTCATCAATAAAGCTGATCGTTCTAGTAAAAGAATAAGGCAGTGCCTTTCCGCTTGTTTCTGTTACTAAGCTATGTTCGGCCATGCTATACGTCCACGGAACAGACCACAGCTCGCCATGATCCGGCAAATGAGCATGTTCATAGGAGCCCGGCAGCGGGTAGTGGCATGCGTCAATCGTCGGAAAGCATTCATCCCAGCCATGCATCATCTCCTCCGAGAATGTATCGCCATAGCTTGCCTGACGAATTCCTTCTCCTAGCGCATTAACAAGCCATTCCTTACCTGTTTCCTTGTATTGCAGTGATACAATGCTGCCTCCCGCTTGCGGCAATACGATTAGCTTAATAGCGGCGCTTTCCATAAGTATGGCGTAGCTGCCTCGAAAGTCCGTTTGCTTGACTATGATGTTCACTCCCAAGACCCTCCATCCAATTCCGTTTTCATTGCGAATTTCGTTTAAAGCTGCTGCGCCGCAGCTGCGTATTGCATTGCATGCTCTTTTAAGCCTTTAAAATCTCCTTCTTGAATGAGTGCCCTATTCACTAAACTTCCTCCCAAACCAAAAGCTCTCGAGCCAGCTTCCGCATATGCTTTCATATTGTCCAAGCTTACTCCGCCAGTCGCCATCATCGGGATATGAGATAAAGGCCCCTGCAGTTCTTTCATATATGAAGTACCGAGACTGCCCGCTGGAAACACTTTTACGACATGCGCGCCAAGTGTCCATGCCTTTACAATTTCAGTGGTCGTCATAGCGCCTGGATAGAGGTCAACCCCTGCCTCAAGACCGCATTGAATGACGCCTTCATCAACATTAGGCGAAATAAGAAATTGAGCGCCAGCTTCCACCGCTTCCCGCGCCATTTGCTCATTAAGCACCGTTCCTGCGCCAATGAACATTTCACTGGTGTACCTTTTTCTCCAGCGCGCAATCATGCCGGCCGCGCCTTCCGTGTTCATCGTCACTTCCATAAAACGGATGCCGCCCTGATACAACGCTTCAGCTACATCATCTGCCTTTTCCTCCGGCACGCCCCGTATAATGGCTACGATTTTATGCTTAAATAATTGCTCCGTCAATGACATAGTGTATACCGCCTCTACCTCGAGTCAGATTAGACTGTCGATTCATTATGGATAAGACAACAAGCAATGGAAAAGGATGGCGCTGCGATCCAAGATTGGACTTACAACCGCTGTTGTATTACAATTTTTATTGATTTCATGACCCATTAATTTGTTAAAATTGTAACACAAAGGCGGCCACTATCGTTTCTCCAGTTCCAATCTTGCCCTCCGCTTCCCCTTTGTTTACTTGACGTATTGTTATCCATAATGAATCGACAGCTTCTAGATTAGCCTCACAACCGATGTTGTCCACATTGAATCAAGTCGCTACTGCTCTTACCATTCCGTTACGGATCCGTCCACGTTGCGCCATACAGGATTGCGCCAACGATGGCCGACCGCAGCCATTTCTCTTACCTTTTCCTCATTAATTTTGACTCCCAGACCCGGTGTTTTCATTCTTTCAACAAAGCCATCCTTATAATCAAATACCGAGCGGTCTTCCAAATAATCAAGCAGGTCTGAGCCCTGGTTATAATGAATGCCGAGACTTTGCTCTTGGATGAACGCGTTCGGCGTACAGAAATCGAGCTGCAAGGATGCTGCCAGCGCGATCGGCCCGAGCGGGCAATGCGGAGCTACGGCAACATCATAAGCCTCTGCCATTGCCGCGATTTTGCGAACCTCCCAAATGCCTCCCGCATGGCTTAAATCGGGCTGAATAATATCCGCGGTTCCCTCGGCAAGCAATTGCTTAAAGCCCCAACGCGTATACATCCGCTCGCCTGTCGCGATCGGGATAGAGCTGATTTGGCTTAGCTGCTTCAAAGCTTCGTTATTTTCCGGCAGCACCGGCTCCTCTATAAACATAGGCTTGAACGGCTCCAGCTCTTTAATAAGCGCCTTGGCCATTCCTTTATGAACCCGGCCGTGAAAATCTATGCCGATTCCGATGCCATACCCGACAGCTTCTCGAACGGTGGCCATATTTTGCACCGCTTGCATAATCTTTTCACTGGAATCGATCCACTCCATGTCAGCCGTACCGTTCATCTTGAGCGCGGTGTAACCGGCAGAGACTTGAGCTTTGGCAGCTGTCGCAACATCCTCGGGACGGTCCCCGCCAATCCATGCGTATACCTTCATCCGGTCGCGAACAGCGCCTCCCAGTAGCTCATACACCGGCACTCCCAGCCGCTGCCCTTTTATATCCCAAAGCGCTTGCTCAATGCCTGATATAGCGCTCGTCAAAATCGGGCCGCCCCGATAAAAGCCGCCCCTGTACATGACCTGCCACAAATCTTCGATTTGTCCAGGGTCCCTGCCTATAAGATAGTCACCAAGCTCCTCGACAGCCGTGCGAACCGTATCCACTCTTCCTTCAACTACCGGCTCGCCCCAGCCAGCAATTCCTTCATCCGTCGTAATTTTCAGAAATAGCCAGCGCGGCGGCACTTGAAACAGCTCCATTGAAACAATTTTCATATAAATCCTCCTTTTAAATTAGCTTCCGGCATTGAATTGGCAGCCTTTCGTAATCTTAACAAAGCTTCGAATGATACAGCCTCGTAGATAACCCTCCATCTAGCAAAAGCTCGGCACCTGTCATCATCGCGGAATCATCTGAAGCGAGAAATAAAGCAAGCTTCCCCACATCTTCTGGAGTACCGATCCGGTTGCCCGCATGCAGCGAGATGACTTCCGCTTCAATTTCAGCAGCTTTCCCGTCATTTTCCAGCCATTGACGATAATGTGGGGTATTCGTAAATCCCGGGCAAATCGCATTGACTCGAATACCGAGCTTGCCTAAGCTTAGCGCCATGCTGCGGGTTAAACCGTTCACACCTGCTTTGGCTGCGGCGTACATTTCTGCATCAGGCAATGTGGCTACTGAATGATTCGAAGAGATGTTAATAATGGAGCCTTTTCCTTGCCGCTTCATATGCTCAGCCGCATATTTGCTGCATAAAAATACGCCCCGCAAATCAATGTTCATTAACCGGTCCCAATCGGCTGACGTCGCCTCCAATATTGGCTTAAATACAGTAATTCCCGCGTTGTTAACGAGCACATCAATTCGGCCAAGTGCTTCCACCGTTCGCTTAACCATACCGCAAATGCTCTGTTCACTTGCTACATCCGTTTGGATGAATAGAGCAGATCCTCCTAGTTGACGCAGCTCTTCAGCTGTTTGATTACCCGACTGCTCATCTATTTCGCTGACTACGACTAATGCGCCTGCTTTTGCAAATTCCAAGGCAATCCCTTTGCCAATGCCATTGCCGGCTCCGGTTACGATAACTACTTTTCCGTTGTGCAACGCCTCATCCCCTCTCCATTTATTTTATTGCAGCTTATAGCCTAACTTTACTGCGATGTCAGACTATATTAAAATTCATATTAATATGATTGATATGGACAATAGTCTGATAGATACCAAATTAGCACGGTTATGGAGAGGTTTAAACAATGCGAAAAAAAACGGGATTTCCATCCGAGAAGCTATTTGTGCTTCATGAGAGGCTGATCGAGGAATTATCGCAGTACCCGCTTATTAAACCGTTATTTATAACGGATATCGGATTTTTCCCAAAAGCCAAGTACCATTATCGTGAACGAGCCGAAGGCTCGTCCTCTTATATTCTGCTTTTCTGCATAGCTGGCGAAGGCTGGGTGAAGCTTGGTTCATCTGGCAAGCAGCATGTACAAAAGAATGATCTTATCGTCATACCGCCGAACATGCCTCAGAGCTATGGAGCAGCGGAAGCAAATCCGTGGAGCATTTATTGGATTCATTTTACCGGAATCTTAGCTGAGCATTACTTCGAGCTGCTGCCGCTTCAGGAGAATAAAATGCAACTTTCTGGGGCCAGTGCGATTCAATGGATTAAATTATTTGACAGCTGCTTCGATACGATTTCGGAAAAAATCTATTCGCTACCTCACTGCATCTATGCCAATCAGCTGCTTCAGCAAATGCTCTCTTTGCCCTCGCTGCAGCCTGCTGATCCGTCTAACCAGGCTTCAAGCAACTGTGTAGACCGTTCAATCGAATATATGAAGCAGCAGCTAAGTGCTAATCTTACAGTCGGGCAGTTGGCAGAGTTTGTCCATCTTTCCCGGTCACATTATTTATCTGTGTTCAAACGTGTAACCGGAATATCGCCAATGCATTATTTTATGCGATTGAAAATTCAGCAGGCCTGCCAATATCTTGACTTTACCGACTGTTCTATCAAGGAAATCAGCCTAAAGGTCGGCTTTCAAGACCCGCTTTATTTCTCAAGAGCATTTCATAAAATAATAGGGCAATCGCCAAGTGATTATCGGAAGATTATGAAAGGGTAATTTTTATAAAAAAACGGCCGTCCCCATAAAAAAGATCCGAACATTCACAAACTGTGGATGTCCAGGTCATTTTTAGGTTATCTTATGCTGATCATTCATGGTAAGGTAAAATAACATCAATTGTTGTTCCTTTATTAACAACACTGTTAATATGTATCCATCCTTTATGGTCATTAATGATCTTATAACACATCATCAAGCCTAATCCAGTTCCGTTATCTTTAGTGGTAAAAAAAGGTTCGCCTAAGCGGGGGATAACACTCTCATTAATCCCTGAACCTTGATCGATGAATCGAATGAGGAGGTTATCTTTTTGGACAACAGCTTTGATACGTATAATTCCGCCATTTTGCATTGCCTCTATTGCGTTTTTTAATATATTAACGAATACTTGTTTAATTTCGATTTCGGAGCTTTCTATTAAAGGAATATTGTCCTTCATTTCAACATGGAATTGAATATTATTTAGAGCAGCCTGTGCTTCAAGTAATGTTACAACGCTTCTTAGAATCATCCCTATATTATTTTTCCGAAAACTTGTTTCATGCGGCTTCGAAATAATTAAGAGTTCATTTACAATACTATTTATGCGATCAATTTCTGAAATCATTATATCGAAATATTCTGCTTTTCCCATGTGGCAGGACATAATTAATTGTAAAAAACCCCGCAAAGAAGCTAACGGATTACGGATCTCATGTGCAAGTCCAGCAGCTAGCTGCCCAACCACATTCAGTTTATCTGCTTTCCGGAAAAACTCTTCCGATTTCTTTCTTTCCGTTATATCCCGGGTTATGCCAGTCAAAGCAACAACAACATTCCTCGCGTCCTTTATCGGCGATAAGGTTAAAAAGACATGTATCAATTCTCCGTCTTTTCGTTTACGTATCGTTTCGAGACTTATAGATGATTCCTTTCCAGTAAGTACCGGTTTACAAATTTCTACAAGGCTATCGTATATATTTTCAGGGATACTAGGCAGTTGCTTTCCGATGAGTTCTTTTTCAGACCAGCCGTATATTCTTTCGAATGCATCGTTTACTCGAATAACTTTTCCTTCAGTATCAGTCACACATATGCTATCTGCGGAGTTCTTTATTACGGACTCTAGCAATTCCTTTGTTGCCCTTAGTTCTTCTTCTGCTTTCTTTCGTTCGGTAATATCCACACATGAAGCGATTACTTCGATCACTTTGCCGAATTGCCTAATTGGTTGCAGGGATGCCAGATAATATACCCCATTCAATTCACTCTCATATGTAATATCTTCTTTCCCTTCCCATGCCTCCCTATAAAACGATTCTTTATTTTTTGCTATTTCAGCGGGAAGAATCTCGCCTAGTTCCCTCCCAATAACGATTTCCGGTGTTAAGCCTATTTTAGATAACAATTTTCCTGCAATAAAGGTATGAATAAAACGACCTTCTACATTTTTGAATTTAAATGTCATACCTTGCTGTTTTATTAGAGTTTCTCCTAATTCTTCACATGAGATTTTCAAGGAATCTTCTGGGGATTTTTCCATAGGCTTTTCATGCTCCTTAGTTGAAATTAAGTGAATAAGAAAATTGTTACGATAAAATGATTATTCTACATGAATTGTTTTTCACCTTCTCGAAACTTTTTTGTAACCTTTGCTTTCTTTTGGAATTGGTTGAAAAAAGATAGACCTTAAGGAACTCCACCTCAGGTATAAAAAAATACTGTTTGGTATTAATATTCCTTACTTCTTCTGTATACTCTTTTAGTTCTGCCTGTTAATTTAACATCTTACGATTCCGAGTTGTCCCCAGTTAAACATCTTATAACCTGCCCACAGTGAATCGACAGCCTTATGGCAACCGTTAGCGGGAACAAGAGAATGGCGAAGAAACAAAAGAACAGTGGTACAGCGAAACAGCAGAGCGGCGGAATAGCGACACAGCAGAATAGTGAACCAACAGAGCAACAGAGCAGCAAAACAGCGGAACTGCCGAGTAACGAATGAATTCTAACGGTTGCCACAGGCGCTATTCTTGCTTTTTTTAATGAATTTATTTTCTAACGGTTGCTATCGAGCTTAATACGGTAAAAACCGCTATTTTCTTCGAAAAATGATGCAATAGCGCTTATGGTAACCGTTACATGTTCAAATAGGCTAAAATAATCGAAATAGCGTCACTGGCAACCGTTAGCGGGAACAAGAGAATAGCGAAGAAACAAAAAAACAGTGGTATAGCGGAACAGCAGAGCGGCGGAACAACAGAGCGGCGGAACAGCGGAACAGCAGAGCAAAGAATGACCCTAACGGTTGCCACAGGCGCTATTCAAGCTTAATTTAGTGTCTATTCGCTGACGCGCTAAATTGTACTTTCTGCATGAAAAAGCTCCCCTTTTAGCAGCAGGTTTTGTTATTTCACCTGTCTACTTAAAGGGGAGCTGTTCATTTATGGGTTAGCCCCTATGTGGTAATCACAAATCTAATTATGCTATTCCGTTCTTAGCAGCAAATTAAGCGCTTTGCCCTAAAATGGCTGATGGCCTTGTCCTTAATACAAAAGGGTAAGGCCATTTGTTGAATTGTTTCACTGTACCGTTAAATTTAATCCCCAATTAAATCTGATTCAAATTGTTTTGCGGAGGCTCATTCCCCATGACACGATTAATATTGCTGACAAAGAAGCGGTATCTCGTTTCATGGAACTTCATTCCATCTGGCATACCTGCTGTATGCGGGGTTAACGTAACGTTGTCCAGCGAACGAAGCTCGCTATCCAAGCTTAGCGGCTCTTCGGTGAACACATCCAGACAAGCACCGCCAATTACACCGTTCTTCAACGCTTCGATCAGGTCAGGCTCGCATACAATCGGGCCTCTTGCCGTATTGACCAATACTGCGTTGCTTTTCATTTTGCTCAAAAATGTCCGATCAACAAGGTTTCTTGTTTCCTCATTAAGGAAAATGTTAATGGTGACGATATCCGAATGGGCTAACAAAATATCTAGATCCACCAGCTCCACACCATCGCTTGAAAGTGATGGATTGTTGTCATAGGCCAGCACTTTCATATTAAAGGCTTGAGCAAATTTGCCTACCCTAGAGCCAATTGCGCCATAGCCAATCGTCCCGATAGTTAGCCCTGACAACTCGCCGCCTGTATAGGAGAGCTTGGTCTCATCGCCTTTATGTTTCATAAAACGGTCCAAGTACGAAATATTTTTATAGTGGTTTAATATTAAAGCCATAATATGCTCTGCAACCGCATTGGCATTCACGCCTGCTGCATTACTCACCCAGATGCCGCGCTTCGTGCATGCTTCAATATCCACATTGTCGTAGCCAGCACCGGTTTGAACTAATTTCAAGCTCTGAGCTTGGTCCAACAAAGCCTCGTTCACTTGAATATGCTCTGGAATAAGCACCTCTGCATCCCCGATAAACTGTTCGATCAATTGCGGCTCTATAATATGAATTTGCCAGTCATGCGGAAAGGATTGTACGACTCGCTGCTTGGAATCATCGTTAAAATAGCCCGTAATGAGTACGTTCATGTCTAGCTTTTCCCCCTGTTGGGAGTTCGATTAATTGTGGATAGGGCAACAAGCAATTGAAAGGGATTCCACTGCGATCAAGTTTGGGATTCCGACCGCTGTTGTAGTCCAATTTTTTTGAATGAATAACCCCGGTAAAGGATAAAATTGTCCTACAAAGGCGGACGCTGCCGCTTCTCCATTCCCAAAGCTTGCTCTCCGTTCCCCTTTCTCATTGCTTATTAATAAATGCCCACAATTAATCGACACCCTCCTGTTATTCGTTATGCGTTAGCCCAAGCTTCAAAAAAAGTCCGTTTTATATTGGCAATGACGAGCTTTGGAGATTCCTGCTCGAGTCGGCCTACTTCAAAGGTAATGACCGGCTTTCTGGTTGGTTTGGGACTAGTAAAAAATCCAATTTCCCGTAAAGTGGCGATGAATGCCGTTAGCTCGGTTACTCCAACCTCCGAATCCTTGACACCAAATGGTAGATGCTTGTCTCCAAAATAAGAAGCTTGCCGATCCTTCATATAGCTGTTGCCGATATGAATATGCGTTAAGTAGTCTTTGGCCAGCCAAAGTGATTTCCTCGGATCTTCACCCATAAGCGGCAGATGGCTTTGGTCGAGCAACAAGCCAAAGTTATCGTATTCGCTGCGAATGATCTGCGCTGCATGAACGGCTTCATTCGTAGGCCCAAGCAAATATTTGCGATCCAAATATCTGTCTCCGGTTTCCAGGCTGATACAAAGCTCATAGGTGTCGGCTTTCGCCTTCGCATACTTGCAAAGCTCCATCGTAGAGGCAATAAACGCATCGATGTTATGCCGTTTGTTTTCTTCACCCTCGAACTTCCCTGTTACGATATGCATAATTTTCGCATCCATCTCGTAGCAATGATCAATAAGCATGAAGCATTGCTGGATAGATCGCTGCCTAACGTCCGCATCCAAGGAGCTCAAATTAATGCTTAATTCCCGAAATGCATCGCCGCCGTTGAAGATCGTTTCCACGCCGCTATACTGCATATACTTTTTGGCAAGCTCTCTAGTTGGCTGATCGGCAATATAGGAAACTTCCACCGCTGTAAAGAAAGGGTCCTCCAATATAGTTAGCAAATCCTCAATCATCAACTCAGGCTTGTTTTGCGGAAAAGGGAACAGCTTGGGCAATACGATTCCGATGCTGGCTGTTTTTTCGAGCTGCTCCATCATACGATTTTACCGGACATAATCAGCTCAGGAAGCTCTTTTACAGTATGAATAACATGCGTGTGGTAGTATTTGCCCCATACTTCGATTGGCGTGGAGCCTTGTGTTACTCCAATGACTGCTTTGCAGCCCGCATTATAGCCTTCAAGCATATCGGCAGGCGTATCGCCAATTTTGATGACATGTCTCACATTTTGTACATTCAAATATTCCATTGCTTTGAACAGCATGAACGGAGCCGGACGTCCCTTGCCCTCTGGAACCATGTCCAAATCTACCGCATAATCGATCAATCCATCTTTTACCCAGCCAAGTGATTCCATAATGACATGATTAATCTCTTTGTGAAATCCTGTGCCAGTCGCTACTTTGATCCCATTTTCCTTGCACCATTTCAAAGTTTCAGTAGCGCCCGCGATTTCGCGGCAGTTTTCTTTGTAGTATGCAATCATATACTCGGTATACTTCTCGTAGATTTGAACAGCTTCATCATGTGTAGATTCATCAATCTCAATCTCAAAGTTTTTAAAATCTATTACATTACCTCGCGTTCTTGCAATTAAAAATTGGTATAAATGAATTTTGTTCGTGCCCATATGCGTGCTGATCTCATCTCTTGTTACCTGCAAGCCGAATTCTACCGCTGCCTGATAGAGACAGTCTCTTACGCCATTGTTATCCTCTACAAGCGTACCTGCCAAGTCAAAAACGGCTAGTTGAATGTTATGATTCATTGTTAATTTCTCCTTTGTAGGTCGTTTTATTTTGGGTATATTATTGGTTTAAAACTTTATCAAGCTCGCTCTGCGCTTTTTTCTTCGCTGCTTTCAATACTTCTGCCGCTGGCTTATTGCCGATCAGCAATTCATCCTTTGCCAGCTCGATTTCTGCATAGATTTTACCGCCTGTCGGATCGACAAAAGGTGGAATGCCATTCGATTTGGCTTGCTCAAGCGGAACCGACAAGTACGGATTTTCTTTCAATTTATTTTGATAGATTTCAGTAGTCACAGCGCTGTCTCGAATTGGAATATAGCCTGTCTCAACAGCCCAGAAAGCTGTTTTCTCCGCTTGCGAGAAGAACTTCACAAATTCCCAAGCACCCTCTTGCTGCTCTTTCGGAGAGTTTTTGAACAGGTTGAACATAACCGATACGGCTACAGGCCTAGGCTTGCTGCCATTCAGTCCTTTTTGCATGCCCGTTGCCACCTTGGTGAAATCCAAATCTCCGCCGTCGCCGGAAGAACCTGTGTATCCTGCTGACTTGCCGTTCATGACGCCATCAATCGTTTTATACCACCATTCCCAGCCGTTGCCGCCGTACACAGTATTCATAATTTTGTCGTCATGAATCCACTTTCTAATATTTTCCCAAGCGTAGATCCATTCCTCGGAGTCGATCGTGATGGTCTTGCCATCCTCGCTCACGATATCACCGCCAGCGGAACGTGCGTAGTCGATCATATGCTCCGCATACCACATAATGGACCAGCCATGAATACCTTCTTTTTCCTTGATCGTTTTTGCCGCCTCAGCCACTTGCTCCAAGCTTTCCAGCGCATCGTAATCGATATTGTATTTGTCAAAAATATCTTTTCTGTAATACATCATTTGTGTAGATACAAATGCCGGCACACCTAGAGCTGCTTGATTATAATTGCCCTGCTCCAGCAAAAGCACATCGTCTTTATTGTACTCCGGCTGGTTAATATACTCGTCCAGCGGCAGCAGCACATCATTTTTAGCCAGCTTCATAAATTCCGGATAGCCATTGATAGCAAGTGCAGGCGGCTTACCCGCCGCAAGTGATGATTGCAAGGTTTGCAGTGTTTCGCTATAGTTCCCTTGAATCACGGGGACAACCTCGTATTTCTCGCTGCTGCTGTTGAAGTCTTTAATGATCGTTTCCATCGTTTCGCCAAGCTTGCCGCCAAGACCGTAATAAAATTCAAGCTTCACTTTATCTTTATTGTTTGATGTGGACGTGGCTGTTGCTGTCGCGCCCGCTTCTTTCCCCGGGGATGCGCCGTTGGAGCAGCCAATGACTCCTGTGAAAATAAAGGTCATACACATCACAGACAAAATAGTTTGTTTTAGATTCATTTTGCGATTTCTCACCGTTTTTTCCTCCCGATAAATTGCTGTTTTAGTGTGTTTTTCGTCAATCCGATATTTATCAGTCCATGGAATGGAATACAGCTAAATGCACATCACCACCTTATTTATTCACGTATAGGTTCGCCATCGAATGAATAATCTTTTTATTAGAAACGGCTAGCAGGATGAACATTGGCAGCAGTGAAATTGCACAAGCAGCCATCGCAAGCGGGAAGTCCATTCCATAACCAGCCTGGCTCATAAATAATCTGCGCAAGCCGATCGTGACGAACATGTTTTCTTCCGACTTGATGAGCAAGGAAGGCCACATATAATTGTTGTAGCTATAAATAAATGTAATTAACACGAGAGAAGCAATCGCGTTTTTGGCATAGGGAATGTATACCGTGAAAATAAGCTTCAAATGTCCCGCCCCATCCAGCTTAGCCGCATGCACCACTTCTTTGGGCACTTGAATAAACGTTTGCCTCAGAAAGAAGATGGCAAAGATACTAATCGCTTCGCTCAAAATATAACCCAAATGCGTATCCAGCAGATTTACTTTTGAGATAATAATGAAAGATGGAATGTACGTCACTGCTGATGGCAGCATATACGTAGCCAATATGATAACGAAGCATAATTGCACCCACTTCTTTTTCATCGTCGCAAATACGTAAGCCGCCAAAATCGCCGATAATATTTGGAACACGATAATAATGACACTGACGTAGATGCTATTCCACAGATAAAGCAGCATTTTCGTATCGGTAAATACTCTGATGTAATTTTCAAAATGAAAGGTATCTGGGAAAATCCCTCCGCTATACAGCTTGTCCTTTGCTTTCACAGAAGTCATAAACATCCACAGATACGGAAAAACCATGATGATGCCAATTACTGTTAATGCCGCGTAACTGATGCCTTTTTTCAACCTTGCCAAGTACATTGCCCTCCCCTCACTTGCTGAATAGAAATTTTGATACTACATAATTCAGACCGCTAATGAGCAGACAAATCGCCAGGAAAATCACTGCGAGAGCTGATGCTGGTCCAGTCTCGTACCACTCGAACGCAAGCACATAAAAGTAGTATAGAATTGTCGAGGTTGCTCCCGAAGGTCCGCCCTGCGTCAAGATATAAATCTGGTCATAAGCTTTAAGCGAGTCGAGCGTGAACAAAATAAACAAAAATACGAGTATGGGCGAGATTGCCGGCAGCGTTATTTTCATTAGCTTTCGCGGGCCTTTGCCGCCATCCAAATCATTTGCTTTTTCCACTTCAGGATCTAATTTGGCTAATGCTGATGTAAGCAGCAGCACAGCTAGGCCTAAGTATTTCCATATGGTAACGATAATGACGACAATCATGGAGGTCGTTTGCCCGCCTAGCCATTCAATTGGTTCCAATCCGACCGCTTTAAAGAACGCATTCACTATGCCATTTTCCCCGTCAAAAATGCTGACCCACACCATGGACACCACTACAGTAGGTGTAATCCAGGCAGAAAAAATGGTAGCGACGAAGAAATTGCGCAGCACTTTGATTTTGTTGAGCAAAGTAGCTATAAACAACCCGATAGCAATTGGCGGAATGACTGTAAAAAGTGTGAACACAAGCGTATTGACCAGCACTTTAGTAAAAAAAGAATCATCTAAAAAGTTGGTATAGTTATCGAAATTCACATAGTTATAGGTCGGTGAAATATAGTTCCAGTCTGTAAAGCTAATATGAAAGGTTTTGATCATCGGATAAATCCAAAAAATGAATAACGGGATAAGTGTCGGCAACAGCAGTCCCAACGACCACAGATTGTCTTTGACATTTCTGCTTATAAATCTGGTCATCTACTCGTGCTCCTTCAAGATGTCTGTAATCGCCCCACCGTCACATTGGTGAGGGATGTGAAGCAGCTTTGCTATAGTAGGCGCAATATTGACAAGATGCGAATGCTCTATTACCTGACCTTGCTTAAGCTGATCACCAATGCAAACCATAAACCCATTCATTTCCTCGACATTAGCAGGATCGTAACCGTGCAAGCTGCGCAGCGTCTTATATTGCGGCTGATCTGGAGGGATTGTATCCTCCCCGCATACGGTATGCTTCAAGTCCAAGATGCCGACTGGTCGAAACGTTTGGGAGGCTGAATATGCCGGTTCCTCTATTTCATGAAAATGCTGCACAGGCTCCATTTGACTGAAGTGGTCCATTATTTCTTGATTTATCTGCTTAGTCAGCTTGCTATAGAACAATAGTGCTCCACTCCCGTCGCCAACAAAGCGAATTTGCTTGTTAAGTAAATGTTCAGACCAACGGCTTTGCGCCAAAATCTCGTTAGGATAGAAAAACGATTCTACATCGCTTTGACCATGATCTGAAAAAATAAATAGATGGAATGGCTGCTTTAATCCACTTAAAGCATGATGAATCCGATGAATATGCTGCAGCAGCTTTTCTGCGCAAAGAATGGCCTCGCGTGAATCCTTTCCATACTCATGCGACAACGCATCATACCCAACGAACCTCGCAGCTATGAAATCAAATGACCCTGACATAACCGCCTCAATCGTCTCTTGCGCCGCCGTCTGATCCAGCTCTTCATAAGAGATTGACTCCGCTGCTTTTTTCTTGCTGCTTGATTCTGTTATAAGCTGTTGAATGTACGGGTTGCCTGTCGTTAATGGCCAATGGATGCAGCAGCTCTTCAAACCTTGCGCAGACAGAGAATGAAAAATCGTTTGCTTATGCAGCGCTTCATTGCAAAGCGCTTCATGATCGCCATACAACGCGATTCTGTCCATCGTCGCCGCGTCAGCTACTATATTGTCGTAGACCGAATGCCGATCATGACTGCTTCCCGTCATAGCTGTTGCATGAGCGTTGAACGTAACCGAAGGAAATGTCGTCATCATTTGCCTGCAGTATGCGAAGCCTTTGTCTGTAAAAGACCGCGACCACCGTTCAAAATTTTTATAGCCTAATCCATCCAGTGAAATCAGAACAATCATCGTGGACTCCTTATATTTTTTTGCGTGTGCGGATCAAATAAGTGCATATGCTTTGGCTGCAGCGCTACGTATAGCTTTTGACCCTTCGCATAGGTTTGATCAAAGCTTTTTTTGACGATAAAATGCTGGGTTTTATACGTTAAGTGCAGAAGCACATCGGTACCGATGATTTCAGTAAACAAAATTTCCATTGGCAGCGTATCAGGCGCTTTTTCTTCCAGGATGATGCAATGCTCCGGTCTAATGCCCGCTTTTACTTTAGGGTGATGTTTTATAGCATCATGGGGTATGTTCGTTTCCACCAGCATTCCATCCATGTCCGCGTAAATTCGCCCTTCTCGATCCACTAGTTCAGCGTCCAAATAGTTGATTGGCGGCGAGCTGATAAAGTTGGCTACAAACATGTCTACCGGACATTCCATAATTTCTAATGGCGTCCCGATCTGCCTGAACTTCCCCTCCGTCATAATCGCAATCCGATCTCCCAGCGTAACGGCCTCCACCTGATCATGCGTTACATAGATAAATGTAGAGTTTAATCGCTCATGCAGCTTTTTAATTTCAATACGCATCTCATTTCTTAGCTTCGCATCCAAATTCGATAACGGCTCGTCCATCAAAAATACCTTTGGTTCCTTCACAATAGCTCTGCCGATTGCTACTCGTTGCTTTTGCCCGCCGGACAATTGACTCGGTAGTCTTTTCAATAATGGATGGATCTGTAAAATTTCAGCAGCAGCTTGAATTCGTCTTTCTCTTTCGCTTTTCTTCATCTTTTTGATTTTCAAGCCGTAGGCCATATTTTCGTGAACGGTCATATGGGGATACAGTGCATAGTTCTGAAATACCATCGCCACTCCTCGATCCTTTGGCTCCAGCTCATTCACACAGACATCCCCGATGTGTACTTCGCCTTTGGAAATATCTTCAATGCCAGCGATCATTCTAAGTAAAGTTGATTTGCCGCAGCCTGACGGTCCGAGCAGCACTAGAAACTCTTTATCCTTAATATCCAAGCTTATGTTCTCTAAGGTATGCTTTTCATTCGTGTATTGTTTAGAAAGTGACTTTAATGAAATACTTGACAACTTCATCCCCCCATCTCAATTTCATTACATGAACAGTTTGTAAAAGTTAGGTTTAGTTGTTCAATTTTTTTTGAAAGTTTGATAATATGTTCGTGTAAAGTGCGATAAACATCATTTGTACAAAAAATATTGTACATTCAATGTAATCCTAAACTGTTAACGCATGATCAACTTCAATTTAATTTCTTGTAAATAAACGGTACATATGTGGACAAGGATAAACGGCTTCGCCGTCCTTTGGACAGGCGCGTTTACCGATGAAATATAGAAACAGGATAAGTTAAAAACTTATACTTTCTATTATTTAAATAGAGGGAGTGGCGATGTGAGGCAAGAAGCAAAAATAGAAGCGTTAGAGAGAAAAATAGAGGAAGAGCTTGAGGTGTCGCGACGTACTGAGCTACGGGCACAAATTATTGAAGCGATTGCGGAAACGATGGATTTATACGGCGCCAATCATTCATTTGGCAAGCTATATGGGATTATGTTTTTCGAGGATAAACCGATGACGCTTGAAGACATGAAACAATATATGAACATGAGCAAGAGCAATATGAGCTATGCGGTCCGCTCGTTGCTGGATGCGAGAATGGTTACGAAGCTGGAGGAGAAAAAGGAGCGCAAGGATCAATATATAGCGGAGACTGATTTCTTCATTACGTTTCGCAACTTCTTCACGATGAAGCTGCAGCGTGAGGTCGATGTTATGCTTGGCGCAATTAATGAAGTCATTCCAGAGTTGTCGGAAATGGCATTAGCTGAAGAAACGACCGATGATGAAAGACGAGAGTGTCTGCGTGACCTGCACAAGCTGCGCCACGGCGTTACCTATTACAACTGGCTGCAGCAATTTGTAAATCGACTAAGAGATGGCGAGTTTCTGGATGGGGAGAATGGAGAGCTTTTGTGAACGTCTTAAAAAGGAGGCATGTTTAACCATGCCCCCTTAACTATCCAATAGCAGTGGCTCTCTCGCCACGCTTTGCAGCCTACTTATTTTTAGCCCACTCGTCCAACTGCCTTTGCTTCTCCGCGATTACCTTGTCCAATCCGGCCGCCTTCATCGATCGAGAATAGCATGTCAGTATAATAGTAGCAAGGGCCAGGATCTGCCGTTTTCATGGTCGCTACAGGCAAGATATAAACTTGGAGAGGGACACTATTCTTCCATGCTGACACGTCCAATTCATAGCTTCCAGCCGCAAGCGTAAACTCAATCCACTGATCATTAGGCGCACGGTGATAGGCAGGCATAAATTCTGGCGTTTGCTTGCAGTCTATGATGATCTTTCCATTAAGCTTTAGTTGAATGGGAGCGTTCGCTGCAGCAATGAGTCTGACTTGCCTTTCTGATGGATTAAAGAGCGACGTTACTGCTCTGTAACACCCATCTACATCCGTGTCCAATACCTTTTCCCACTCCAGGCGGTTCCCCGGGAACATCGCTTCAGTACCTTCGCTGCTCTTAGGTCCCCATACCTTCCAAGAGGAGGATCCAAGAAGTGTAAACGTCACCTTCTCCGTTGCCCACACTGCATGATCGTGAATCCTTGTCCAGAGAAGCGCAAGTTCATGGTAGGCCCCTGCTGAAGCAGAAGCAGTAATGTCTACGGTCCATTCCACACTCTCGTTCGGCTGCACGATAACTTCGAGCGCGTCTGGTCCGACCAAGCCTTCAGGCAGGTCAAGTGAAAGCTTCCCTGCCATTGTGGATGAGGAGCGATTAAGCAATGTGACTTGTATTGTTTTCGTTTGATACGCGCCTATTGCTGGCCCTTCAGCCCCATAATCAATGATGAGTTCGAGAGTAGGGTACTGCGAAGTTCCTCGCGGCAGCAAGTAATGATTGGATGTCGCTGATCTTTCCCAAAGCTCTTTTATTCCTTGAAGTGAAAACTCCTGTCGATCCCAGTGACTCGGCTCGTTGGGATGTATTCTAATATCAACGTCGGATGCTGCTAGCACCTGTTTGCCCATACGAATGGTTCGAAGTGTTAATTCATCCAAGCTTTTGGGCGCTGGGAAACCATTGATCGGAGGACTGACGACGACGCGGTCGCCAACCGGCTTCACCCATTTTTCCGGAAGCCCTTCCGGTCCCAGTAACATGCCCAATATTGCACCAAGCGTTGCTGCTGTGCAATCGGTATCATATCCACAGTTAACCGCCTTCAGAATCGCATCCTCGAAATCATTGCCATACAGCCAGCCAAGGATTGTAAACGCGATATTTTGGGGAGCATCTGTAAAGTTGTCACTGCCGTGATGCTCGAGAATTAACGATCGGGCCTCCGTCCAGCTTTTCCCTTCTTGGTGCCAACGAATCAAGTCTTTTAGTGCTTTATAAGTGCGGCTATAGGTTGGTATAAACTTCATGCCGATGTCAATCAGACGGTCGCGGTCCTTCTCGAAAAAAATTGCGCTTTCAATGGCAGCGAAGAACATTTCCCCAAATACCCCTTCGCCTCCCGCATGATCGACGATCGCATCCTGGTATGCATAAGATGCAGCTTTTTCTGGCAAGCCCGGAGCGACCATCGCCCATATCTCAGAGCGAATAGGAGAACCCATGCAATTAGTGAACGGATTATTGAACGATCCAGCAACAGGAGGAATCAACCCTCTCCGCAGGTTGGTCAATGCATAACCATATTCATCGAAAGGAAAGAAAATATGATCCATCCATTCTTGACCGAGCTCACGAGCAGTTAAACCGGGACCGTACTGCTCCAAAGCATGCAGCCATACGAGCTGCAGGTCAAGATCATCATTCTCGAGCGGGCCGTCAGGCAGCTCCGGATAAAATGTTAAGGCAAGCAGCTCTTTTGCACCTTCTACCGGTGCGCCAAGGGTGCCCCCGATATTTTTCCCCAACCATCCGCCATATACGATTCGATAATAATCCTTTTCATTCAGAATATTCACTCTATTCCGCCTCCTTTGGTTTCTCCCCGCAAGCTTGCAAGGAAGCACTTTCATGCTATGATTGTAGCACAAGCATTTCAGCCATTATATGGACCATAATAACGTCTGTAAATTCATAAAAATGCGGAGGAATCCATGGAATATTTGACGATGGCGCGTTTATCCAGAATCGATGTAAAGTGGGCGAGTATTCACAAGGGCAATTTCGATTTCTATCGGTCGGTGCACTCCAACCCCTACTACGAGATCCTCATCGTTATTGAAGGTCCCATTTACATGCAGGTCGGCAACGAAAGGCTGGAGCTCAAATCCGGTGAGTTGTTCTTACTGCGGCCATGGGAGGCACATAGCGGATGGAGAGAAATTTCGGAGGAGAGTTGTTTCTTCTGGATACAATTCCAGTGCGATCCGAATTTGGAGGAATTCAAGGAATGGACAAAAACAAGGAGAGATATTAATTTTATCCATGATGCTCGAAGTGATTTGCGAACCAATTTTGACGAAAATATCGATAAAGTTCTATTGCCGCGACGCTTTCGCCCGAACCGTCGACATTTAATACTCTCGCAGTTCGAGAACATCATTCATCAATTTGCCCACCCCTCGGGTTACTTCCGATTTCGGCTAAGCCTGTTGCTGGGCAATCTGTTTGAAACAATAGCGAATGACTTGCTGGAGCAAGATCATCACAATCGGGCAGTCTCCGCTTCCTTTTTCACATATAGGAATTTAATAAATATGCTAAATGAGAACTTCGCTAAGTCACTCGATAGAAACTGGATTGAACGAGAAACAGGGCGTAAATATGAATATCTCTGCCAAGTGTTCAAAAAAAATTCCGGCATTTCCATTTCCTCTTATGTTCAGCAGCTCCGTATTCAAAAGGCAAAATATCTGCTCATGAATACTAGCTTAAGCATACAAGAAATTGGAGAAGAGGTTGGTTATCAGGATGCGTTATACTTCAGTCGCGTATTTAAAAAAATAACCGGAAAAAGCCCTTCGCCATACAGGGAACAATTGGGGAATGAACGTGAAGGATGACCGCAATTCTCGGTGCGGTCACCCTGTCCTGTTAGAGTTAGGGTCACGACTGGGGAGTCCGGATCGTTGGGGTGACCCTAGTTTTTAATTGAGATTATGTAATGCTTGAATAGCAGACTGTCTGTCTTTTAGAAAGAAAACCTGCTTGCCTTTATTACATTCATAAATAAAATCATTCAAACTCTTACTGTTGTATTTATCAAAATCGCCAACAATCGCCCTTCGAATCGCCTTTTTCGTCGATTATAATGTTCATTTATTTCTCCCCTATCTACAAATGCTTCCAGTTTGCGGCTATTCAGTCCCTATGTTGACACATCTCAATGTCCTTTTAAACTAACTAAAGACTGACGGCGTGCTCTTCCTGGCTTGTTGTTTCTTCCATTCGGATTGTGCTATCCTTATTAAGGCTAGATTACTTTTGAATGGATGGAGGGTACCCGATGAAGAAAAGAGTGCTTCGCCATTTGTCTCCCGGAATCGGGTATTCAACAGCTGTTTTTTTCTAGAATGTAAGCAGACGGGATAAGTCTGCCTAATTTCAACGATACGAAAACAGTAGATCCATTATAAAGGAGACCCTAATCTATGACAAATCTCAATGAACTATTCGTTAAAAGATCAAATCCCGACACGATTGCGCAGCCTGTTGGTAAATATAGTCATGTAACCAAAATCAGCCGAAATGCCGAATGGTACGTATTCTCCGGCCAAATTGGCACGGACTCTAAAGGCGATATCCCGGCCGATTTCAATCAACAAGTCGTCCATACAATGGACAATATTGCGAAGGTCCTTGCATCTCAGCAGTTAACACCAGACCATGTGGTTAAGATCAACATTTGGGCGGTGGATCCGATCGATTGGGATTTTTTCGATCGCGTTTGGGAAAAAACGTTCGGACCCACGCCTCCGTCTATGACGATTGCCTATGTCCAAGCTCTTGGCCTGCCTGAAATCAAAATTGAACTGGACGTTTGGGCAGCCGGGTAATTTATAATTGTGCTGATCTATCTAATATGAAATTGATTTCCAAAAAAAAGCACCTATACAAAACAGGTGCTTTTTCGTCTAATTATTGAATTCTACTTCATGCTTAATACTTTTTCCATCATAGCAGATGCCGCGGCACGTGTCAGTACTGCATCTGGCCTAAAGCTTCCATCTGGATAGCCCTCAATGATGCCATGCTCTACAGCAAGTCGCAGCGAGGCTGTTGCCCAGCTTGCCGTTTTGTTGCTGTCGGTAAATGTCAGGGCGGTCCCCTCTCCTGTCAGGCCCAGCGCGCGAACAATAAGCACAACCATTTGTTCACGCGTAATTGATTGGTCCGGGGCGAATTTGCCATCGCCATTCCCTTGCACCAATCCGTTCGAAAAGGCTGCTTCAATGTAAGGCTTAGCCCAGTGGCTATCGCTTACGTCATCGAACGTGCTGCCCTCTGCCAAATGAAGACCAAGCATACGGACCAGCATCGCCGTTACTTCCGAGCGCTTCATCGCCAAATCCGGCTTAAAGGAACCGTCTGGGTAGCCGTTCAGCAAACCTTTTTTAACCAGATACTGAATGGATGGGAAGGCCCAGTGCCCGGATGCCAAGTCTTTGAATACAATCGGTTCAGTCGGCTTTGGATCTACCGGCTCCTTCGGATTTTCAGGATTTGCAGGGTCGGTTGGATCAGTTGGATCAGTTGGATCAGTTGGATCAGTTGGATCAGTTGGATCAGTTGGATCAGTTGGGCCAGTCGAACCGCCCGGATCGGTCGGTGTTTCCCCGCCTGGGCTAGTGCCGCCCGAAGCTTCGACCTTAACAGATAGCGGAATAACGCGGTCACCAATAACAACTTCAAGCTGCGCCTCACCTTGTGAACGTGCTGCAACAACGTTCTTAGTAATAGATACTAAACCGGTTGTCAGAGATCGGATCGACAGATCAGATGTGACATCCTTTGTCAGAGGCCCGAACTGGGCTTTTGCATACACCGGGAAGGTGTCGCCAACTTTCAGCGTCAGTTGTTCCCCTGTGTTCAGTACATAATTGTTCATCTCATACACAGTAACAGGCGGCAGCATAATTGAATTACTCCTGCCTATACCTGGCATATTGGCATAAACTTCATAATGGTGCGTACCGGCTGAAGGTGCCGGGATCGCCACTGTAATCGGCGTATCATTCCCTTCCCCTTTCGTAATGGCAATAGTGTCAAATCCATCCTTCACGATAATATCGGAATCAGCTGTCGCTGTCATAGTAAATACAGCATTGTCGCCATCGATCATGCTTGTTGCTGCAGCACGTTGAAGCTTCGCACTTACAGCCTCATTGCTTTGCACCACTGTAGTTGCTGTCACATTATCAACGTAGACGGAAGACACCCAAGCCTCCGCGCTTATGAAGATCAGCTTCATATACTTTGCATTAGGCTGAGCTTTTGACTCAAAACCTTCATTAGACCAGACCTTCAAAGGAGTCGTGATTTCTTTACTCATCGTTGTCCCAGAGCCTGAAGGATTAATCAGCTTTTTGTCTTCATCATAATATCTTACCTGAAGTGTTGGACGGTTGGAGCTTCTTCCTTCAGGAGGGTCTGTTCTGTAAAAATCCGCGCTTAATCTGTATGTCCGCCCGGCAATGACCGGAATCAGATCGGACTCTATCGCGACTGTCAACTTCGTATCATTATCATACAAATACAGACTTTGATCTCCCGCTTTTACAAGATTATCCGATAAATTAATTTCAGCATCTTTATCTATTAATGAATCCGGATTTTGTATACTCCAGCCTGAAATCGAGCCATCTTTTCGCAATGGCTGCTCGAATCCTGCATTCTGAACATCCAAAGACTGCGTTGACTCCCCTTCAAACGGCGGCTCTGCTATTCTTCCTTCATGTAAATGTATGTTATCGAAATAAACCGTCCCTGTCCAAGCTTGCGAGACAAACAAGACGAGTTTGCCCGTTACGGCATTGACTGGCGCAATCGACTTAAATTCAGCCTCAAGCCATGTCCCTTTCGGTCCTTCAATATATTGCGCTGGAGCCGGCGATGGCGTAACCTCTTTGCCCTCAGCATCATAATACTTCATCGCAAAAATCGCTCCCCGTCCCGCTTCCAAGAACACATCTGACTTTGCTTTATACTCCAAACCTGGCTGTACGGGAAACGGAATGGAAATGACACCCGATTCTGCTTTGTCTGACGTGTCAGTGATTTTCAAGCTGCCCGCACCGCTTTTCATCTTCTCCGCACTTACTTCGAATTCTGCCAAGCCCGTTACAGATCCAAAGCTGTTCCAGCCTGGAATCGTATTATCCTTGTTCAATTGCTCAAATCCGCCATTAACGATCGGAATTTCTACCTCCATTTGAGTTGGCGGCGCGCCTGGCGTTACTGTAATCTTTTTCAACAACGAGGCTTCATTATAGTAAATCGCCGTCTTTTCCGGCTCGTCCTTGTCTTTTCCAACAACCATCAAATTGGTTTTTGTTCCCGGGATAACCGTATGTGCCATTGTAACAGGATCAACAACAGTCAATACGCCGCCCAATGTCGTATATAAGAATCCATCATCTCCCCAGCGAAGCTTAGCTGGAACCCACGAGTGACTGAATGCCCAGTTTGTAGGATGAATCTCCTTCTGCTTCATAATTTGGTGTGTATCCGGGTCCATTGCAAACAAAGTTCCATAAGCTGCGCCCCATAGCAATCCGTCAGCGCCAAAGGACAACGCGCCGATTGTTTTCGGTCCAATATTATTTTGCTGCGCAATTTCTGGAACAAACTCTTCGACAAGCTCGCTTTTGGCTACATCCCATATAAAAATCTTAGCGTGGCTTTCAGTCGGTTCTGTGCTTATGCCTCCCCAAACGGTTGTTGAACCGAAGAGCAGTCCCGTTTCTTCCTGATAGGCAAGAGACATAATACTTTGATTAGCAATCAAGTTTTCATACTTCTTCCACGATGCTCCATCGTAGATGGATAAAGCTCCGCCCAAATATCCCATCTTCGGCACAGTTCCGACGAATAGCTTATCAGCCCCTGTTGCCAATGCAAAGGGCCGATCCTCGTTGCCCCCAATAATGTGAATTAACTTTGGATTTTCCCCGTTTTTGTTAGGTAGCGCTGGATCCATCTCGTACATGTAAGCACCCGGGTAGGCACCGAACATCATCTTTCCATCATACGGAATCATGCCCTCCGCCTGACCGATATTGAACTCTTTTTTCTCCCCGGTTTGCGTATTGTAGCTCGACCCAAAGGCCCCCAGATAGCCTGCTCCATACAATAATCCATCCGGTCCATATTCCAGCGATTGAATGGATACTGCTTGCCCAGGCACGATAGGCTCATAAACCTTCTTATTCTTCGTTTTAAAATTAATAAGCACGATGCCGCCATTGTATAGTGTAGCCAGCGATTTTCCCGACATGTCGCCATCCTCGTTGCCTAGCTCTACCCATCCCGCCCCGCGAACATACTGCTCGTACGGAATACCGGTCGCTTCCATTTTCCCTGTGTTTAGGTCAAAAGAGTAAAACTCTCTGTTCATGTTCAGATATACTTTGCCATCCAATGGAGGCGATACGTACATGCCGCGATAATATTGCTTATGCTGTTCATCCGTGGACCATCCCTCGTACCAATCTTGTTTCTCCAGATCATAGATAAGCAAATTCTGATTACTAGTTAGAATGAACATGAAGCTGCCAGCAATGCTTAACGTGTACAACTGCTTTACTTCACTTGGCACACTGTAAGTCGATGTCTCTGGAAAAGGAATTTGTTCCCCTTCGCCAGTCTCTGGATTCAGCTTCCACAGTTCACCGATCGCACCCGTTCCTGCATAGAGCGTACCATCGTAATAAGCAATAGATTTGACATACTCTTTTCCGGCAGAAAGCCGTGGGAACACAGTAAGCTCCTCGGAGCGAGTAGCATACTTGAACACACTGCCCGTAGGATATGTACCTCCGTATATCGTATCATTCTCGTCGATTGCAAGACCGTAAAGTGCGGAAGCCCCTGAGATAACTGCTAATCTTTCAGCTGTTGGCGAGCCTGGTACGTAACGGAATAAAGCATTGCCTGCAATTACGTAGACGTGCCCCTCAGAATCGATAATATGTCCGTCTGCCCCTCCTTTCCCTCCCTCTAGTGGAATGGTGCGTATCAGACTGTAGTCTGTCATGTCAATCACGCTAAATGTAGCCGGAATGTCACTCCCTCCGGTTACGGTTGTATACATGACCGGCTTCCCGTCCTCCATCGCATATACGGCACTATTCGTAACTGGCGAAGAAGCCATCGTCCCAAGCACCTCTGGCGGTGAAAAAAGCAATGGGACAATGGGATCAGACGCCGCTCGAACCATTTCTTTCGGTAATAAAGGGGTAAATGAGGTTATACCAAAAACTACGATAAGTGCACTGATCAGCAGTTTCCTCGTCTGCTTTGTCCATCTTTTGTCAATCATGCTCAACATACCTTCAACTCCTTTTTCAAATTTTGCAATCGCTTACACATTGGTTCTTAACTAGTTCTCATTCCACAAAAAAATCCTATTACAACGTCCGTAGTTTGTCCACTAGTTCTTAACTAGTTCTCAACTGCACAAAAAATTAGCTGCAAAAGCAATGCTTTCCGCAGCTTGCTCTCATTGAGCATTTATTTTGGCGGAGAACATCGCTAGCAGTTCATCTTCGTCGATGAGATTAGAGAAATATTGTTTTAAACAATCGCCCAAAATCAAAATCTCGCTCATCGTCAATCCCAATTGTTCATGAGTAGCGTAATTCGCTGCAATCTCGCGATAAAGCTCCATTCGCAGCGGTTTATTGCCATGCAAGGTTTCAACCGATTCCGCAATCCGTTTATTCGCAGACAAGCTATATGTAGTTTCCCGAATATAAGAAAGAACGCCTTCAGAGGTCAGAAAATTTGTAAGCTTACGCGCAGCTTCTTTTTGTGGCGACTTGTCATAGATCCCAATGCCAATCGAAAGCAGCAGTGTTGCATTATTTTTCCCGCGCGGCAGTTGAGCGATATCATAGTTAAATTCAGCATCTTTCAATCGATTTAATTTAAAATAACTCGATATAATTACAGACACTTTTTCTTGCAAAAATAAAATTTCTTCCCCGTAATTCCCTAGCCCGACCGGATACATCCCTTCTTCATGAATGAGGTTCCGAAGCATTTGCAATAGTTCGCAGAATCTAGCAGGATCTTCAATCGTGATCGAACCATCTTCTTTGCTTTTGAATCTTATACCTTGCTGGATTAAAAAAATGGGCCATCTATTTATCGAGAACAAGTGAAAATACAGCCCCCTGCGATTTATCCCTTTTAACTGCCTTAACAATTGATGCAAGTCATCCCAAGACCAAGAGCCATCCGGTTCTAACAGCTGTTGTTCCCGCAAATGATCTTTGTTATAGCACAATATGACGGGAGAATAGACGAAAGGCTGCAGCATCAGCCCCTTGCCGGCTGCACTAAACAAATCATTTAGGAAAGGGTATGTATTCGGCAATACAGTCTGCTCTTCCAACAGCGCTAGGCCGTCATTATCTTTAAAATAATTAAAATCAAACACATTCACTGTCAGTACATCAAAAATCCCCAGTTCTGTCAAACTCTTAATGCTTTCCACCTGGTGATAAGGAAGTTCGATTAATTCAACCTTGATATGCGGGTATTCCTGATGAAACATCGCAATAACTTCCTTCAATCTCGCTTCTTCATACAGTGAAGGATAGACACCAAAGCGAAGAGTAGTCTGTATCGGGGACACATAGCAAACGCGCGTGCCTACGCGATCGATTTTCTCAATTAATCCTTCCTTCACCAATTCCTCCAATGCAGAACGCACAGAATGCTTGCCCAGACTGAATTGCTCCATCAATTTAGTTTCGGAAGAAAGAAAATCTCCCGGCAGGTAGATTCCCTCCTTTATTTCCTTACGAAGCGTATTAATCATATTCCTATAACGAAGATGAAAGGTTTGACGGTCTTTCGTATTCATAAGGCAACGTCCTATCAATAATTTTATTGGAACACCCTCATATTAGCGCAAAAAAGCCCCTTCCACAAGTTCCAGTTCGATCTGCCAATACGGTGTAAATAGGCCCCCTGTAAAGACCTTGCAGCCGACGACGTCAGCCCTCTTTCTCTACAAAATGCCGCCCCACGGAGTAATATTCATCCTTATTCACGGCATCGTCCAGCCATTTCATCAGCTTTACCCCATCCTGCTCGGCTTTGTAGAAATGATTTAATGGGGAGAGTGTATGTGGTGTCCTGCCCGTCTTCTCGTTACGACCGTAATCGGTGATGTAGTAATAGTAGCCCGGCACTGTTTCAGCGAGCTGCCCGGCAGATTGCAGCATGCGCGCCGACCAGTGCTGAATATATTCACCATCGTCCGACATGTCCCCATTCAGATCCTTTTCAAAGTCAAACAGCAGCTCATCATAGAGCGTATTGGACTGCAAAAGTACCGCATTGTCTGGGAGCCGCTTGCGGTTCGCTGTGAATACGGACGAAATCAAATCACCGTTTACTTCATAACCAAAGGTCTCTGCAAAGTTGGCCTGCCACTCGTTATCGATAATATCCGGCCAGCGGTCGGCATTTAAATAAGAACCGTCCGAGTATTGATAAATGCGGGCATCCGGGTACATTTTCGCAATCTCAGGCGCCCAGAAAGCAGCCCCGAATCCACCTGCGCTTTCTCCCGCAATGAGAATCTTTTGCGGTGCAGCGAAATGAGTTGCAATCCATTCTAATGCTGTCCCCGTATTGGCTTGACCGTTGTAGTGCATAGTGAACGGCTTGCCTTTGGCGTCCGCATATTCCTTGGATGCATTCCCGATATGCAGATCACCGGTAGAATAAGGGATATATACGATGTTCCAATCCTTGAATGGATTATTGGGATTATTATTTTTCAGTATGCCGCCAAGCGTATTTACTTTAAAGAATGGAATGTTCGGAAAGTAATATTTGATCTCACCGTTTTTCATTACATTGCTCAGACTGATCGGCTGAGCGGCACTCACTGCATCCCAGGCCACTCCACCCCCTGAAAAATAAATGATCAATTTATCTGCATCTGCGGCTCCCTTATTGGCAAGTAAATAGTATTCTGAGCCATCGGCAGAAATTACTTGTTTATCCTGGCTAAAACTGATTTTATTCCAGATATAGCGCTCAGCAACAGCCCATTTATCCGGCTTAGCAGGCTTTTCGAGTATGAAGAAATAAACGTCCCCCGCCAAAATCCCCAGGATAAGCACAGTTCCGCTTATGGTCGTTATGAGAAGCTTGTTGATTCTTTTCACTGTTTTCTTTTGTGCCACGCAAAGACAGTCCTTTCGACCACTTTCTTCCTATCATACCATACGAAAGAAACTACCGGGCATATTCCGCGGCAGCTCGTTCCTCTTCCATCTCCATGAATAAAGATGGTTTCGATCCTAGAGCCGTCAATTCGATTTGAAACGGAGGGAAGCTACTGAGTAGAGGATCATTGGCCAATATATCGGTTAAACCGTATCTTTATATTTTGCCCATGGTGATCCTTCGGGGTGTTCAGTGTTTACCCCATGCTGCGAACTGTATATCTATCCTTATGGATACTAACGTCAGCTTTACCCAAATGCAATTTATCGGTCTTGGAAACTATGAGGCTATCAGCGGGGATCGGCACTTCCGGCGCATTGTTGGGAACACAGCCATTTACGGCTTTGCCCAAGTCATTTTCACTGTGGTGCTGGGGTTGCTGTTTGCCGCAATAGACACCAGATCATAAGCCTGCACAAAGCCACTCTCCCGTTTCAACGTCCAGCGACCCAATCTAAGTCAGGCTCACCCTGTGAGTATGGATGCCAGGCCAATATCTCGAAATAGTCATCTCCGTTCATGGGCTATTATCTCCACATCGCTGGTGTAATAAGTATTTCTGGTATATCAGAGAAGCTGCGCTCAATATGTTCCCTAGTACTATCCTTTAATTTAGGCCCATTCATTAATCGTAAATTTTCCTCAATCTGCTGCTTACTCTCAGCACCAATAACAAGACCAAACACACCTTCCATATCTCTAATATATGAAAAAGCTAGTTGTGCTATGGACATGCTTTCAGCTTCAGCAATCTCTTTCAACTGATCTAAATAATATTCCGCAATTCCACTAAGCTTACTGGGTACACAGTCCTTATTCATGAAGAATAATCCTTGCAAATATACACTTCTAGCTACAACAATCTTATTTTCGAGCTGTAAATCCTTTAATGCACCGCATCCAATTAAGCGTTGATCGAATATATTTAATGGAGCTTGAACTACCTCATAGATCTCATCTTTAATATATTCAGAAATAGCAGCATACCGATCTACAGGGACAGCATCAAGCGAAATTCCACCTCTTTGTATTAAACCTTCCTTTTTCAGCTTTGTTAAGACCTTTGAGATAGAAGCTCCGTATTTATTAACCATCTCTGGATTATGCACCATAAGAGCGGGAATGCTTCTTAATTGTAAACGAGAGAGAATAGCTTCGGCTTTCTGTACCATTTGACGTTCAATCTCTTGTTCTGAGATTAAATTCATATCGATCTTTAGCTTCGAAGCAATAAAAGGAGGAGTTTTTCCTTTAAAGAAATGACCGAGTTTAATCTCGGCATCACCATATTCATAGGCCGTATCGTAGCAATTAATACCCGATTGTTCACATACACTTAAGAGCTCATCTGCATTTACATGTTCTGCTTGATTATTGACTCCATATCCCTTTAATCCCATTTGTGCCGTTCCAAGCATGAGTCTCGAGATCGTTAATCCATTAATTGTTCTTTGATGCATGACCTGATTTACCAACTACTCCAACCCCCATCAAGAACAAGGTTATGTCCAGTAACATACTTTGAAGCAGGAGAAGCAAGGTAAACAATTGCGCCTTTTATGTCATCCTCATCCGCCATTCTGCCTAGAGGAGTTCTTTCCAAATAATTATGCAGAAAAATTTCATTTGTTATTTTATAGTCTCCATTTTGAGTTGGGTTATAGCCGCCTGGAGAAATACAATTTGCTCGAATATTATATTTACCATAATAATTAGCCAGCCACCTAGTTATGCCTACAATTCCCCATTTGGCGTAAGTATACTCGATGCCACTAGACATGCCTGTATCCCCGTACACAGGGAAATGAGGTCCTAGAATGCCTTGAATCGAAGAAATATTAATAATATTGCCTTCATTTCTATTACGCATCCTGCTAACAACAACTTTTGATATGAGCATAGTGCCTAAGCCGTTCACCATCTGCGCTTGTAACCAGCCCGAAGAAGTTGTCTGTTCAATATCATTCAACCCCACTCTAGAAACTGCATTGTTTACTAGAATATCAATTTGTCCAAATTCCTCAATCGTTTGTTCTACCAAAGCTTCAATGCTCTGCTCATCTGCCAGATCAAGACTTCGCCCAACAGCCTGAATACCTCTAGAACGTAGGTTTGCAGCTAGCTTCTCACATTGCTCTATGCCACGTGACGCTACAATGACTAACGCACCTGCTTCCCCCAAGGCAGTGCTAATATGCTCTCCGTATAATCCCGAGCCTCCGGTAACAATAGCCACTTTCCCATCTAATCGAAACATATTCATAACATTCATCATTTTCTCTCCCGAGTTTAAAATTATGAATAATCATATCTAGTTCTTGTTCCGCACCTTAATGGCAGCCCTGACTTGGCGGTATGAATCAATCAGTTCTTCTGCGTAAAAAGAATATAACATCTTGTAGTGTTACATACTGGGCTGCCCGGAGTATGGACCGAATCACTCGAACGCTTTATTATGCAATTAGGGATTGCTGCCGTGACCGATTAAATCCATCCTATTCAGCGGCAATGCCCAGATATTTGTATAATGCAGAGGCCATTAACTTATGTCCATGTTCGTTAGGATGAATGCTATCATTCATTAGCATCAGATGAGTGTTCGTATTTCCATTTACATGAGCTGCCCATGCTGCACATAAATCACAAAGGGGTGTTCCAGTATCCGCAGCCACCTCACGAATAACAGCCGTGTATTCCGGATAATCTTTCCTCAATGCGACTGCACCTTCAACTACATTGTAATCTAGCATATTCTGTGTAAGCAGCAACACTTCGCTTCCTGACGATTCGATGTGATGAATAATGGTTTGTAGATTTTGTCTAAAATCATCAATGGTTACCCTTGCTGAATCATTCATTCCGATCATTACCATAACAAGATCCGGTTTAAACCGCAGTGCATCCCGCTCCAACCGCCCCAGAAGCTCCACTGTTGTATGTCCACTCTTCCCCGCATTTACAACCATCGAACGCCGACCATACTGCTCCATCAATCTCTCGGTTAGTTGTCCAACATAGTTCAGCTTGCCATGCAGGTGATAATTCTGTTCAGTAATAGAATCGCCAATGCACACTATTAGAGCATGTTCGCCATTGGCGAGCTTCTCCATCGTTATCGGCATATCGAATCCTCCTTCAACTTGATTAACAAACATATATATCTTTTGCACCTAGGATTCATTCACAAAAATACCGTCGCTCGGATGGATTCGCAAGGGCGACGACGGCTAATCGCCTTCCACGCGTCGCGAGCGACGGTATAGTTGACACACATTAGTGAAATAATTTTTCTCTCACTCAAACCCAATTACTAGAATGATTTGACTTCTAAGCCCGCTGCTCGATGCAAATTTGTCTAATAAAGGGCACTAGCCATTTCTGACCTACTGAATTCAAGTGAACTCCGTCATTTTGATCTGTATAGTTATCACGATATAGCTGTCCATCGTGCAGAGTGGCCTCTGCAGTAATGGCATTCACATCTAAGTAACCTGTATCTAGCTCGACACTCATCTCATGAACAGCTCTCACATAGTTCAGCAGTCTAATCTGACTTGCCTGTGTACCCGCAGAGTTCGTCTCTGTTACAATAAAAGGAGGACTCATCAGCAATATATACGGTGCCGCATTTCCTCTTTCGTGAGCAGAGACTCTAATTTGACGAACGATTTCACGCAAGTTGGATTTGAACTGGTCTAATGAAACAGCTGGCTCTTCCTTCCCCTTATAGATGGCATGGTCATTCGTTCCCAGCATAATCGAAATAAATTGCGGCTGGTACTGCAGGCATCTTTCTTCCAGCTTATCCAGCAGGTGAAGCGTGTTCCAACCGCCTATGCCGTTGTTGATCATTCTGTGGAAGCCAAGCGTCTCCCGCTCCTCAAACAGCCATTCCATATAAACCTTGACATTATTTCGATAGGCAGTAATAGAGTCGCCTAGTGCAACATAGGTTCTATCCTTCATGCTGAACCGCACTGCTTTTAATAGACTTTATTTGCAATCCCCCGCTTGCTTCGGCCATATGCAAACGTACATAGGAAATACCGCGGCCTTGCTCTAACTGAGGAAGAACGCCGACACTCTCTCCATTTAGGAGTACATTCGCATGCTCTTGGCGGCAATCCCACTTTAGTGTCAGCTCTGCCCATTGATGGCTTTCGAGCTTCTTAGTTGTTTTTAGTGGGTGATAAGGTCCTTCATTCATGTATTGTACATGCATACTGCCGTCAGAAGTAATCTGAAGTCGGAAATGTCCTCCCTGCCGATCACTTGGCTTCAGGAACGATTCGGATACAGAGAGATAACAACCGCCAAACTGCTCCTCCAGTAAAAGCTGGAAAGTCACGGCACCTTGCTCGGAATACGGGAAATTTCGTGTCAAGCCAACATTCGTCTCCGCTACCTCTTTCTTCAGCCTAACAATCTTATCATGGTCAGTCTGCTCAACCATGACACCATCGTTTGTTACAGAAGAGCCCTTGAGGTCATCTTCCCAGTTCTCAAGCTGCTCCCTCTCTCCAACCCACTCCGGGTCGATCTTCACAAGCTTGAAATCTACGGTTCCCATCCAATCACGCAAATGAACGGACAAGTAGCCTACCAGCACATTTCCATCCCCTAGCTCAGACAGCCAAGGATAACATACGCTATGATTCTCATGCTCTTCCTGACTCAAATGAACAATTTCCCGATAACCGCTCCATTTGCCATCATGATCGCGGATCGCCGCTACGAGAGATTGACGAGAGTAGCTGACACCATGACTAATCGGCTCACACTTGCTGTGATTCCAGCACATCAGCAACCGATCATCCTTCAGACGGACAATGCCTGCCGGAGCATTAGAAGCAAAAAACGGCGTCGGCTCGGGAACGGACCACGTTTCACCCTGATCTGTGGAATACGATTCATAGAGTCGACCGGTCTGCGTACGAATAATCATCCAAACGCGGCCATCCGGCAGCTCCACCGTTACAGGCTCGACCGAACCCGATTCCAATGCCCCTCCACCGTTATCAATAACAAGATCCGCATGTGCATTGCGCCACGTAAAGCCCTGATCATCGGACAGGATTACCTCACTGACAAAGCACGCAGATGTTCGATCCGACAAGTACGAAAAGGGCATTACAATCCGGCCACTAGACAATTGTGTAATCGCATTTAACGAGCCTGTGTAACTGTGGCCATAGTCGATCATGTCCGGTCCTTCCCAAGTATGACCGTTGTCTCGGGAATAAAGATGGTACATGTCGATCTTTCTTTCCCGATACGGAATATCATTATCCCAATCCTTCAGAATAAATCCATAGAGATGTACGGTACCATCTGTTGTCACTAGAGGTGCATGATCCAAGTCGATCATTTTTACCGCTCCGGGCTCTGCTGCAAATTCAAACGCCAGCTCAGGATCGCCCCAGGTGAGTCCATGATCTGTTGATCTGCGTACATAAAGTCGCTGAGGGATCGATGTATCCTTCCATTCATTCGGCTTCTTGCCGACCGTATAAATGGATAATACCGTTTGATCCGGTAGGGTTACGAAAGTTCCTAACTTTCCTGAAAAGTTGATCGGTGTTGGCGATTGTGCTGGCATCTCAGTTACATCTCCTTCACGCAATGTATAGTTATTTCATTACTCCGTATATATGTCACTAAGCAACACTTTTGTCATTTTCAAACGAGCCAAGCAAATGCCATCCTCTGGCTCTCCGGCGCAATAAGCAAGGAGTACAGCATCAGAGGTGAAGTGTATGGCCGTATAACAATAACCGCCATTATCCTCTTCCGTCTGTATGGCGAAATGATTCGTCCATGTTTTACCTTCATCCTGACTGATCGCACCTACGAGGGGCGCTCTTCCCCAAGAATGCTTTCCGATTTTCCGCAGCTGATAGTTTGGAATCGGGTTCCATACCGCAAGCAAATGTCCATTTGATGGATTACGCTTGACACTCAAGGGCGATACCGAGGATGTGAATTGTGAAGGAACAGCCTCAGACCATGTTTCTCCCCCATCGACTGAGAAGCTCTCATATTGTCTGCCAAGATCGGTTCTATGGTACATCCACAGTGCCCCGTTCTTCAACTCAATGATGCCAGGCTCCTGCAGACCGCTGCGGGTGTGAGGGACAGTGAGCGAGCAACTGTTAGTCGCTTCACGCCATGTCACCCCATCATCGTCGGAGATCATTACATATACCGTTCCTCGAGAATCAAAGGAACCCCACTTGATGGTATCCGTTGTACGCATTTTATGAAGTGCGGAAGGCACAAGTAGCCGACCAGATGACAATCGAACGACTCGATCGTTGTTAACAACGTAATATCCAAGTCCAGGCACGCAGCACACAGGTTCGCTCCAGGTAAGCCCCTCATCGCTAGAACGGAACAAATGCAGTCTAGCGTCATGCCATCCACGCCTAATTACGTAAAACAAGCCGATATCTCCGTTTTGCATGCGCAGCAAGGAGACGCTCATAATATTTAAAGCCTCATGACGATCTGGATGATCGATCACCCTTTCATCCTGCCAGGTTTCACCGCAATCAGTAGAAAATACTGCGACGATACAGGCCTTGGCATCGTCACTATGGGATTCTCCGATAAAGCGGCTGTACACGAACATGATTCGTCCGTCTTTTAAATCAAGAAAAGCGCCCTCGCTATTCCGCGGATTGTTCACCCCTGGTCTATAATCGAGTACAGGATAACCTTTCTTCTTTATATCGACCAACATATCAATACCCCTCTTTCTTAGTTTGGAACAGCATTCGCTTATGGTCTTAGCCCTTATTACCCTTTGACAGAACCAACCATTACCCCTTTAATGAAATGCTTCTGCAAAAACGGATATACGCAAATAATCGGAAGTGTCGTAATCATAATAATGGCACCTCTCAATGCTTGCGGAGTCGCTCTTTCCTCCATGTTGACCAAGAGGGAGGTGTCTAAATCCTGATTTGTCATCGTTAGTACAATTCTTCTCAGCAGAACTTGAACCGGCATCAAATCTGAATTTGTAATATAGATGGTTGCATCGAACCAAGCGTTCCAGTGATTAACTCCGTAGAAAAGTCCGATGGTCACAAGCATAGGCATACTGAGCGGCACAATTATACTGACGAGCACTCTGAATGGAGAAGCACCATCGATCGTTGCGGACTCCTCCAAGCTTTCAGGGATTTCCTGAAAGAAGCTCTTCATGATGAGAAAGTACCAAGCACTAATCAATGATGGAATGATCATGACCCAGAACGTATTAGTTAAATGAAGGAATTTCATTAATAAATACGTTGGCACAAGTCCACCGCTGAATAACATCGTAATAAATATGAGCGTAATGAAAACACTGCGGCCCGGAAGAGTCCTTCGGGAAACACCAAATGCCAGCATTGCAGTAAATAGAAGGTTCAGAGTTGTACCGATTATGACTCGCATAATCGTAATTCCATAAGCTTTATATAAGGTAGACCCTTGACTCAATAGTGTTTCATAGGCCGTAAAATCTATTTTCTCTGGGATGAGAATAAAGCTGCCCCGTCTAATCAACTCTTGTTCACCGACTAATGAGGTAGATAAAATAACAAAAAAGGGAATGATAAACAACAGAGCCAATACAGCCATTAAACTGTAGTTAAAATAATTAAAAATCCTTCCTCCTGCCGACTCCTTCAACCTGTATCACCTACCATATTCCTTCATGTCCTAACTTTTTAGCTAGTCTATTAGCCCCAATGACTAAAATCAGAGCAATAACTGCTTTAAATACCCCAACTGCCGCAGCGAATGAGTATTGGAGATCAAGCAATCCTTTACGATATACATAAGTATCAATAATATCGGCCACTTCATAAACTGGCGGAGAATAAAGGAGGAAAATTTGCTCAAAGCCTGCATCTAAAATATGACCTATCTGTAAGATAAATAAAATAACAACAATAAAGCTGATACTAGGAAGCGTAATGTTCCACATTTGCCTAAAGCGTCCTGCGCCGTCTACTTTCGCGGCCTCGTAAAGCTGCGGGTCTACGCCAGCAATTGCAGCGATGTATATGATACTGCTCCAGCCCACCTCTTTCCATATACCAGATGCCACTAGTACGGTGCGGAAAAACCTTGTATCTCCTAGGAACATAATCGGTTCCATGCCTAGTCGTTGCAATAAACCGTTGACAAAGCCTCCATCAGTCGTCAGCAAGACGGTCACCAGCCCTGCCAATACAACCATAGAAATAAAATGAGGCAAATAGGAAATCGTCTGTATTGTATTTTTAAAGTACTTATTTTTAATTTCATTTAATAACAATGCTAAAATAATTGGTGCCGGAAAACCAAATAGCAGCTTATATGCGCTAATCGTCAATGTGTTTCCTATAATATTCCAGAAGTAATATGAATTAATAAATGCTTTAAAATGCTTCAAGCCTACCCAGTCGGCGGAAAAAATACCACTCAAGCCATCAAACGGAGATATATCTTTAAATGCAATTATAATTCCATACATCGGTCCATACTGAAAAATGATAAAATAAAGCATTCCTGGGAGTATCAATAAAAAGTAGAGTTTATGTCTTTTGATGCGACCCCATATAGAGCTATTCAAATGCGAATCAACTCACTTCCATTAAGCTTCTCTTGTGTAGATTCTTACTAACTACAATGCCGCCTCTATAGGAATAGGGAAAGAGGCGACATTGCGGTAAATTAAAGTTTGTTCTATTGATTCTTCAAAGCGTTATATTCTTTCGTATACACTTCAATCCATTTGTTAATTCCAGCACTTTCAAGCTGGCTCAAGAAATTGGAATATTCGCTCAGCGGTCTTGCGCCCATAACAAACTTCGTAACCTCTTGTTCAATCATTCTTTCGATATCACTCAACGTAGGTACTTGTTCACCAATTTTTGCTTTGTCAAACAAATAGCTAACATCGAAGGTTCCTTCATATTTTACCTTTTCAGTTTCAGTCAAGTACTGTGCAAAGAATGGTCTAACCCATTGGTCATTACTTTTCGGATCCTCTTCGCGGAATTGTACCGTCATTGCAAAAGAGAAGCCTGTCATAAATTCGCCTTGATAATCCTGATTGATTCTGCGATAGACACCTTTTTCTTTGTCTGTCCACTCCCAATGCTTTCCTGGAATTCCCCAGAATGCAGTCAAGTAGTTTTCAACATCGGATAACAGCCAATCCAAATAACGTATAGCGCCTTCCGGATTTTTAGAATTCTTACTAATCATTGTACCGCTTTTGCCAACTGTTCCGACTAAACGCCCATAACCCTTAGGTCCTTGAATATCAGCGGTAACATATTCTGCATCCGGATCAATTTCCCTAATCATCGTTGTATTTGCCAAAGTACGAGAGTGCCATGTAGCAGCCACGCCTACACGATTGGACCTTACAAGCTCGATCACCTTCGTCGCATCAGTTGCAAAGGATTCACGATAAATATAGCCCTTCTTATACCAATCAGCCATAAGAGTGAGGAACTCCAGGTAACCTGGATGCTGAACAGTAGGTCTCACCTTGCCTTCTTCATCTATCCAGTTTCCGTAACCATTCTCCATGAATAGCCCAGACAGCACCGCATTCATTTCATTGAAGGAGGTAATCATCGGGATTGTCTCCCCGTTGCCTACCGGGTCCTTCTCCTTAAATGCTTTCATGACTGCTTCCAACTCTTCGAGATTCGTCGGTACACCAAGGCCTACTTCATCGAGCCAGTCCTTACGAATCGTTATTGCATTCCCTGCCATTGGCGGAGATACAGGCGTCGCCCATTGCTTTCCGTCTTTCTGCAGCGCTTCCCACGAAGCCTTGGACCAGCTTTCAGGCCATACGCCAGTAACGTTCGGCCCGTATTTCTCCAGCAATTCATTAAGAGGGTATGCCGCACCATTTGCTTGATGAAGATCCATAGAACCTGTGAAAATATCAAGCGGCTCGTTACCAGCAAGAAGCAAGTTCAGACGATCTGCTTCCGATCCCTTAGGTGGGACAATTTCAATAACCTCAACACCTGATTTCTCTTTAATATATTGGCGTACTTCTTCAAGAGCTTCTTTCTTGCTTAGATCAACAACATTACCAAGATGGCCATAGTTTGCATACACATACACTTTGCCGTAATCCTTCACACCATTATCTGCGTTGCTATCACTGCCTGTGTTTGTGCTGCCAGTGCTTGCTGTAGGCTTCGGTTCATTATTATTAGAGGAACAAGCCGCTAACAATGAGCCAAGCATGCATAATGTGAGTAATAGCAATCCGATTTTTTTTGACATACTAACCCTCCTAAATAGTGTATGACACATCCCTCCTGGGCGCTGAAGTAAGTTTAAAGCGCTTACATATTGGGCTCAGGGTAAGATTGCTTGATTCAAATTATAGGCTTTAAACGCTTCTATTGGATATGCCTCAATCTTTACAAACATATAAAAATTATGACTTTTTAGCGTTATTACGCGCTTTATGGCCATTCTTAAAAGCATAAAGGGAGATTTCCGGATGGAAATTTCCCCTTCATATATCATCACTCAACGTTGATCGAAGTAAGCTGTAAAAGATTGTTAAAGATTATCCCACTTCATTGTCCTCAAAATCATTTGCAAGCTGATTCGTAAGCTTGCGGTAGTCCCCAGGAGTCAATCCCGTATGCTCCTTGAACAGCTTAATAAAATAATTTGTTTTGTAATAACCCACCTGCTCCCCAATCTCCTTAATCTTGAGATTCGTTTGAGAAATAAGCTGTTTGCTCCGAGCAATTCGAACTTCTGTTAGAAATTCCAGGAAGGTTACACCCTGCTCATCTTTGAAGATACGGCTCAAGTAAGAAGGATTTAATCCTAATTGCTCAGCCACATTCTGGAGAGTCATCGTTTCACCACAGTTGTCGTCTATCATACGCAACACCTGTTCAATATGTCGATTTTTCTTGTCTCGGACAGCATGAACCAAATTATTAGACAGTTTCGTTATGAGCTCATCAAACCAGCTTGTAATTTCAAACCAGTTGTTCTTTTGATTGAGCGAATTGAACAGGTTCCCTTCTTCCTCCAACAGATCATTCAGATCAATCCGTATATCATTGGCCATCTTGACTAGTCTGTTCAGTAATTGAACTAACGCATGCTTAATTTGGTGATAGTAAACTTGCCCCTCATGTGATTTGATATCATGAATCATTTGATTCAAAATTTTCCTCGACTGAGTTAGATCACCGTTAATGAGAGCTTGAATCAATATTTCCTCTTTGTCTTTAGGGTAATTAAAAACAGGTGTCCCGGTCATGCGAACGTCCTCGATATAGACAACCTCGCATGAGCCCGCCATTCTCCGATACAAGAGTGCTTCCTTCGCCTGCTCATAGCTGTGCGGCAATTGCATAATGTCCTCGCAAAATTGTGCAATACCAACAGTACAAATGATGCCGAATTTCGATTCCACCGTATTAATAATAAGCTCTGCTAGCTTGAAGCCTTCCTGCAGTTCACTCTTTTCACCATTAAAGAGTACAATGATTTGATTTTCAACAATTTCCATTACGATATTAGGACGATCCGAAGGCAAGCTTTGCTCCACGTAATTAATCATGCGCAGCTTATTCAAGCTTTTGTCTTCTTCACCAGCGTTAAGATCATGGAAGCCCTCAATTAATATTAACCATACGTGAATTCCACAAAATTTAAGCTCAAGCTCAAAAAAAGCCATTTTCTCATTCATTTCATCCCTGCTCAAGCTATGGTCATGTAGTAAGGTGTATACAAATTTTTCCTGATTTGCGGGCAGGCTTTCTCTCAATTTCTGTTGCAGACTTTTACGGTCCTCCATAATTTCTTCAAGACTACCTCGAATCAAACGAAGTTCAGACCAATGCGAATCTGCTTTCTTGCCGCCAGACTCGAAATTATGATGAATAAAATCGAGCAAATGGCGAATTGGATTGTATATATTTCTAGTTGCCGCGAAGATCAACAATCCGATAGCCACGACAAGAATGGAGCAGGTTATTAGAATCATATCCCCGATCCTGGATACGGCAGCGTAGACCTCATCAAGGGATGTGATCGTAACAAACTTCCAGCCCAAGCTACTAGATGATTGTACGTTGATCAATACAGTTTCGCCACGAGCCACATACTCAATGGAACCCGCATTCCCCATTTTATCAATTTGTGTCAGCATAGCTTCATCCACAACCTCATGACGTGTTAGACCCTGGTCATTATCTTGCAGAAGCATCTTCCCGCTGGATGAAAGTACAAAAAAAGTATTGTCAGGTTTAAGTTCAAGCTTGCTGACGAATGCATGCGATAATGCTTCAACATCCAAATTCACAACAACATAATTGTTGCTTTTATCCAACATACGTGTGTTGGAAACAAACACCATTGGAATAACAGTTTTATAGCTATGATCTTTTGCCTTAGCAAGCCTTGGCTCCATTATCGTCGGAAAATATTGTATAGATTGAATATCCTTGTCCCAATCGAAATCGTAGAAGAGATTTTTTTGAAATTGCATCTTATCCGAGGTAAGTATCATTTCTTTATCACTGTCATACATATACACGGAATCAATATATTCGTTAGAACCTTTAAGCTTGCTTATCGTCTGAATTAACCGTTCCTTTGTTTGGATGTAAAAATAAAGTCCAGGTAAGTCCAATGAACGGTACTCTCCCGACAAGGACTCATAGTAATTTCCTCTAGGATAATTTTCAAATTCCTTTAATGCAGTATCAATGGATAGTTGTCGAAACTGATTGCTGATTTGCCCAATCATAAATTCCATTGTACTGGCAGTCTGCTGGATATGCTGCGAATTGGCAGCTAGAAGCTCTTCCTTCATTGAAGAACGAATATTTCGATCTAGGATCGTCCCGATGATAAGCAGCGGCAGTAAGGAAATAACAAGAAAAAATGAAATTAGCCTGATTAGCATTACGCGCTGCTTGGCTTTAGAAAGTAAGCGCTTACGGAACATAACATTCATCCTCCCATAAATAGTAATATCCCCTTATATAACAATATTATAGTGAACACAATATATCATTTCTATTTCATCAACGTCAAACCTTGTAACGCGGACAAAAAATGACTCCTGTAGAATACAGGAATCATCCATTAAGTTCGTAGGGTTTAACTCCAATTCAGCATATAGTTGGTATCAATCTTGAAAATAGCCTTTCTAGCGTAGCCTGGTTGTCCATTAGCACAGCCTGGGCCCTTAAATTCGTCTAAGTCCGCCATCTAAGTCATCCATTAATGTTTGAATATCCTCTAGTCCTACAGACATCCGTATAAGTCCAGTGCCTAATGGCAAGCCTGTTGCTTCAGAGAACAGCTCTTGTATAGGTATACCGCTGATCAAGCTTTCAAATCCGCCCCAGCTAGGTCCAATTTCATATAATTGAAGACCTCGAAGCATCGTATTAATCTGATCATAGGTCCGGTCAACGATAAAGCTCATGACTCCTGAATAACCAGAGAGCTGCTTCTTGCCAAGCTCATAATCAGGATGGCTTTTCAAGCCAGGGTACAGTACACGTGTCACCTTTGGATGCCCTTCCAGGAAATTAGCCATAATTAAAGCATTTTCTTGATGCTGCTTCATCCGTACTGGAAGTGTTCGCAAGCTGCGTATAAGCAGCCAAGCCTGATGCGGATCCATAATGGCCCCGAGCATCTCTCGTTCCCTAACACGAATAAGATCTATTCTAGATTTCTTACCCACAATAATGCCGCCTAATATGTCACTATGACCGCCTAAATATTTTGTTGCCGAATGGATAACTAAATCGATTCCATGCTTTAATGGATTTTGAAACAAAGGTGTCGACCAAGTATTATCTATCGCTGTTATGATGCCATGCTGCTGTGCAAGCTTTGCAATTTCAGTCAAGTCCTGCATAGAAAATATAAGCGAGGATGGACTTTCCAAATAAATAAGCTTTGTATTCGATTGAATAGCTGCTTCAAACTGATCTACAGTTCCCTTACTGATGTAGGTTACACTAATGCCAAATCGATTCATGTATTCATTCAATAATGCTCTTGTTCGCGGATACACGCTGCTTACACAAATTACATGATCATCCTTAGACAATGCATGCAAAATAGCAGCACTAATAGCAGCCATACCGGATGATAAACAAATTGCCGCTTCACCTTCCTCTAAAGCAGCGATTTTTTGTTCAGCAATTTCAATAGTTGGATTGGATGAACGTGTGTATATATAGCCATGATCCTTTGTTTTGTTCGTGAACAGAGTGTTTTGGAATATAGGAGGTACGATCGCCCCGTGAAAGCTATCGTAATCATCCCCATGATGAAGGCATATGTTATGTTTATCCATTACGCAAATCTATCGCTTTCCATAAATCTTTTACCTCTACATTTAACGCCTCGTGCAGGGCAACAGTATTCAAATTTGGATATGACGCTACAGTCTTCATCAGCTGCTTAACAACATCAAATGGCTTTGTCGGACAAGAATCAGTTTCACGATTCACATACTTATTGCTCCAATCCCACAGACGAATCCACACATTCATCTTCTTACCATGCTGAATACAATAATCTGCAAAATCTATTCCGATTTCATCAAGCCATTCCTTTGAATGATCATGAAAATCTTCACCTGCGCACATTGAGACTTCATCGACAAGATTATTTTCTACCCAATGCCGCCAATTATAATGAATTTTAGCATAAGGGTACATATTCATCGCTTCATGCTTTCCTTTACGCAGCCCTACAATCAGCGGGATGCCTTTAGCTTCCGTTCTAGCTTTGACAAGTGCAAGAAAATCAGTAAAGGACTCTCCACGAATGGCTGATAGTGCATCTGAATCAAAATCCTTTGTCAGAATATCAACGCCGAAGCGTTCTTTGTACTTACGTACCCACGGCTCATTAAAGCCATAGAAGTCCTCCTCTAATACAGGGAGGCTATGCTTAGCATGACTTCTCGTACATAAATACAAGCCATCAATATCATAAGATAGCACTTCTTCTATTTCCTTTAGACGATGCTCGACCACTTCAGGGTAATCATAACAAATGGCTCCTAGCATATGGTGCTTTCCATCACGGCTAATCCAGGTGTACTCTGGATGCTTAACAACAAATTGACTTTCGAGACCTACCGTATCCCCTTTTCGCATGTAATACTCGTCCATCAATGTAATCCATGCATACACCTTTAGGCCGTATTTGTGTGCCATTCGAGTTGCGACCTCAAGTGGGTCGAATTTCTCTAATATATTTCTAACTTTACTGCTGTCCACATTACTAGGACCCTCTTGGAACACATCCTCGGCTCGAACTTTACTTGGATAAAACAGCTTACCACAAATTGAAAGGCGCCAATGAATGATCTCAACACCATTTTCTTTGCATTTCTGCATAAACTCTTCAATTAAGGGCTCATCATAAGGCACATCACTCGAAACTACGTTGTCATAATAGTCCATATTCAATATAACGTTCATATTCATGCCTCACTTCTTTTTTCTATACGCCATTAGTAGGAAGCATTGTCCCTATCAAGCCCGCATTTCTTCTGGAAAGGCTTGTGTAATGGCACAAATTATGCCACCTTTATCGACTTTAGGCATTACGGTAATTCCAATCATGATTCCATCTTGAGGAGAAATCACTTTCTCCTTGATCTCACCAAATAAACCGTAAATGATACCTATCAAATCTCCAGCCTTTACCTCGTCAAGAAGCTTAACCGACGGGATAAAAAAGCCTTCTTCCTTACTCGTTAAAGATAAATCAAAATTCCCATGGCCATATAGCCTATACTTTATCGCTCGACTAGCTTCCTCCGACAACCAAGCCTCCGGCTCCCGCAGCATATCAAGATGATGAAGCAGTCGATAGGTACCTTTCCGATATTGCTGTTGTCCTTCTATACATACTCGGCGGCCACCTTCTGTCTCCGTATACAGCCATGGAATTCCTCTATCCGTAGCACGCGATACAGTTCGACCAGGTCCTACAGTTGAGTGTGCCCATATCGTATCCACTCCGAATGCTTCTGCAGCTGCTCTCGAGCGCCTTCCATGCTCATGTTCGTCATTGTGATAATAACCAACCAAGGTCGGCACGGATGCAATCATGCCGCCACTATGAAAGTCAAGCAGGAAATCTGCCTTAGCCAGCAGCGTTTGATCTAGATGCCATGCAAGTCGTTGTGTATAGGTCCCCTCTGGGTTTCCAGGAAATTCTCTTGCCAAATTACGTCCATCTAAAGGTGTTTCTCTGGATATTCCTTCGTACGATAGCTTATTCGTAATGGGCACCATCAGTACGGTTCCATTTATTTTTTCTGGAGTCAGCTCATTGCATAATTCAACGACAGTTTGAACCCCATCATATTCATCACCATGTACGGCTGCTAGTATAAGCAGTGTAGGGCCTGCTGAGGCTCCCTTTACTACTCGTAATGGAATCGTTCCTTCTACATCCTCAGCAGTTTCAAAGGTTAGCTGCCAGTTGCTGCACGACCCCAGAACGATCTGGTCTAGATTAAAATCCTTAACCGAAATGGTATTTGTCATCTTAGTCCTCCACTAAATTAGCTTCAATTGCTGCATAAACGCTTTCACTTTTTCTTGCTGCTCTGCGTTTAATGCAATAGTATAATCCGGAGCAAAGTTTCCTTCGAATCCCAGTAGGTTCATGGCATGTGTAAAGCCGCCAAAAACACCTACACTGACAAATAGATCACGAAGGCTCACAATATCATCCAATGCTTTAGACGCTGCTGCCATATCATGATTTGCCAGACTATCATACAGCTTCATATTTAATGGAGTTGTACAAGAAAACATACCGTCTAGCTGTCTATTCAGTCCAAACCCATAGGCGGTATCGAACACATCAAGTCCGCTGAATAAGATGGAGAATTGCGGATCAACCTCGCCCTTCTGACGCTCTAGCATTCTAGCTGTTGGCAAATCGCCTGTTTTGATACCTGCAATGTTGCGATGAGCCATTAACTGCATGGCCGTATCTACTGTAATTTTCGTTTTGGTTACACCTGGCAAATCATACAAATAGACAGGATATGGAGACTTATCAGCAATTTGTTCAAAAAAAGTTTTCACTTCTGCTTGATTCATTCCAAAGTAGAAAGGAGTAGTAGCCACCACACCGCTAACATTCAAGTCGTTAAGACTTTCAATACGGTTAAGCACCCTGCCAATCGAATTATCCATTACACCAACCATAACTGGCAATGCATCCTTCGCAGCTTTAATGGCAATGGAGGCAACCTTGACATATTGCGATTGCCTCACTTGAGCTTCAATTCCCATCGAACCCATAACTAGAAGACCTGATGCTTTACCACGAATTTGATCTTCCACGTGAAGGGTCAAGCTTGATTCAATCACATTGCCCATTTCGTCTTGCGGTGTCCCAAGTGCGGGATAAAATCCTTCTCTCATTTTTTTCTCTCCTTCAGAAGTTTAATTTGCATAATAAGTGATTTAAACGATGCTCCCTGGTATGATTCCAGCATCAAACAGTTTAATGGCTTGATGTAAAGTAGCGCCTCTATCTGCTCGAAGTGGTTCCCAATGACCAGGATACAGATCTGTTATTTGTAATTTAGACATCTTACGTATCGATTGCTCTAATTCAACTAAGGAAAAGCCAGCTGCTTGCTGTACTGCTATTTTCCCCCCTGCAAATATAACATCACTGCAAAATAATGCTTCAAGCTCAGGACAATACACACTTATTTGATCAAAGCTATGTCCCGGCGTCTCCAAAAACTGAATCGACAGCTCACCTAGCATAATTTGCTCACCATCACGAACGATCAAATCAGGTGTAATCGGTATAAAGTGATAATCTTTGGGATAAATTCCTTGCTCTTTGGCTGCCTTTAAGCCCATGGCACTCTCACCGATTTGAACAATGGATGCAGTACGCTGTGAACAGATAATCTTTGCTCCGGTGCGCAATCTTAGCTCGTGGGCACCACCAGAGTGATCGGCATGATTGTGAGTAACAACGATCCAATTGATGTCAGTTGCTTGATAGCCAAGCCTTTTCAAATTTGAAAGGATAGCTTCAACGCCCATGCCAGAGCCGCAATCGATAAGCATCCGTTCACTTCCGCCATCTATGAAATAAATATTGCAATCGTAAGCATCCGTCTCATTGAATCCAAGGGCGCCGCTTCCTACCAAATATACCTGCTCCGTTAGCCGCATATTTCACCCTTCTTTTCTCTATTTAATCTATCCTTATTCCGTCAGCTCAGCTTAATAGGAAGTCCCGTTTTGCTGGATTGAACTATCGCTTCCGCAACCTTTACTGCTTCAAGCGCATCATAAGGATTTAAAATAGAGGATGGTTTGTTTTGACGAATGCATTCATAAAAATGATTCATTTCATTATGTAAATCGCCATAATATTGACCGTACACTTCATTCCAGGAATAAGAGGCTGGAGCTGTAACAGCATCATCGACCCAAAACTCTAAGGATCGATCTGGCTCTTGAAAATGAATGGTTCCGCTATCTCCAACAATCTCCATACGAATATCCATCTCTGCCGGTGTGTTGTCTGGCATAAGCCAATTATTTTCAATGACACCTATAGTCCCATTCTCATACTTGAGCATTGACCATATTAGATCATGTTCGGAGTCAGAGTAAGAGGAAGAGCGAGCGAACACTTCCACTACACGTGATCCTGTAATCCAGTGCATCAGATCAATGTCATGAATACCTAATATATAGATAGGACTAGAACGGCGATAAATCGGAAAATACTTTTTAGGATTATTTCGTCTGGCATAAATAGAGCGCAGTGGGCCTAGTCGTCCTTCCGTGACCGCTCTCTTAATCTTCAATAAACGGGTATCAAATCTTCCTACATGCCCAACCATTAACAATCTATTGGCTTGTTCGGCAGTCTGCACCAGCTTTGCTGCTTCTTCATGCTCCAATGCCAATGGCTTCTCGACAAAAACATGACAACCCTTAGACAGCGCTTTCAAAACGGGCTCAACATGATACATTTCTGGCGTTAATACAATAACCGCATCCATGCTTTCATTGTCAAGCATAGCATTCCAATCCAAGTACCCTTTGCAATTCCATTGTTCAACTACTTCATTCACTTGATCCTTGTTAAGATCAGCAACCGCTACTAGCTTTACATCTGTTTGCTGACTTAAGCATATGAGGTGGTATCTCGAGAATCTACCTAACCCGATTATGCCTAGACGTATAACTTGTCTAGCCTCTACCACCGTTTGATCGTTGGCCTGCATCACCTTATCACCTACCTACATGAAGTCTTAATGTTAATTGGCACGCAATATTGGTATTACCAAAATGGTATTACCAATTTGAATATAGCATTTTACTCAGGTCTTGGTCAATATACTTATTTTTAAAAAAAGGATTGACTGCCGGATAAGAGATCAAGTACATTGAAATTGGTAATACCAATTACCTTTGTCTCTTATTCACGCTCATATTTTCATGATGATAATCATTACTCTACGAAAGGAAGAAATCATAATGTCTAGCATGGGATCACAAGGCATTTGGAAATATGCGCAATACTTGCCAAGCGTTGCCGAGGAGAACAGAATAACGTTGGGGGAGGGGCATACTCCTCTCATTCCAAGTGTATCAATTGGAAAAGAGTTGGGATTGACTAACCTATATTTTAAGCTAGAATCACTAAATCCGACTGGCTCCTATAAAGATCGAATTTCTGCTCTCGCTCTGTCGCTTGCCAAGCAGGCAGGTAAAACGGCTTGCATCGGTACTACCTCAGGTAACGCAGGTGCATCCCTTGCCGCTTATGCAGCAAGAGCCGGACTTCCTTATTATGTTTATGTGCAAGAAAATATCATTCCTGCAAAGCTAGAGCAAATTGTCGTTCACCAGGCCAAAGTATTTAAGGTAAAGGGCATGGGATATAGCCCGGAGATCGGAACAAAGGTATTTGAGATGGTAAGAGAAAAGGCAGAGCGTAACAATTGGGAGCCTGCTATTACTGCCTTCGCTTATGCGCCTAAAGCTATGGAGGCCGTTAAAACCATTGCTTGGGATATTCAAAAGAAGCTTGGCTTCACACCCGATGCTGTATTCTCACCTGTTGGCGGTGGTGGTCTATTCAGCGGCATATACTATGGATTTCGAGACTTGCTTCTTCGTAATTCCGCCGACAAGCTTCCACGTATGGTCGCTTGTCAATCAGCTGGTTGTTCAAATTTAGTTCGTGGCTATAATGAAGGCTTGGGTCGACCTGCTTCAGGATCCTCAACCTCGCTCATCTCCGGCATTCAAGTACCGAGTCCACCAGATGCAAGTATTGCATTTGAGGCTCTCCGTGAAAGTAATGGCTTTGGTGAGGTAATTGAAGATACATTAACCTGGAAGTGGCAGGAAGAACTCGCTGCCAAGGAAGGCATTTATGCTGAGCCTGCCGGTGCTATCGCTCTTGCTAGTGTGGTTCAAGCCATGAAAGCAGGCAAATTAAATCCGCATGACAAAATCGTTTGTATCGTTAGCGGAGCTGGGTACAAGGATGTAGATCGACAGCATAACATGGTTGCTCCTTTCATGGATCTGCCACTTCATGATCTGGAGCAGCTTTTGAATGAATAGATGTGCAGTACAGCATAATTTTGCTACAATAGACTGAAAACGTTTATTGAGGAGGAAGCAAAGCCACAGTGGAGCATTTGAATAAGGAAGACGTTACCTCTCTCTCTCGCATTGTGAGTGATAGAATTAAAGAATATATTGTGACCCATAAGTTAGAGCCAGGTGATCGCCTACCAACTGAAAGAAATCTAGCTGAAACTTTAGCTGTAAGCAGACCTGTCATACGCGAAGCACTTAGTCATTTGGAAACCTTGGGGCTGATTGATAAGAAACAAGGCAAAGGGCTTTTCATTAAAGAACAAAATATGTCACGCTTATTTCAAGAAATGATGTTTATTACAAGAGGGGATCAAGAAAAGTTTACACAGTTACTTGAGTTTCGCACCGCGCTTGAGCAAGCTGCTGTCCTTCAAGCTATGGAGAAGATTACCAGCTCAGAGCTCGAAGCATTAACTGCTATTATTGATCAAGCAGAGAAAGAGGAAGCCTACAAGGAGTTCATCCAGCTCGATCTACAATTTCACCGAATGATTGTAAGCCTTTCTTCCAATCATTATTTATTAAATTTAACAGAGGTTATTGATAATTATTTCACCTTACTGGATACATCTAAAAAGAACGAGATCGTGTCTGAAGAGGTCAAGAAAAAAACGCTTGAAGGGCACCGTCAGCTTGTCGAACTACTGCAAAATCGTGATCGTATCGCAGCTCTTGACCTCTTGAATGAGCATTTGCTGCACAAAACAAACAAGTAATGCTATCTCCTAAGTTTGCTTGCAGGGTTTCCCTCTCCTTTCGAATTGAAAAAAGGGGCTGTCCAATAAGTCACCAAAATAAAAAGGTTGGACGGAAATTTAAAATGTACCCAATAAGATGACCTTTTTCAAGTGTCCATCTTATTGGGTACATTTTATTTGATTACGCATAAAAAACCGTCTTTTTTTGAATGTTGGTGTGGTAACTTTCATTCTACAAAAAAAGACGGTTTTTTTATGCCTTTTTAGCATTCAAAAAACGGGGCGTCCAGTGGTCAGTTTTTACTGATTTTCGGACAGCCCCGACTTCAGCGGTTCCACATTTTTATTACTAACTCACAGTTTTTTTACTGATTCCAGACTTTTTTATCATCTAACAACCTTTTTATTGTCAGGTGATATAAAACTGTGGAACCAATTTTGTTGATTTTACTGGGTTTGCCGCGGTACGTGATAAAGATGAAAAAAAGAAAGTGTGGTACCACCAGAAATTACCATGAAAAGAAAGTTGGGAACCACCTATTTGATTTTTTTCTATATTCTTAATAAAACTATTCCACTCCAAAATCTCCTGCTCAAAAAGAGCACTCTTCATGTAGCCTATGTCAATAACTACCACTATTCAGAATCATTATGTAAATTGATGTTCATCTCGCAGCCTCTGAAAGATGCGCACCCCCGTATGCCGCTGTTTACGAGGGAGCAGCCGATCTTCCTCTAGCCATGTGTCGACGATGTCCAAAGGTCTTCAGATTCACGTAAAAATTTGATATATTGTTGTTGAGGCATTTTCAGCATCCTTTCAAGTCTCCTTCGTCTGGTCTTCGCAACCCTACGATAGGAGGGATTTGGGATACTGGCAAGTGCCTTTTTTGCACTTTACTTGAGCATTTTTACGCTGCAATCTTCGGCACTTTTATTATGCAATAAACACTCCGTCATTTCTTTCACAATATTCACATCAAGTATCCCTTCGTTTTAAAGCTATATATCACCAAGTCGTACTGAGCAGCAGTCTTCTTTTCTCGATTGAGCTATCAAACCCATTAGCTAATGCAATGTATCTGAATCAAGGTGTCTGGTACAATTATAAAGTTCACATTCCCACCGTGATTTGAATTTTAGGACAGTAATCGAAGTACTCCTCTTGCGATAATCGACTCCTCATCTTCGATTCCTAACAACAGCGCCGTAGATATTCACCTCGTTGTTCACCACGTATGCAAACGACTTCGTAATATCCACTCCATAAATCAGGCGATCAGCAATTGATTTATGTTCTTACTAACGAATTATCAAAATTCCTATTCAATTTTTATACAGTAATTCATTCTCAAACTCTTTAATGCTTCTAAGTCTGATATTTTTAATTCTGATAATTTCAATTTTATTTCTTTAATATCTTGAGGACCATCCCCGAACCATATAGACCAAATTTCAAGTCCATCTTTATTATTTAGCCTTTTTAAATAATCATAGAGTTGTTCTTTCCATATTCCATCATCTGAGTTGCCCTCTAACCAATAAATAATATCTTTTTGTATATATTCTTCCAAACCATAAGGGGGATTGGTACAAATAGCTATCTTAAGATGATGCATTTTTGTAGAATCCATGATTAGGATTACTAATTCATCATCTTTATCATCTAATTGATCTCGAATAGATTTTGAAGATTCCTTATTTAATTTTTTGTAGTCTCCATACTTCATTCTCTTTGCACCAGTTAAATCTATCTCAGGTAATAAACTATTAGAAACTATAAATGAATACTTACTCATGTTTCCCCTCATTCCTATAACGTCTTATTTAAGAACTTAATAAATAGTTCCATGTTTAGGGATTCGCTAATCTTTTGTACTAACTTGCTCATTAGCACTAAAAATGTAATTAGTTCTCTTTCTCTACTTTAATCTTAAGCAATAATACAGTTTTATCTTCATTTATCATCTGTGTTATTTGATTTATATCTTGGTAATCGTACGTTCTTATCGAATTTCCCGACTGGCGGTAAACTCCAAGCACTTTCGTTTCACCTGATTCTAAAGCCACCTCTTCGTCCCCGATTGCAAAACCCCAAGTTGTTGCCCCTATGCCTTCTAATATATTTCCCACTGTTTGTGGTGGTACGGACACCCCTGAAGAATACAAAAAGAACGAAACATCATCATCTGATTGGGGATTAATAATACCAAACCCAATCGGACCCTCTACAACTTTATTTGTGGGATGTAAACCATACGAAAGTTCTTTTAATCGAAAAGGGTCAGTTTCTTCTCCGTTTTTATAGCCTTCAACCCAAAGAGTTACCCAACTTTTATCGGCTTCCGTTAATTTCAAATTAAAATCATATAAAACTCCAAGGTGTAAATCACTAAATGTTTTTGCATACTGGGAATTTTTCACTGTCGAAATGTAAGCTATCTTCTTTCCACTATTAGGTTCACTACTGCAACCCGCTAAAAAAATCAGAAATACAAACAATTTTACGATCGAACATGATCTGGTTTGATATCTTTTCACTATCATCGCCTCCAATGCAAAGCTATTGTACCATAAATATCCAAATTGATTAATTATTTTACATAAAAATAGACGCTTCCCCACCGCTTTTAACGTGGTTTGGAAGCGTACTGTACGTTCATCACACACTTGCTTGCTCTTTCTTATTTTTGAAGATCCATTGTCTTGCTTTGAATCTCTGCGAATGTTTTCTCAACACGTTCGACCCATTCTTCCGTTGTCATTTTTCCGGTCATGATAGGCGTCATCACATCTTTGAACAGGTCTGTCCTAATATCTATTTTCATATTTTTGGGTAATGTATTCCAATCCTGCAAAATAGCAGTTGCTCCATCATAAGCGCTGAACATCCCATATGCATCAGCTGTCAAATAAGGCTTGGAAAGTTCTTTTGCCCCCTTTAGCGCATACGCTCCATTAGACTTTTGGGCAAACAACTTTACAGAATCATCGGTGTACAAAAACTTTAAAAAAAGCTTTGCCAGCTCTGGATTTTTAGCCCTTGCAGGGATCGAAAATTGCTCGTAACTAGACAGAATATAACGCTGATCCCCTTTATTGAAAACAGGTACGGGAATCATACCAAATTCAAATCCTTCTTCTCTAGGAAAATCTTTCATTTCGTACTCCATCCAAGAACCATTAACAACAAATAACGCTTTACCTAACATCATGTCTGATTGTGCTTGAATATGATGACGGGTAACCGTTCCTTCCAATAAATAACCGCCAGATCCAATTTTAGAAAATATATCAAGAACTTTCTTAACCTCATTTGTGTTAAAAGACCCCGGTTCATATGAAAAAATTTTCTTCAAGTGATCAATGCCGGTTGAGTTGGCTAATGCAGGGTACATAATTTCTTCCAAATATTCAGGGTATATGCCCTGATAAGTGAACAACGCTCTCTTCGTTTTTGTACCGTTATCATTAACCAAGTAATTTTGTTCTTTCTTTAACTCCTCATCCAATGCAAAAAATTGTTCCCAAGTCTCAGGCAACTCCCATCCTTTCTCACGGAATAAATTTTTATTGTAAATCAGACCCATTGGTCCTGCATTGAACGGTGCCAAGTAAATTCGCCCATCCTGATAAGGAGTAAATCTTGTGCTTTCCAGCATGCCCGGAAGAATCAAATCCTTTAGCAACTGATCTTTATCCAATGCCTTACTTTCAAACACATCGCTTATTTCCATAAGTCCTCTTTCCTTCACAAGCGAGCTAATCATTCTGCTTTGTTCAGTATCCGTAATAGCCAAAAAATCCGGCGGATTGCCAGCAACAATTTGAGGTCTGATTATATCCGCAATTCTAGGACTAATCGTTATGTTTACTTTAACTCCCGGATAAGCTTCTTCAAATAGCTCAACGATTTCTTTCCAATACTCAGGGCCGTAAGCTCCTTGGAATACAGCAATATTCAGCTCTTTATTCTGAAAACTTTTTTCAACGTAATCCGAACGATCATGATATTCAATATCTGCAGGATCGGGAGTTGTCTCACGTTCATGCCAAAAAGCATTGTTAGTGCGTAGAATAATAATTATGCTTAATATTAAAATTACGATAATCAAGCTTATAAGCTTCTTCATGATTCCCACCTCTTATCCTGCCTAAAAGCCTACATCTTTTTACCCTTAATAGACTAACATTATAGAAAAATTATAGCATTGTACATGAATTTATCTAACTAATCCATGCACGATTTTATCCAAATACATCAGATTATCAATCTATATTCCATTATTCATTCATTAATTTCTCACAAAAAACAAAGCAATTAAAGCTCTTATAGATTATTCATGCATGTTGATGACCTATCTTATCGATATCAACCCGACCTATTGAAAACAGCTGTTCTTCTTCGATATTGTTAATTTGCGAACAGTGATGGCTGTTATAGTACTACCATAAACCCGTTCGCTCGTAAATTCAATCGGGAGGATATTAGACATGAAAAAAAAGAAAATATTAAGTCTTACACTTGCTGTCTCACTCGCTTTAGGACTTACTGCTTGCGGCGGTAAAACTGAAAACGGATCCAAAGAAAGCCCTAACAGCAGTGAAACACCCGTTACAGAAACACGTACTTTAAAATTTGCTGCATTGGAAACAGCTTACGGAGCAGACGTATGGAAAGACGTTGCAGCCTCCTTCGAGAAAAAAGTGCCTGGTGTTAAAGTAGATTTAACGATTGACAAGAACATCGAAGATGTTATCGGACCCAGTATGAAATCCGGTGATTTTCCTGACGTGATCCATCTGGCAGTCGGACAGCCGAAAGGGTTAACAGAAACGTTCGTGAAAGACAACAACATGACGGATCTGACCGATGTCCTTTCCATGACGATACCTGGTGAACAATCTACTGTGAAAGATAAATTGATTCCTGGCTTTACAGAAACAACTATTACTAATCCATACAACGATGGAAAAACATATTTATTGCCAATGTTCTACAGCCCAACAGGTCTTTTCTATAACGCAGGCTTGTTCCAGGAAAAAAACTGGGAAGTGCCAACAACATGGGATGAAATGTGGGAATTAGGAGACAAGGCCAAAGCTGAGGGCATTGCATTGTTCTCCTATCCAACTACAGGTTATTTTGATGCTTTCTTCTACGCTATGCTTAATGAAGTAGGCGGTGCTGAATTCTTCACTAAAGCAATGAACTATTCTGAAGGAATCTGGCAGACGCCAGAGGCTTCCAAAGCATTTGACATTATTGCCAAACTTGCGACTTACACTGAAAAAACTGTTCCTGCAAATGCCAACAAAGATAACTTTAATAAAAACCAGCAGCTTATTTTAGATAACAAAGCATTGTTTATGCCTAACGGCACATGGGTAGTTGGCGAGATGAGCAAAGCGCCTCGGGCTGAAGGTTTCCAATGGGGCTTCACTGCACTTCCTGCCGTTGATAAAGGCGGCGATCGTTATTCCTACACATTCTTTGAGCAAATTTGGGTGCCTGCAAAAGCAAAAAATGCAGATTTGGCTAAGCAATTCCTAGCTTATCTCTATTCCGATGAAGCTGGAGAAATCTTTGCAAAAGCTGGTGCAATTCAACCAATCAAGAGCATGTCCAGCAAGCTGGACGGCGATAACAAGCTATTCTACAGCGTCTATGACAATGGCGCCAAAGCAGCAATGGGCGCATTTGCTACAACAGATCCCGTTGAAGGGGTAAGCATCTCTGATACCGTGTTTGGTACAATCGATTCGCTTGTAACTGGTGCTAAGTCACAACAAGATTGGGTAGAAGCCATTACTAAGGCAAGCGACGCCCTTCGTCCAGCTCTTAAGTAATATTGCTTAACCGAAAGGTGCTTCGGGCTGTACTGATTTATTATTAACTTAATAGTTAATGGTACTGTGGCTAGCGAAACCTGGCCACAGTTATTTTATCTTGGAAGGAGATCGGCTCATGGCGTTCAATAAGGGAAGAAGCCGGTTCATATTTTTTTGTCTGACACCTGCTGTCATTCTGTTCATTATCTTTTTAATCATTCCCACTATTGATGTATTCCGCATGTCTTTGTACAAATGGGGAGGTTATACCGATAATAAAACGTTTGTCGGCTTTAGCAACTTTATCAAGCTGTTTCAAAGTGACAAATTTTATCAAGTGTTCCAAAACAGCATATTGTTGATTACTCTCGTTACAATAGTAACCTTTGTGTTTGCTCTGGTATTTGCCTCCGTGCTTACCCGCGGCAAACTGAAAGGCAAAGACTTCTTTCGCATTATTTTCTATATCCCGAACATTTTATCTGTTGTCGTTATAAGTGCCATTTTCTCCGCTATTTATGATCCAAACAATGGACTTTTAAATGCTTTTCTAAACTTATTTCGCAGTGATAATAATCCGATACTTTGGCTTGGAGATCAAAAAATCGTTATATTCAGTCTCGCTGGCGCAATGATCTGGCAGGCAGTCGGTTACTATATGGTGATGTATATGGCCAGTATGGCCAACATTCCTGAGAGCTTGTATGAATCTGCTGATCTTGAGGGAGCATCGCCAACCCATCAATTCTTTACTATTACCATTCCACTCATATGGACAAATATTCGTACGACACTTACGTTTTTTATTATAAGTACAATCAATATGAGCTTCTTGTTTGTTACTGCTATGACAAGCGGCGGGCCGGACGGGGCGACAGAAGTATTCCTGAGCTATATGTATAAGGAAGCCTATACTAACTCCTCATACGGCTATGGAATGGCCATTGGCGTAGTCGTATTTATATTCTCGTTTGCCCTTGCAGGCATTTTGAATGCCGCTACCAAACGTGAGAACTTGGAGTATTAAGGGGGAGCGATATGGACACAAGCATTAATAAGAAACAAAAAAACGGCGGAAGCATATACAAGGTCATCTCATACCTGATTTTGAGCATACTGGCAGTCGTTATCATTATTCCTGTTTTTTGGGCGTTTATTGCCTCCATTAAACAAGATTCCGAGTTCTACGGCAATCCATGGGCAATGCCAGCAGGCATTTATCTTCAGAACTTTGCAGATGCTTGGCTTAAAGCAAAAATGGGCGATTACATGCTTAACTCCGTTCTTTTGACAGCCATGGCCATTGGCTTACTGCTCGTAATAGCTTTGCCTGCCGCCTATGTGTTGGCCCGTTACAAGTTTAAGGGAAGCGCTTTTTGGAACACTTTATTTATGGCGGGTTTATTCATCAACATGAACTATATCGTCGTGCCCATATTTTTAATGCTGAACAATGGAGACAAGGCCGCCAGAAGCTTGCTTGGACAGCCGATCTTTCTGAATAATCTATTTATGTTGGCGTTAGTCTATACAGCAATGGCTTTGCCGTTTACCGTTTATTTGCTTTCAGGTTACTTCAAATCGTTGTCAAAAGAGTACGAAGAAGCTGCCTCGGTTGACGGGGCGGGTTATTTTAGAACGATGGTTCAAGTCATTATGCCTATGGCCAAGCCAGCTATAGTGACCATCATTTTATTCAATTTCCTGTCATTCTGGAATGAATATATTATTTCTATGACGCTGCTTACCAAACCAGATTTAAAAACATTGCCGGTTGGCTTAATGAATTTGATGGCTGCTCAGAAATCAGCGGTAGAATATGGACAGCTGTATGCTGGTCTGGTGCTTGTCATGTTGCCTACTCTAATCCTGTATATTTTAGTGCAAAAGAAACTGACCCAAGGTATGACAATGGGTGGTTTGAAAGGATAAGGTGCTGCTATGAGTAAATTGCTATATTCTGTTATGTTTATCGCTGGCTTGGCGCTTGTTATTTTGGGACAGAAAAATATAGGTCCGTCAGGTCTCATGACTATGCTGCTCGGCATGGTTCTCCTAATTAGCCTTCTCTGGCTGTATAATCGCAAATATCAATAACATTGTCATACCAAAACGGAATCGTCAGAAACCGCTGATGATTCCGTTTTATTCGTTCCATTTGATTTCCTGTATTTCAATATGGCATTGTATAAGCTGTATGTTAAAATTATTTTAACAAATACAAGGAGCAAAACTTATGCTGCGCAAATTTAAAATTCAGCACCGATTAGTCGGAACTTTCCTTATCGTTTCTGTTATCCCTATCCTCTTTCTCGGATACTATTCCTATAAGCTTTATTCTGAATCCATTAGCGAGAAACTGAGTAAATCAACCTTTCAAGCTATTACACTGGTTAATAAAAACTTGCTCGCCGAGCTGCAAAATTATCAATATTTGAGCGGTTCAATTTCAACCAGCGAATTTGTTCAAGAAAATTTGTCCAATGGACACAATGGACAAAATATGAGTGAAAAAACTAAAGAAGCTGCGATGGATGCCATATTTCGGACGATATTTCCGTCTCATGTCATAAACGTCAGCATATTTGATAAGGATCGCAACCTTTTTTATGAGTTAGGATTTGAGGCCATAAGCACGCAATCACTGAACAAAGCCATCGAAGATGTGGACAACTATGCCCCTTATGATGGATTAACCTATATTAAAACGATTCGATCGTATGACACGATTGCTCTGGGACGAAAAATATATGATGAGAATAACAGTTCAGAGCAGCTTGGCTATGCTTTCGTATTCATTGGAAGCGACCTGTTTTCAAAAAACATTTTGTCACGGGTTGATCTCGGCACTGGCTCCAAGCTCATTATAATGGGACGCGACGGAACCGTGATGTCTGCCAGCGACAAGCAGATTTCACTAGGGGAGCAATATACGGATTCCAAACTAATTTCATTGATCAAAGAACAGCAAAAGCAAGGCATTCAATCCTTCTCTGGTCAAATCAACCATACAGATCAACAGATTTCTTATATTTATAATGAACAAATCGGATGGTATCTGATTTCGTTGATGCCCTTTTCCTATATCAACTCCGAAACAAGCAAAATCACCGTCAGTATGGCACTTATCAGCCTGTTGATTATCGTCATTTGTATTACGATCATCTACTTTATGAACAACAGTATTGTCAAGCCAATAAAGAGAATCATTGCATTCAGCAATCAAATATCGAACGGAGAATTTTCCATTCGCATACAGGATGATAATGATGATGAAATGGGCGTGCTCTCCCGCAAAATCAATAGCATGGTTAACGAATTTGAACAACTGATGGTTACTCAAAAAATTGATCAGAAACGAAAGCGGGAATTAGAACTGCAAATGCTGCAGTCTCAAATTAATCCCCACTTCCTATTCAATACACTCTCTACGTTGCGCTGGCTGGCAGTCATTAATCAGGTACCGGTACTAATAAACGGAATCGGCTCATTATCCGAGTTATTGCGCAGCACAATCCTGGATAACAACGAGGAAATTACGATCGAGCAAGAACTCCAAAATCTGTCCCACTACTTTGAAATTCAAAAAATTCGTTATGCAGACAGATTCCATGTAGAATATGACATTAACAACGAGCTGCTCCATTGTCTGATCCCCAAGTTGATCCTGCAGCCAGTAGCTGAAAATGCCATTATTCACGGCCTGTCCGATCAAGGCAAACCTTTAGAAATTATGATTAAGGTGCAGCAAGTCAACCATCTCATCCAGATTGAAATAACGGATAACGGCAAAGGGTTTGATACAAGTAAACCCCATCAATCCGATAACAAAAATAAATTGTCAGGCATAGGCATAACTAACGTTAATGAGCGGATCAAACTCCATTATGGGGAAAAATACGGATTATTTATTTCAAGCGAAGTTGGTGAAGGCACTTGTTGTAAAATCATTATTCCTATCAAAAAAAGCACCCTATAAACGCGTACTTTGCAGATCTCCCCTATGTATATAGATTATATTATTTAATTTATAGATTATCTTATCATAATCTTAAAGCAGCAAGAGTTATTTTCAATGCTTGTGATACTATAAATTCTACAAGGATAAATAGCTCCGCCTTCCTTTGGACAGGCGCGTTTACTTATGAAATATAAGAACAGTTATAAGGTTACAAAACTTATACTTTCTTATATTTTAAATAAACGATATTGCTATGGTACGATATCCCATTATAATTTCGGGTTTAATTTCTATATAATGAAGGATAGGGGGGATCATATTGTGTTCAATGTATTGCTAGTAGATGATGAACCTATTGTAAAAATCGCACTTCGAACGATGATTGATTGGGACAAACTCGGATTCCCTATTTGCGGAACTGCCTCTGATGGAATGGAAGCTCTTGCTCTAATCGAACAATTAAAACCTGATATAATTATTACAGATCTAAAAATGCCAAATATGGACGGCCTTCAATTGATGAGGGAGCTGAACGAGCGGCAATATAAAGGAAAGGTTATTGTTGCAAGCAACTTTGGTGAATTTGAGCTCGTACGTGAAGCTTTACTGCTCGGTGCAATCGATTACATGTTGAAAATAAGCATTAAGACAGAGGACCTCATTTCCCAGCTCCATAAAGCAGGAAAGTTGCTTCAGGAACAGCAGCATACCTTACAAGAGCAAGTTACAAGAGAACAATTTATTCAAAGTAATTTAAAGAGCTTCAAAAGTTCCGTTTTGAAGGATTATTTTACTAATGCTGATTTTGATATCGCCCATCTGCTGCAGAACGATAAAATTCAGCTGAACTTAATATCATGTCCAAGCTTCTTGTTCTATATTACTTTCGATCTGGCTGATTCAAAACAACAATCTAATAACAATATTTCTATATCTTTTATCGAGAATATGCTCTTGGACTTGGCTGATTCCGAAAATGAAATTGAAACCTTCCAGACAAACATAAATTCGATCGTTGCGATGGTCTCCTTAGAACAGCTCAAGAACTATCAATCAGAGCCGCTGGTTTTCGTCCAACGCATCCAAAAATTAATACTAATGTATACTACGGTGGAACCCGTTATCGCATATTCTAACGAATTTACCGGGTACGAAGAAGCCAAGCTAGCGTACCAAGCTTGTAAAGAAGCAATAACTATTCATTTTTATAATCATAATGTCATTATTTCTTCAAAAGAGATCGCGTTGAAGCATGACATAGCTTTTACCAACTATGTAGATTATTCTGCAGTAATCATTGAGCGCATGACGGAGAACGATCCTACCGTATTTAAAACAGAATTGAAAGCACTTACAGACAATTGCAAACAAAACAACATTCATCCTCTCACGCTCAAAAACTTTATTATAAAATGCCTGGATTACATTCCGCTAAGCAGCAACAGAGTATATATTCGTGATCCTGAACAGTTTGAACTTAGTAAAAAAAACATCTTGCACTCTAAAGACTCACAAGCTTTTTTAAACTATGCTGTACATGCCTTTGAATGTCTATTCCTTACAGAGAAAACAACCGAGGTCACCGTCTATAAGAAAGAAATAGTAGATGTAATCAACTATATTGAAGAACGTTATAAAGACAAGCTGACCTTGGAAACTATAGCCAATTATGTTAACTTCAGCGAGAATCATTTATGTCGTGTTTTTAAAGAACAAGTAGGCACAAGCTTGATCAATTATATTAATCATGTAAGAATGGGCAGAGCTGCTGATTTGATTATGCAAGGTTATACGTACATGAAGGAAGTAGCCACTTTAGTCGGTATTAGCGATCAATTTTATTTCAGCAGATTATTCAAAAAACATTTTGGTGTGTCGCCTACAGAATATAAAGCACAACAATTGCAATTACGAAAAAACGTTTAACGAATAGGGCTGTTCATGATTTACAGGAAAAGGAGCTTGTCTCGGCAAGCTCCTTTCATTATCATATAGAATCCTTCGTCAATTTACTTCATCAAAAATAGGGCAATTGCCGCCTCTCCCCATTTCTATTTCATCAATTTGGCTATCTTCATGATTAATGGCGTATTTTCACACGTTGTAAGCGAAGCGCATTAAGGACAACCGATACCGAACTTAATGCCATCGCTGCGCCTGCCACCCATGGGGCCAGCAAGCCAATTGCGGCAATTGGGATGCCAAGCGTGTTATAGCCCAGCGCCCAGAACAGGTTTTGTTTGATATTGGCCATCGTCTTACGGCTCATAAAGATCGCATCGGGGATGCTCGACAAGTCGCCACGCATCAGGGTCACATCTGCTGCTTCCATCGCAACATCCGTTCCAGTACCGATGGCCATGCCGATGTCTGCTGTCGCCAGCGCTGGCGCATCATTAATACCATCGCCAACCATCGCAACCTTTTTGCCCTGGGCCTGCAATTTCTTAACTTCCTCGGCTTTGCCTTCAGGCAGGACCTCCGCCCGTACATGATCAATGCCAACTTGGGCTGCAATCGCCTTGGCGGTCCGTTCATTATCACCTGTAATCATGATGACCTCAATGCCCATTTGCTTCAGACGGCTCACTGCCGCTTTTGAAGTTTCCTTGATCGTATCAGCTACAGCTACCATACCAGCATAGTGATTGTCGATTGCAACCAGCATAGCCGTTTTGCCTGCTTCCTCCAGACGGGACATCGGCTCATATGCTGCCTTTGCATCCACGTCATATTTCTCCATCAAGCGGCGTGTGCCGACAAGCAACTCCCGACCTTCTACCATTGCTTTGATGCCGTAGCCTGGAATGGCTTCAAACGATTCCGTTTCAGGTAACTCAATTTGTTTGGCTTGAATACCGGTAACTATCGCTTCTGCCAGTGGATGTTCCGAATTTTTCTCTGCCGCGCCGACAAGTCGAAGGAAATCCGCTTCGTTGTTTTGAGTGATCACATCGGTCAGCTCCGGCTTGCCTTTTGTGACGGTACCTGTTTTGTCCAGAATGATCGCATTGATCTTGTGCGTCTGCTCCAAATGCTCGCCGCCCTTGAACAGAATACCCAGTTCCGCAGCGCGGCCAGAACCGGCCATAATCGAAGTTGGCGTAGCCAAACCGAGGGCACATGGACAAGCAATAACGAGAATTGCAATGGCAATTTCAAGAGCGTGGGCGAAATCGCCTGGCGTAATGAAGAAGTACCAAACCAGAAACATCACGATCGCAATCCCTACAACAATCGGAACAAATATGCCAGAGATGACATCGGCTACCCGTTGAATTTGCGCTTTGGAACCTTGCGCTTCCTCTACGACTTTAATGATTTGAGCAAGCGCCGTTTCTTTGCCAACTTTGGTGGCCTTGATACGCAGCATACCGTTTTTGTTGATAGTAGCTCCAATAACGGCATCGCCAGCCCTCTTCTCGACTGGGAGGCTTTCGCCTGTCAGCATGGATTCATCCACCGATGACACGCCATCCAGCACTTGGCCGTCCACTGGCACTTTATCGCCAGGTCGAACCAGCACCACATCCCCTACGATAACGTCTTCCACCGGAATCGTTATTTCTAGGCCATCCCGAATAATCAAAGCCGTCTTTGCTTGCAGCCCCATCAGCGACTTGATTGCTTCCGAAGTACGTCCCTTGGCCAGCGCTTCGAACAATTTGCCCATTATGACGAGAGTAATTAGCACCGCGCTGGTTTCGTAGTAAAGCGAAGGACCATGATGCATCTGATCCCCAGCGGTGTACCAGTCGATCGTTAGATACAGGCTGTAAAAATACGCTGCCGATGTTCCAAGCGCAATCAGAACATCCATGTTTGCGCTGCGATTGCGGAGCGCCTTATACGCGCCGACATAAAACTGCTTCCCTATATAGAACTGTACCGGCGTGGCCAGCAGGAGTTGAACCCAAGGATTCATCAGGAAATCCGGCATATAAATCCATGAAGTAAATGAGAAGTGACCAACCATCGTCCATAATAGCGGAAAAGAAAGAATGGCCGAGATGAGAAGTTTCCTTTTTTGCTCACGAATCTCACGAACGCGATGATCTCCCGCGTTCTGGTTTTCCTGTTTGACCTGAGCTTTGTAGCCCAGCTTTTTGACTTTCGCCTGCATATCCTCAATCGTGATTTCACCCGCCGAATACTCGACGCGTGCCGTTTCCATCGCAAAGTTTACCGTTGCATTGGTCACACCGGGCAGCTTACTAAGTCCTTTTTCAATTTTGTTAGCGCAGGCTGCGCAGGTCATCCCTTCCAGATTAAACTGCGCCACTTCCGTGACCGTGCCATATCCAAGCTTTTTAATCGTATCCTCCAGGTTTTTTACATCTACCTTGACTGGATCGTAGGTGACATTCGCTTTTTCCAGTGCGAAGTTTACATTCGCTGTAGTCACGCCATCCAATTTATTAAGCCCTTTTTCAATCCGGTTGGCGCATGCTGCGCAAGTCATGCCCGTTATTTGAAAAGACGACTGTTTCGTCTTAGTTGCTGTCGATTCCACAATGCCTCACTCCTTTGTCGATTAGCTCACCCTACGTCATATCCCTGTTCTTCAATGGCTTCTTTTATCTGAACCAGGGAAACCTTTTGCTCATCGAACGACACATCGACTGACTCACCCTTCAGGTTCACCTTTCCGCTTACGCCGATTTCCTTCAGCGCACCTTCAATCGAGTTCACGCAATGCTGGCAGCTCATACCTTGTACATGTAATGTCACGTTTTTCATATTTCATCTGTCCCTTCATGAATTAGATAGTGATGTTTTAATAAATAGAGAATGATGTTTTAATAACTACAGTATACCCCCCTACCCTATATTTCGTCAATACCTTTTTCATTACTTATTCATTACCCTTATTTCATGTAAATAACCTTCAGCATAAACGGCAAATTGCATAAAATTAACCCTGTACAGTAAAAAGATGTTTTACCGTACAGGGTTAATTTAAAAATCACATTATAACAAATATAAGGGAGGCCATCCTTAATGACATTGGCCCCGCTTTCGCCGCTTCCCTGTTATTTCAACGAAACCGGCTGTCCGACTTTAACGGATTCGTAGCCGGCCAGTGCAACTTCCGCCGAACGCAAACCGTCTTCGCCCGATATCGGTACCGATTCGCCGCGACGAATGGCATGGACGAACGCTGCAACCAGATCGCCGTCCATTGAATCGCCCCAGTAGTCCCAGATGCCCTTGCCCCGAGCGTCATCATACCATTCATTTTTTTGCCCGAAGCCGTCTACCGAGATAACGCCCTTTGTCCCAATGATCTCCATCGTCACATCGCCCCAAGTCGGGAACGAATGCGTGCGCGACCAGCTTGTATCCAAAACGCCGACTGCGCCGTTTTCGAAGCGCACATGAATCATGCCGGCATCGTCGGCACCCAGTCCTTCGTGGAACAACGTATCGGCATGGGCAAATACGTTCTGCACCCGCGAGCCGATGAACCAATTCATCAAGTCCATCACATGTACGGTGTGATCAAGCAGAGCGCCGCCTCCCGACAGTTCCGGTTTCACAAACCAGCCCCCCGGCATCGAACCCCGGTTCGTCCCCTTAATCGCAATGATGTCGCCAATATCGCCCCGCTCAACCGCAGTTCTAGCTTCCGAGACGGCTGGAATATAGCGGCATGGGAATGCCGTCATCAGTTGAACGCCTTGACGCTTACATGTCTCGATCATTCGCTCCATCTCTTCCACTGAAATGCCCAGCGGTTTCTCACACAGCACATGCTTGCCCGCTTCAGCAGCCGCAATCGTCTGTTCAGCGTGATGGACATTCTCCGAGCAGATGACAACAGCGTCAATATCTGTCGCCAAAAGCTCTCGATAGTCGGCGTAATACGGGATGCCATGCTTTTCGACTACCGCCGCGACCCTGTCATAAGAGGAATCGGCAATCGCCGCAACCTCGACTTCGTCCGGCAAAGCAAGCAACGCGTTCAGATAGGAGAACGCATGCCCATGCGCGAAACTAATCATACCTACTTTAAGCTTGTTCATTTCGTCTCCCCCTTTGTGGATAATGCGGCAGGATATACGACGCGGCCCGTCTCTGCGGACTCCACAACGGCAAGCGCCAATTCCAGCGCCCGGCAAGCGTCGCGGCCCGTGACGATCGGTTGTCCGCCGGTACGAATACACTCGATAAAATGCCGCAGTTCCTTCGCGTAAGGGTTCAGCGTCTCAGGGCGTTGAGGTATCTCCGCGAAACGCGCACCCTCTTGTTGCGATGCAGCTTTGCGGATCGTCAGCGAATTGGAGTTACGACTATCATGGCGCACTGTACCGCTGCTGCCGGCCACCTCCAGCATCGTATGGAAGCCGCCGGGATAACCCCAATGCGCTTCGACATTGGCGATCGTTCCATTTTTAAAACGCAAAGTCGCCGTTGCGTAGTCTTGCCATTCCGAACGCTGCCGGAAAGCGTAGACTAAGCTGACTTCACCAAGCGCCCAGCTTAGGAAATCCAGGTCGTGGACCATCAGATCCACCACCACACCGCCGCTCAGGTTGTCATTGGCAAACCAGGAACGGGCAAGTCCCGGATGACCGCCGGCCCGCTTGGCGTGTACAACGCCGATCTGTCCGAGTTTGCCATCGGCGATCTGATTCTTCACACGCACATATTCCGGGAAAAAGCGAACGACATGGCCCACATACAGGCCAACACCGTGTTGTTCGCACTCGCTGACCATACGCTCGGCATCCTCCGACCGCAACGCTATCGGCTTTTCGCAAATGACATGCTTGCCTGCTCTCGCCGCGCGAATCGCAAACTCCGCATGAAGATGGCTCGGCAGTGCAATACTGACGATATCACAGCCGGACTCGGCCAACATCTGATCATAATCTGCATATATGTGAGCACCGGTTTTATTAGCAACCGCTCGTGCGTGCGCCTCTTCCAGGTCGCAAACACCCACAACTGTTACATCGGGCATAGCTGTATAGCTGTCAGCATGGACGTTACCCAAGCCGCCGCAGCCGATAATTGCTACTTTCATCGCTTTCCACTCCCTGTTTCCATGTATAATGTACTTAATGCGAGGATATCGCCAAACGGGCAACTGCGCTATTCCGCGATTTGTCCGAATTGTATCCAAATTTGTCCTCCACTACGAAACGAGGGATAATTGATGGAGATTTTCCAAGAGCCTATTCACTATCAAAACCCGCTGCTGTGCATAAAAGTATGGGAATTCACCTCAACGGGCCCGCTGGCGCACATAAAGCCGCCTACCCAGTGGCATTACCATAAAGAAATTGAGTTTATTCTGGTGAAGACGGGCAAGCACCGGCTATATACGCCGGAACGCATCTTCGATCTGGAGCCGGGCGAGGTTGTCGTTATCGGCTCATCCCGTCTGCACGCTGCACAGCGTCTTAGCGAAAGCGATTTGTCATATATCGTGCTGCACGTCGATTTGGAGCCTTATTTTGATCCGGCGATGATGCCGTATTACCGGCATTTTGCCGAGATCATGCGGCCGCTAGAGGATTTGAATTATATATTCGCAGAAAATGAGCAGGCGCGCGCTGACGTGGGACGGATCATCGAACAGATTCATGATGAAATCATCTCGCGCCCAATCGGCCACGAGATTGCGGCGGCCATGCATATCAAGCATCTGCTGCTGACCCTGCTGCGTGCCGATAGCCGCGGACTACTGCAATCCCACGAATATGTAGATCGCGACACGATCGGGCCGATATTAGCTTATGTGGAGGAAAGACTGTCCGAGCGGATCGAACTGAAGGAAGTCAGCCGTATGGCGGGCATGAGCTACCACTATTTCTCGAAATACTTCAAGAAAACGATGGGCGTGCCGTTCACCGACTACGTCAATCGCAAGCGTATCGCCGCCGCCGAACGCGCGCTGGCTACACAAGTAGAAAGCGTAGTCGACATCGCCCGCTCGGTCGGCATCGACAACATGGCGCATTTCTACGAATTGTTCCGCCGCTTCAACGGCTGTACACCGAAGCAGTATTTGCGCCGCATGACGCCGGACGCCGGGACCAGCGCGCACGATTAGTCGGCTGCACGCAGAACAATAATTGAACCTCTTGCTGTATGGATAAGAACACAATCATCTTCTAATTTCGCATGTGTGGCCAAGCGATATCAACGTTGGATGTACTTATAAAGTAAAACTGGCGTGAACTATAATCAGTTTCACGCCACGTTAGAATAATAGAATGAGCAGACTGCTGTATCCTGCTCAACAATAAGTTTTATTCAATTATCGTACCCGTTAGCAGAACTACTTAGGGTGAAAAGTTTACCTGATTAAAACATTGTAAGCTTTACAAGGAACAATCAATATCATACTAATATAAATAGCCAAAGAAAAAGCCTTTCAACTCAAGGTTTTCACAAGGTCTTCTTGGCTATAAACTATAGCGGGTTCATCTCCGATTGCTGGATTAAGGCATGAAAGGCCGAATGTCTTTCGTAGTCCGGCTTGCATATTTGCGAATAATGATATCCATTGCAAGTGAGTCGAATTGGATCAGCACATATGGCTGCCGCCCATACATCTCTTCATCAACGATTGTATTCGCGTATTGTATAGAAATGCTCGAATCAGCCGCTTTGATTTCCATTACTTCAATGGATTCCCCTGGATCCGATGTCAACAAAATATATGTTTTCGAGCTATCCCCAATAAAGTATTCTTCAGCAGCCTTATCCTTTGTAATGATTTCCTGTGCCCAACTGCTTATAGGCTCTTCTGCTTCCTCGATATCAATGATCGCATACTCGATTATCTCATTTTGGGTAGCCGAATTTGCCTCATTAATCTCCGCGTGATCTCTTACTGTCCAGATCCCGCCATAATTATAGTGTTTTACCAGCTGGACACGATATACAAGACCGTTGTCATTGCCAACCAAGACATATTTGGGATTATAAAATCCGTCGAGTGAATTAATAAAGGATATTTCTGAGAATAAATTTTTCTCAGCATATCGCTTAACAACCTCGGTGTAATCCTTCCGCCAATCTTCTTGGCTCATCGTTTCGAGATCATCACTACTGTAGTCGGGTCCGGTAGTGGTGGTCAGTCTTAAGGCTTGCTTGGAAAGTTTGTCAAAATCAATGAAAGACAGTTCTGCATTTTCATCGACTCCTTGGCTAGAAGGTATTCCCGTCGCTTAGGAATTTTCCTGCAACTGCGTGGCTACAGGCGCTTGGACGTCACGTATTAGATCACCTTTACATGCAGGCAAAATTAGCAAAAAGCAAACAACTATCCAGAGTTTGTTCATACACATCCCCCCATCTATCATTAGACGCAAAGAATGGAAGTAAGTTTCAGGGATCTAGGATGACCATCTTGCGTATAGAAATTTCCGTATTTAACTATCATATCGAGTAAAACGAATAGAAAGTTGCATTTAATTCCACCTCCTTAATCTGTGTTTTTTTACCTATTAAAAGAAATATCACAATAAATTATTTTATCCTCTCGCTATTCTGCCCCGTTAGTATTATGAGATCAACCAGTTCTTTCTGGTTGATCCTATTTTCATTTGATAGTTGAACAAAATTATTATTTTTTAGGTACCACAAGATATCCAGTACTGTAAACGGCTTTTAGAAAGCCACACTCACTGTGCTAGACTTGAACTCCATCGCTCAAATTTAAAATATAAATTACAAAAGTCCAATTACAATAAAAAGGTTGTTCTGAGTATCAGAACAATCACAAAAGAAAAACAGTTACATTTTTTAGTTACGTCTTTATATAACTACTCATCATCAAATAACCAATTTAAATCAATGCTATATCTCTTTCTAAGAGCAATAATTGTTTCTGCAGAAGGCTTTGTAATGTCCTTTTCAATTTCACTTAGCCTACCTTGAGATATACCTAAACCTGAAGAGAACTTAACTTGATTCATCTCTTGTGCTTTTCTGATCTTTTTTATCTTCTGACCTATTGAGTCCGCCATAACTCTTTCCCCTTTAAAAAAGAGCAACCAGTAATTCTCATCTGGTTGCCCTCTTTGTCAGTTAAAACAAAACTTTTTTTTGAAATAATCCCCCAGAACAAAATTTAATTATTTAGAGCAAAACTTAATTGTAATGAATCATAGACTTGGACATCAAACATACCCCCTACTCCACCGTCACACTCTTCGCTAAGTTCCTTGGCTTATCTACGTCACGACCGAGCGCAACAGCTACATAATAAGATAGCAGTTGCAGCGGTATAACGGATAATGCAGGGGATAAAAGCGATGCCGTTTGCGGCAGCGTAAACACTTCATCTACTGACTTTAGCAGTTCATCTTGCATATGAGCAGACCCGATGGCTAATACATGAGCGCCTCGAGCCTTCACTTCTTTAATGTTGCTCATTGTTTTCTCGAACAAAGCGTCTTGAGTAATAAGTGCCACTACAGGTGTACCTTGCTCAATTAATGCCAAGGTTCCATGTTTAAGCTCCCCGGCTGCGTAAGCTTCAGAATGAATATAGGAAATTTCCTTCAGCTTCAATGAGCCTTCTTGCGAAACCGCGAAGTCTAGCCCACGGCCAATAAAAAATAAATCTCTATGGTCAGCGAGCGATCCCGCAAGCTGCTGCAGCTGTTCTGATTGCTGCAATAGCTGCTCGGCCTGCTCAGGCAGCTGCTGTAAGCTAACGATAAGCTCTGCCGCTGCTTCACTTGTAAGCGTGTGACGAGCTTCAGCGAAGTACAGGCTGACCAAATAGAACGCAATAAGCTGTGTCGTATAAGCCTTCGTTGATGCTACTGCAATTTCTGGTCCCGCTCCTGTTACAAACACATAATCAGCTTCCCTCGCAATCGAGCTGCCAACTACGTTCGTAATCGCAAGCACACGCGCTCCGTTACGCTGTGCTTCGCGCAAAGCTGCCAGTGTATCCGCCGTTTCCCCTGACTGGCTCACTACGATAACAAGTGTATTACTTGTTATAATTGGCGAGCGATAGCGGTATTCCGAAGCGACGTCCGTTTCCACAGGAATGCGTACTAACGATTCAATTGCATATTTTCCGACCAAGCCTGCATGGTACGCTGTACCACAAGCCACAATATGCACTTTCTCAATCGTTTGTATAAACTCATCCGTCATGCCAAGCTCGCTTAGATCAACCTGGCTCTGATTTCTGTTGCTGCTCTTTTCTGAAGCCGCACTTAATTTTCCAAGCATCGTATCGCGATAGGCTCTTGGCTGCTCGAATATTTCCTTTAGCATAAAATGGTCATATCCGGCTTTTTCAGCTGTGGTCAGATCCCAATTGATATGGTGTACTTGCTTGGAAACTGCCGTTCCATCAATGGTCATCAGCTCAACACCATCTGGTGTCAATACTGCCATTTCTCCATCGTCCAATATATAAATATCGCGCGTGTAGGCAAGTATAGCTGGAATATCGGAGCCGATAAAGCTCTCTCCCTCTCCAACCCCAATAATAAGCGGGCTGGCATAGCGTACAGCTATCAGCTTATTCGGCTCATACTCGGTCAGCACGCCAAGCGCAAAAGCGCCGCGCATTTGGCGTACAGCCCGCTGAACAGCTTCCACAAGACTTCCGTCATACTCATCCGCAATCAAATGAGCGATAATCTCCGTATCTGTCTCCGAAACAAACTGATGGCCCTTGCCGATCAACTGCTCTTTAAGCTGCATATAGTTCTCGATAATTCCGTTATGCACAACGGAAAACTTTGCAGAGTTATCGGTATGGGGATGGGAGTTCAAATCAGATGGCTCGCCATGCGTAGCCCAGCGTGTATGACCGATACCGATCGAGCCGCGCAGAGGATCCGTTTTAACTCTGTCCTCTAATATGGCCAATCTTCCTTGAGATTTGGCTACTTCAAGTCCGTTCGAAGTAAGAACAGCAATACCTGCTGAATCGTAGCCCCGATATTCCAACTTATTTAATCCTTCCAGCAAAATAGGCTGTGAATCACGCTTGCCAATATATCCAACAATTCCGCACATAATTAAAATGACCTCCGGTAGTGGTTATTTCCCGCTTGACCGAATGTCTGCCAGTGTGCAGCATAGACGTATTGAACGATTGGTTAATTCTATATATTTGCAACAATGCAATTGTTGTTCTCCTGTCCATGTCAGCTCCACGGCAGCGTATTGGACAAGTAGGAGAAATGTTTGCAGCCTGCTCTACCTTTGTCGGATTGGTCGCCCAATCGTTTTGGGTAAAAGCTTTCGGTCAGCTGCTCTGTACCGGAGGGTCCCCGCCGAATCATTCGAACACCCCCACCTCGTCAGCTTGTGCACTTTATATGCAAATATGCATCTTTATCGTCGCTCAAGCTCTGGCGCTTATGTTACTATTTACCTCTGCCCTCTCTTTCCTTCTTGAGTCACATTATCTATCTTATTTATTTGGCGTTTATTTTGCAACTATTTTAAGAAGAATTTAATGGTTGTCTACCATGAACAAGGTGCTTCAAGGTGCTTTTAGCGTAACAATTTGTGTAAGGTGTTGAGAATATGGCTGCGTAAAATGGTACTTTAGCACACTATGCAGCTTTTTATGTTACACGTGCGACGTAACAGGATTGTGAATCAAGCATGTGGATTTCTCCTCAGTCAACTCTTCCGACAAAGGCGTAATAAGGTGGACACACGTTCCGTTATTGGCGTTAAAATCACCTTTTTTCCGTTTTGGCGGTCACACGTTCCGCTATTCGACTCTATCAAGAGGTATTTCACCTCTTTTTTGCTCAATAGCGGAACGTCTGTCACTTTCCCCCCTTCAAAACGGGGCTTTACGCAAAATAGCGGAACGACTGACCAGTTTGATCGCACTAATCGGCCGGTGGCGTGCTTGATCGTTTCATCGCACTAGTCCGCCAGCAACTGCTTGATCGTTTCATTGCACTAGTCGGCCAGCAACTGCTTGATCGTGCCATCACACTAATGAGCCCGCGGCGTGCTTAACCTTACATCGCACTACTCACCCGGCGGCATGCTTAACCCAGTGGCTTGCTTGATCGTTTCATCGCACTACTCACCCGGCGGCGTGCTTAACCCAGTGGCGTGCTTAACCTTACATCGCACTACTCACCCGGCGGCATGCGTGATCCCTTCTTCGCAATAGTCGCCCCCCTATTGCATGCTTGATTGAATTAGTTACTTACATTGCCACACTTGCACATTTCCCCTCAGTTTACAGATTTGCATCCGTCCCTAAAACAAATAGGTCAACCAAAAATCTCTGGCTGACCTAATAATACGAAAGTCGCCCATGAGCGACTTGAGAATGATTCGGAAGGCTGCTGATCTGCTTTTCGTGCTTTGAAGCTCATTAAGACTATTTCTGCTTTTGTGCTTTCAAGCTCGTTAAGACTATTGATCTACGTTTTATGACTACTCTCCTACTTTATAGCAAAGCTCCATCCAGTCTTCCTTGGCACTGGACATGACGGCTACTTCTTCAATATAGGAGCGTGTCACAAGCTTTTGAATAACTAAAGAAAGCTCTATCTGCATCGGCTCAAGCTTAGGATGCCCCTGAAGCTGCGACATGCTCCACGGCTCTTCCTGCTCGCGCATAATTTTGAATAAAAATTCACAGCTTGTTTTCATTTTGTTCATTACTGTAAATTCACAAGCCAGCATGACAAGCTGAACTCTCTGCTCGATCGTTTCCGGACTGGCAGACAGCTCCTCGTAAAGCTTATATACTCCGGGATGGACTCTGCGCAGTTGTTTCCAAACGGTCAATTCAGGCCGTATCCCTTCCTCAATCAATACGATATGCGCCCAATGGTGCAGCGCCTGCAAAATATTGCTGTAAGCATCAAGCACATGGCCGTCATTAAGAAACTGCTTTGCCTGCATATAAGTTTGAAGGAATAATGAAAACTCCTTAAAACATCGCATTTCACGCAAGTTTTCAGGAAAAGACAATACTTCTTTTCGTGTATTAGCCCAGTATGCATCGGTATCCAACAAAATCTCTCCCCGTACCAGCCACTCCATCACGCTGCTATTTACTTCAATTCCGCTTTGTAAACGACTACATAACTCCGCCTTGGATAGTGTCATGATTACAACTTTTTGTTGGCGAACTATGACATGCTCCAACGAACTGTCATCTGCAGCCTTGTGCTGAACGACAATTACTAATGCATTTGTTCCTTCGATAAGCGGTCGTGATGATATAGGACTTGGAACAAGAATTAATGAAGCAACATTGGAATTCACGCGATAAGCATCGATTAAGTGCTTTTTTATAATCTCCACAAATATCCTCCGTATAGCTAATCCACTCTGATTAGGCTATAATGGTATTCTAAAGTTTATTTCTCTTTCGACAAGCTTGCAGCACTTTCCTGCTTGTACGACAATTTTTTTAGTCAAATATTACTGTATAATTAGTGCTTAAGAAAGGTATGAAGAAGATGAATTCAAGTATGAAAAGGATTTTTTTCAAATCTGCCAAAATAAATGAGTTCCGCCTATGGGGTCTTGTATTTACGATGGCCGGCATGGGGATCATGATTTTAGGAACTGCAGGCATCGTTTTATGGGGAAGCGCCGGGAAAATAATGGCTGGCATCTTTATGGTGTTTGGCATGATTTCCTTGCTGATCAGCGTTGGGGTTTACTTCTGGGCAGGCATGATGTCCACAAGCGCTACAGCGCTGGAATGTCCGGAATGCCACCGCCAGACCAAGATGCTCGGCACAACGGACCGTTGCATGTTCTGCCGCACGATGCTGACGCTTGATCCTAATCAAGCGACTACAGAGCCAACAGCTACCGTTAGTGAGCAGCATTCGCACAGCTAGAGCTTACTACTTACTACTTACTACTTACAACTTACTACTATAAAGAGCTATCTGATTGTCGGCACACAGCCCTATCATGACAATTCAGATAGCTCTTTTTTTAATCGTTTATCCTTGCGTAAAACTTTTATTTTAAAAGAATGGAATAATAGCTATTTCTTTAATTGCTCATCAATCGTTTTCCAGATGGAAGCCGTTTGGAATGTACGCTGCCAGGTAGCAACGCCTGCCAGATTATATTTTTTTGCAAGAGCGACCCGTGCGCTTATAGATACATCATCCTCTATCCAAATCCGCTTCAAGGCGTCGTCCTCTTTGTACTCTACATAATGCTGACCTGCCTGTTCATCCATAACCGGCGTCAAAGACTTTTCTGCTATAATCTTTTTCACAGCATCCATACCCAGAGCTTTGGAGGTTACTTTTATTTTACCATCCTCGCCTGCTTTTTCTGTCCATACTCTCGTATACAGCGGCATGCTCAAAATTAACTTCTCTGCTGGAACGCCGTCCTCTTCCAAAATCCGTTTAATGGAATTTTCAGTCCATGGCAAGGATGCGACGGAGCCGGATTTAGGGCTGGATCCCCAGTGCTCATCATAAGCCATAACCATCATGAAATCGACGATTTTGCCTAATGCCGGACGGTCAAGGAAGACGGACCACATTTCACTGTTGGATTTTGGCGTAACATCGACGGATACGACCAAGCCTTGCTCATGCAGCAACGGTGTTAGTTCTCTAACAAACTGTACAAAATTCTCTTTATCCTTAGTATATACATTTTCAAAATCTATATTTATGCCTTGAAGCTTATAAATCTCTGCAAAAGCAAGCAGCTGCTGGATCATCGAAAAGCGCGATTCAGCGGTTGCCAGCGCTTCTGATGTTTGTTTAGGCTCAAAGCCATTGCTAACCAGTGCCCAGACTTGAAAGCCTTGATCATGCGCCCATTTCACATAGGCGGGATCGGCCTTTCCTTTAATTGTGCCTTTGCCGTCGATTAATTCAAACCAGGTCGGACTGACCACATTTAAACCTTGCATTGGCGGGATTTTGGCGTGATCTGCCGGTTTATTATAAACAGCTTCCCAGGTCATGTTGATTTTGCTGTCCTTAAGCTTCCAGGCGACGAAAGGCTCCTTCTTAGCTAACGGTGGAATCTGCTCGCTTTGTGTCAAAGCGATGTCTTTGGCTGCCATATAACCAATATGGCCATCCTCTGTTTGTACAAGGTACCAGCCTTTCATCTCTGCTTCCTTCCAAACCTGCAAGGACTGATCCTGTGCCAGCTTCATCATATAGGGAGCTCTAATCGTAGCGTCGGTACGTACAGCTGCACCTTTTTCTTTAACGGATTTGGCCCATTGAACAGCTTGTCCTTGTTGAAACAAAGCTACAATGCCACTGTCCTTATGATAATCTACCTGCACACCGTACAGCTCTTCAAGAGGCGCTGTAGGGATATAGACTACGCCATCCTTTGATTCTGCAGCAATTCTAAGCTCATACGACTTCTGGTTCAGCTTGCCGGTCAGTGAATCCGTCTTTAATTTCAATACATGATTAGCAGTTGTAAATATTAATGTGCCGCTTTCCGCCTCATAACGGATAGGATTATCCTCGCCAAGCCATTCCTCGAGCAGCGGCAACGGCAGCTTCACAAGGTCATTTTCAATAATAGCGCCGAAATCGGTCACTTCACCTTGTACAGTAATCGGGTGCTCAAGGCTATATTGTGGATCAACTTGATTATTATTAGGAATATACTTCATATAACCATACCAGCCGCCAATCGTTAGAAGCACGCCGCAAAAAAATAACAGCATAAATACTTTTAGCTTACTCTTTCTGCGTCTGTCGTATCTAGGGGGGTACTGCCTCTCCACTCCATCACACTCCTGCTATCTCTATATTTGTTTAAATAAGAATAACTTATAAATTCTTATAATTTAAAGAAACGTGCTGATTAGCGTTATCGCTTCACGGCACGTCTCATGTTCATTGTCTTACATTAGATAAAATTGGCTTCTCGGGTATTATTTGGCATGCGACATTTTGCACGAAGCGCAAACCCCATAAATCTCCATGCGATGTCCTTGCACGACAAAGCCTGTTTCCTTGGAAGCCGCTCGCTCCACTTCTAACAATGGAGGATAGCCGAAGTCGACGATTTCTCCGCAATTTTTGCAAATTGCATGATAATGGTCGGACAAATCAGCATCAAAACGACTGGAATCATCACCATAGGTCAGCTCACGCACTAAACCAGCCTCTACAAACAATCTTAAATTGTTATATATAGTTGCTACGCTCATACTTGGGTAATCCGGTGAAAGTGCTTTATATATCTCATCCGCTGTAGGGTGGGATTTGGAATCCATCAAGTAACTTAATATTGCGTGACGCTGCGGGGTCATTCGGACGCCAGTCATTTTTAGTTGTTCTAGTGCTTTCTTCACACTTAGTCCCATTCCCCTCACGCCCTTCTTAATAATAATTATTATTACTATTGTACGTTCAATAATAATACTTTGTCAATGAACGTTCCCTATTAAGCTTATGGCAAAGCTTTTATAGAAATGCTATTTGTGGCATTAATTTGTATTCTAAAAGCTCCTGTTCCGCTCCTGCCTTTTATCGTTTTGCGTACAATTTCAAAAGGAAGCTCGGATGTGATTGTCCCAAACGTTACAGAGCCGTGCACCGCATAATCTCCTTCAGTCGGCAATGCAGCGGAGATTTCACCTACAGAGCTGTCCAAATCCCAGTCTCCTTTAACAAGCGGACTCATTACTGATATATTGCCATTAAGCGTATCCGCTTTAATCGAGCTGGCGGCATAGGATATATCGATATTTCCATTTTTTGTTTCCGCCTCAATTGCATTTTCCACGCGGGTTAAGGCGACGCTGCCATTTGTAGCTTTTGCATACACTTGACCGAATATATCCAGCGCTTCAATAATCCCGTTTTTAGTTTCCAGCGTGCTGTCGCCGATCACTTGCTCCATTTTAATTTTTCCGCTGTTAAGCTTAATTTGAATCGGTGCGCTAATCCGGTACGCCTCGACATCCCCGCTGTCAATTTTCACAATTAATCCTTTGTTCAGGCGCAAATCCTTCAAGGTTACAGTTCCGTTTTGCACATCAATTTTCAGCTGCCGCTCAGGTTGCCTTATCATTTGATCATTGGCTAGGTCACCGTCAACGCCATAATATTGATCCGTTGTATTATCGTTAGTGCTTTCAATGGCTTGACCAGCGTCAGCATCGGCAGTCTCATTGGACACAATATCATCAGGCTTTAGTGCTTCTGAGCCATCTATTTCTTTAACGGCTTCATTTGATTTTTTTACAGATGCTTCTGCACCAGTCTCTTCGCCAGCTGATTCATTTATTTCAGCTTCGACTTCTGCACCGCTGTGCTCCTCAGCATCATTTATTGTGTTGTCTACCCATCTATTCGATAACTGGAGCGGAAGCACAATATGCATATCTACGCGCGGTATCCGCTTGTCGCTGCCATAGGCGCTGTTTTGAGCCTCGATCAGCATCGTTTCCCCTTCCGTTATGACGACTTGCGCCTCTTCTGCGGCAGCCTTTGCCTCCTGCTCGCCCTTCAAATCTATCCATACCTGTGAAGAAACTTGAATATACGGTATATCTGCTGTTTCTACAACGACATTCCCATTCGTATTGTTTATTTTAACCGTCGCTAAATTCTCATTCATTGCCACATTCATAACTGGCTTATTAAAATGAAACCCTTGCGCCTCTCCAAGCTCGCTCGCAATTTTGGGCTGAATTTGAAATTGCTCCAAAAAACGTTCCGGCAAATCGCTGTTTTGCGTAATAAAGTACGTTGACGAGGCCGTCAATAAAGCAAACAGCAAGCTGCCGAGCGATACGCGAAGCTTCAGCCTCTGTCTGTTCACTATGCTGTAAACAACCAATTCCAGGCCCAGAGCTACAAATAAATAAGGCCAAAAAGTCGGAATAAGCGAAAAATATGATTTTCCAAATCGAAAATCCAGCAGCCCGATCAAGCCAATCGCTGCAATCGCAAGCGAAGCTGTATATTTTCCCAGCCTGTAATTTCCGCTGCGCAGCTCCTCAGTCGGCAGAACAAGCCATATGGCCAACAGTATGGGCAATAGGCCTGTCAGCCAAGGAGCAATGGCCTCCAGCAGCTCTCTTATCGCATATCCCGGGTTAACAAGCAAGACAAGCGCAACGCCAATAAGGACCAATGACGCACCTTGAAGAGGAAGTGCATACTGCTGCGTTTGTTCCTTTTCCTTCTCCAGGCTTTGCAAAGCATCAAATACGCTAAAATAATAAAATAGCGGCAGCAAAAGGCCTAGGTAGACGATGAGCAAAAGATGCTTGCCGCCATTCCACTCCGCCAATCGGATGAGGGTAAATAGATCCAGCAAAAAACCGGCAAGCAGCAGCAAGCCTTTAGAATAGCTGCCCGCATACCAATGACCGGCTCCCGGCAATAGAAAGGCGCATAGAACGGTAAGTATTCTGCTTTTTTGTTTCGTTTCATTTGACTCGTTCATCTCATGTTGCTTACCCAATGCTACGCCCTCCAACTTTTAAAACAATTTACACTGGCTGGGATCATTCTAATCATTATCTTTGCCAATTTTATAAAATATGAAATATAGGTAACAGTTATCATATAAAAACATATACTTTTCTAATATTTTAACAAAGAAGACGCGACCCATCTAGAGATGAATCGCGTCTTCTAAGCTTTATCTTGGCCAGCGTCTTTCCGGAGGCAGCAGAGCAGGGAATGGTGCATGCGGCTCAGCTTGATACCAATAGGCTACGGAGGATACATCATCTGTACGTTCAAATAAGTCGCGGCTGTTATGCCCAATTTGCTGAATCGTCACACGCAAATCATTCTCGAAGCGAATCGGGTCCATCAAATGCCAGCGGTACAGGCCGTGCATCGGAACGCCGTCTTCGCCAAAAATATCTGTACGCGTTGTATCCGTTTTAGAGTAATAAGGGTAGCCAAGATAAGGTGTATTATAGGTCGCTTCGACGATTTTGCCGTCGCGCTTCTCATAGAAGCACCAAGCCCCGCCGAAGTAATCTTCCGTTCCCGTTCCGCAGAGCGTAGGCCACTCGTCATCCCCATCCAAAAAGAACTTGATCTCGCCTTCGCCCCACCAGTAGCGTTCCAGCGCAGCCCAGGCCAGATAAGTGCCAATATAATGACCTTTACCTTTTACATTGTCCAGTATGGTGTAATCCTTTGCTTCAGTTGTAATATTTTCTCTTCTCCACTGGGCATGGAAATAAGCTGCTTCATCCGGAATCTGATCGACAAGCGTATAATTGAATTGATAGAAGAAGCCGTGAATATCAGCGGCATGCTGGTTTTCAATCGTGATCTTGGCCGATTTGCGGAACGGCATCGGGAAGTAACAGTTCATACCGCCCGTCGGGTTGACGGCGATCGGCAAGGAATTGACATTGCTTCTGGCACCAAAGCCGTTGCAAAAAAAGTCTCCCAGCGGCACTTCAACCGACGGCTCCTCTTCGCCATCCCAATACATGCGGAGCACCAAATCTCTCAGCACAAAATAGCCTTTCTCTGTGCGATCCGTTACAGTAATCCAGAAGTTTTGAATGACGCCTGTACTGTTAATCTCGGCTAATGTTACGGTTTCGCCCTGATTCAGCGTAATGCATGGCCGCCCTTTGCGGGCAACGCCCAGATTGCTGGCTTCTTTGCCTCCAGCGCCGACCTCGCCCTTTGGGTTCTCCGCAGAAATCGATCTTGTTTTCCCATTAGTCATCATAGGAGCACTCGACAAATCAAATCCTAAACCTTGCTGATGAAGCATTTCAATTCCTCCCTCACTACATCGATTTATTTTTTGAAATAGGTGATACGGCATGGGTAATTGGTTCATTTTGAGCGACAGGCTTATAATCGTTAAACTTTATGCACAGCACCTGATGGCCATTTTCCAGCTCCATGAGCGGAGGCTTGCTTGAGCGGCATACCTCTTTCACATAAGCGCAGCGCCCGGCAAACTTGCAGCCGTTCATCGCGTACTCCTTCGTCTCCATTTCTGGCAGCTTGGCTTCCTCGTCCCATTTTTGCCCAACCCTTGGAATAGAATTTAATAATAGCTCTGTGTAGGGATGTGCGGGCTGGCTTAATATTTCTCTTGCCTTGCCGTACTCGATCAGGTTGCCGCGATACAAAGTCGCAATATAATCGCTCACATAGTAAGCTGTCGAAAGATCATGTGTGATATAAATAAAGCTGACATTGTATTCATCCTTCAGCTTCTTGAACAAATTAACGATGTTCATGCGAAGCGACGCATCGATCATCGCCACCGGCTCATCCGCTACGATTAATCTCGGCTTAGGGATAAGGGCTCTTGCTATAGACAGGCGCTGCAGCTCCCCGCCCGAAAACTGATTGGGGTATTTGCCCGTAATTTGCTCATACTCCAAACCAACCGATTGCAGCGCTTCCTTAATAAGCTGCTTTGCTTCCTGCTTGCTCTTTGCGATATCCAAATTGTAAGCTGTTTCGTACAAATAGGATTCTACCGTTCTTCGCGAGCTGAAGGATGTAAATGGATTTTGAAAAATGGGCTGCACTTTTTTGTAAAATGCTTTGCGCCGCTTGGACTTTGCATAGTAGGATAGCGGCACGCCATCAATTTCTATAGCCCCCGAGCTTGGCTCGAGCAGCTGCAATATCATTTTGGCGAGTGTCGTTTTGCCGCAGCCGGACTCCCCGACAATGCTTAAAATTTGCGGCTTCTCGCCCGTAATCGCAAGATCAATCTGATCAACAGCCGTTATTTTGCTGCCCAGCAGCATGCCGCCTATTTTGAATTGCCGCGTCAGCTGCTTAATCTTTAAAATATCAGGCATAGGCTCCTCCTTATCCCGCTTTATATATAGGCATCCTGCAGCAAATGACAGCTCGCATAATGCTCGTCTCCAACCTTTGTTCGAAGCGGCTCAATCGTTCTGCATACATCTGTTGCAAACGCGCATCTTTGCGCAAAGCGGCAGCCTGCTGGCGGATGATGCAGGCTAGGCGGCGTACCTGGGATGCCTTCCTTTTGGCTGTTGTCGCCGATTCTCGGCAGCGCGTTGATCAGCATTTTCGTATAAGGATGCTTCGGATTTTCAAAAATCTGTTCCGTAGGCCCAATCTCAATCATCTGTCCGGCATACATAATGCCCATGCGATTTGTAATCTGATAATGAACGCCCATATCATGCGAGACGATCACCATAGAATTTTTCATCTTTTTCTGTACTTGGGACAGCATCGTCAGTATGCCTCGCTGCACAATAACATCCAATGCCGTCGTCGGTTCATCAGCGAGCACAATGTCAGGTCTTAAGAAGGTGGCCAGCGCGATCAGCACCCGCTGGCGCATACCCCCACTAAGCTGGTGGGGATAAGCCTTAAGCACTTCAGGCGGCAGCTCCAGCTCCTTTAAATACTGAATAATATCCTGCTCCAGCTGTTTTTTGTTTTGCTTGCCATGATACTTGCTGATCGAATCAAAAAATTGTGTTTTTACTTTTTTAACCGGATTCATCACATGCATCGCGCCTTGCGGCACGTAAGAGATAACCTTCCACCAGCTTTTATTAATTTCGCCATTACGGTAAATCTTCTGGTCATTGCTTCTGGAATGGATTTCTACTGAGCCTTGACTAATTTCCAGCGGATAGCTGATCAAATCATACATCACCTTAAGCAGCGTCGATTTGCCGCAGCCTGATTCCCCCGCTATGCCGAAAATCTCATTTGCTTTTACTTCAAAATCTACTTTATCTACTGCCTTCACATAACCTGTCAAAATATTATACTGCGCACTGACTGCGTTCAGCTTCAGCATGCTACTTCCCCCTTCTTAAGGCAGAATACTGCTGATACCCGGTCATAACTAGAAATAGAGCTATAAAGATCAGCGTGATCGCCACTACCGGCGTTCCGATCCACCACCAGCGCCCGCCCAGCATCGCTTGATGCTGATTTGCCCAATAAATCATCGTGCCAAGAGTAGATTTCTCGTTGCTTGACATGCCGATCACGGCAAGCCCGGATTCTGCGCCGATGGCAACCAGTATCGTATTGACGAAGTTCGCTAGCGACCAGCCGGAGACGAAAGGAAATATTTCTTTCAGCAAAATTCGGAAGGTGCTTTGTCCGGAAAAAATAGCGGTGCTGATAAACTCTCTTTCTCGCAATGACAAGGCCATAGAGCGCAGCTGCCGTGCCGGCCAGGGCCAGTTGAAAATAATAAGCACCAGCGCAATATAGAGGAGCGAGGCTCTGCCCTTCAACATGCTCCCCAGCAAAATGAGAATAGGCAGGGAAGGAATAACGATAAAGGAGTCTGTCATAAGCGTAATGAGCCGATCCACAATACCGCCTTTAAAGCCGGCCCACAAGCCTAAAATGACCCCGATCAACGTAGCGAAAAAAGCTACAAGTATACCTATAATAAAGGAATTGCGTATCGCATCGGCAAGCAGCCAAAAGGTGTCCTGACCTAGATTGGTCGTGCCTAAAAAATGGTCCCAGCTCGGCTTTAAATTTTTGGGATAGGTTCCCCATTCCATCGAATTAACCGTCGAGAAAAGCGGTACGATAAAGCCTAGAATTAAAAACAAAATCAAAATAATCATGCCCGCGCTCAGTCTAAAATTCCAATTTTTCATCCTATCACCGCCTATTTATACCGAACTCGAGGGTCTAGAAAAGGATAGATCAAATCGACAATAAAGGTTGAGCCGGCCACTGATATGATCGAGATCGTGATCGTCCCCATAATGAGGTTATAGTCCGCCTGCAAAATGCCAGAGTAAATAAGTGCGCCAACGCCAGGATAGCCAAATAAAATTTCTGTAATAAGCGCTCCATTAAAAATCGTTCCAATCTGCAGCGCGAGCATCGTAATTTGCGGCAATGTCGCGTTAGGCATAACGTATTTCATCATAATCTTCGATTCGGACAAGCCCTTTAATCTGGCAAAATGAACATAGTCCTCCTCCGCAATGCCCGCCGATAGCGTCTTCATGCTTATAACCCACCAGCCCGTTCCTACTAAAATGATCGATAGCGCAGGCAGCGCAGAGTTATAAATGACATTTTTAATAAATTCCCATGAAAACTCATAGTTCAAAATCGTTATGGACAGCGGAAATATCGGAATGACGTAGGATAGCAGCATAATGAGCACAAGCGCCAAAATGTAATAGGGAACCGGATAAAGCATAATCGATATGCTCTCCAGCAGCTTGGAATACGCCTTCTCTTTGCGGAAGCCGGCAAGCAGCCCGATCCCGTTGCCAATCGCCCAAGCGATAAGCGTGGAAGTAAGCAGCAGCCCCATTGTCCATGGCAAAGCTCTGGCAATCATCTCATTGACAGGAGTCGGATAGTTGGCCAAAGACGGTCCGAAATCCTGCGTCAGCACGACTCGCTTTAAAAATCCAAAGTATTGAGAAAACAAGGAGCCCTCCAGACCGAAGGATTCGTTAAGTGTTTCTCTTATTTTTTCCACCGCGACCGGGTCCATAAAAGCTGACTTCGATGTCATGGAGCCAATCATCGCTTCTACCGGGTCAGACGGCAAAAAGCGCGGCACAAAAAATACGGTTGTAATGCCAATAAAGATAACGAGAATAAAGGTAATGATTCTGGATATTAGAAACTTATAGAAGCTCACCCGTCATGCACCGCCTTTCCTTGTGCGAGTTTAACCGCTATGCCTGCCTGGGCAGAGGCCGGCTAACGTTCAGTTGGAAGCTGTTGATGGATTGTGAGCAACATTCATTTATAAGCAATAGAAAAGATGAACGGAGAGCCAGATTGGCGCTGGAGAAGCGGTAGCGCCCGCCTTTGTCCGTCAATTTTCACCTTATCTTGGCTTATTTGATAAAAAAATTGACGGACAACAGCGGTCGTAAGGCTAATCTGGCTCGTAGTGGCGTTTCTTTTCTATTGCTTATTGCAACATCCACAATGAATCAACAGTCTCAGTTGATGGATTATCGTCCCGTCGGCTTTAGATGAGGCGTGTAGTATTTAAACTGCGACCACCACCACCACGGACCTTCGAATCCATTATTTGAGCTTTGGAAGCCTTCCCAATAATAGGTGTCGACCGGCACAAATTTCGAAGTGCCGAACATCGCTAAAAACGGCAGCTCCTTCACAAATTGCTTGTTGATTTCTGTAATTTTCTCAATAACCTGCGGATTGTCGCCCGGAATGGAGTCTAGCTCATCCAGCAGCTTGCTAACCTCGGCATTGGCCCAGCGATTGGCATTGCTTGATGCTCTATCGCCCGTTGGAACAACATACTTCTCATGCCAGCCGCTCATTTGCGCTGTCGTATCCGGCAGCAAGCCGCAAGACGGCCAGTATGAGCCAACCATGAATGAGCCGGTAGCTTCCGCATCCCAGAACGTAGCGTGATCCATTTGCTGCACCGTCACATCAACGCCGTTCTTTCTCCAGCTGTCTGCAACCGCAAATGCAAGGCGCATCGACTCTATTTCGAAATTGGCAGGGGCATTGATCGTAATTTGCCATGGGCTGCCGTCAGGCAGCAGCCAGCTGTTGCCTTGTTTTTTGAAGCCTTCCTTTTCGAGCAGCTCGGCCGCCTTCTCCGGATCATGCTTCCACCAGCCTACGCCAAAGGTGCTCACAATATCCTTCTGGTCAGTTGGCAAGCCTTCCACTCCCTGCTGCTTAAGCACCTCGATCATGTCAGTCGCATAGCTTTCATCAAACGGCTTGTAGCCGTCTTCAAGCGCAAAGCTTTTCAACCAGCTTAGCATTGGCTTATGGTACGTATCCTGCAGCACGCTGACTGGAGGCACCTGGATCGGAGACACCCGCAGCATTCCGCCGAAAGTGCCGAGCGATACATTTTTAATGTCAGTCATAAGCGCCAATGCCCATTTCACATTCGTACTGTTGAACGGCGCTTTCAAATTGTTGAACGACATTCCCCGCTGACAAGGGTCATCCATCGTGGCGTAAGGAAAATTTTCATACCATGCTTGCGCGTATTCATTCTTTTGCTGAAGAATTTCCCAGCTTTCCGGCGTAATATCCTGCAGCACATCCATATCATGCTGAATAGCGGCCATAATCCGTTTTTCCTCGGGTCCAAAATATTTGAATAAAATATATTTAGGCCCAGGCTCGCCAACCAGCTTTCCAACTGTGCTGTTCTGCCAATCCTCTCGTTTTTCGTATAAGAACCAATTTCCTTGCGTGTCCCGCTTGCTGAGCTTGTAGGGACCTACGCCAACCGGATCTGAAAACTTGAACTGCGTAGGATCCTCCTTCTCCCAAATATGCTTTGGCATTATTCGGAACGAATTGCCCCAAATAACTACTCCAAGCTTCTGCGACAGCCTAGTCTCTGGTGCGACTGTCTCCACCTCGATCGTATAGTCATCGGTTGCCTTCATGGTTTTGACTAAGGTTGAAAAGTATCCGCTGTAGGCAAGCTCTTTTGAATTTAAAATCATATTGGCTGTAAACTCTACATCGTGAGCTGTAAATGGAACACCGTCTGACCAGGTCAGCCCCTCCTGAATTTTGAATGAAAATTTCGTGTAGCTATCATCCAGCTTCTTTGGGAAGGTTGCTGCCAGCTCTGGCATCTGCTCCCCCTTCACCGTATCGATTTCCCATAAATGCGAAAAAATCAATTGATGCAGGCCGCTGTCCATCGACACCGCTCCCGGCATATACGGATTCATTCGCTCTGGATCTGCGCTTGTTCCATTTAATATGTCGACAATTAACGTCTCGCTGCGCGGTGTTCCTACATCTGTCATTTTCCCCCCGTTCGAGCTTACGTTTTTACTGCTGCTTGGTTTGTCTGTTCCTGTACCGCCTGATCCATTGTTCTTCGAGTCTGAGCATGCCGTTAATACTAAAGCTATTATCAATAGCAACGGAATAAATTTTCTTGCTTGCTTCATCTACAGTCCTCCTTCAAAATGGAATGACCCCATTGTAGCAATCATCCACATTTTTTCTTTGGAATATCATTTGAATTCTTTTAATTTCATCAGTTTTTTGTAAACGCTTTCTGATATTCTTTCGGACTGATTTTCTCCAGATTTTTAAATACGGTGCTGAAATAAGCCGCATCCTGAAAGCCGACCATCTCTGCCACCTGATACACCTTTAAATCTCTTTGCTTTAAAAATTCCTTTGCCATACGAATCCGCACTTCATTCAAATAATCGCCAAAGCTGATATTCATATACTTTTTGAACTGGGTGCTGAAGTACCATGGATTTAAAAATACAGTCTGCGAGACGGATGCCAGCGTCAAGCTTTCCATATAGTTTCGTTCGATATACTGCTTGGCTGCCAAAATATATTGCGGCTTTAGCTCCTCATCTTTAATAAACATCATCAGCTTATACAAATAAGCTTTGAGCCAACCTAGTAATTCTCGAAAGCTTTGCTTGCTGTTAATCTCATCGATGTATGGGTTTGTTATTTCTTCCTGGCCGGAAATGCGCTGCTCGATGTACTCATGCTCCAAATAAGACAACTGGCAAATAAGCTCTCGGCGTATCCGCACTGGATCGATATGTACGTCCAGTTGGAGCAGCTTGGCCATGTTCCAATCTACAAAGCTCTTCATATTTTTACAATCTGCATGGAGCAAATATCTGAGCAGTGATTTGCCATTAATACTGTCCGCAATTTTCACCTTTTGAGAAGCGTTCAGCTTATTTTCATACTGCTTGTTGTCGAGCACCGTCGCATATTCATTAAAGGTTAAAAACTCGAGCATCTTCTCACAATACTGGTAGGCATCCAACAGCCCATTCCGATGTGCTTGAAACGTATGCTCCGCGATAAATAGCGTTATTCCCTGCTTGCGCACCGTGTGAAGCAGCTGATGCAGCTTATCCCCAAGCTGAGGAACAGGCCTGCGAAATAAGACGATTAACCGCTCATCCTTATGCGCGATATCAAGATCTGCGAGCTTTAATTTCCACTTATCAAGCAGTTGGGTGAGGGCATGCTCAATGTAAGTATCCATATATTCGCGCACCCCAATAACAGCCAGCGTTAATTCTGCCGCTTGCTCTATTCCATCCAGCACATCCCCCTTTCCGGCCAAGGCAAGCTGTAGCTGCTCCTGATTGAGAGAACGATATTGCTGCAGCTCGGTATTCGCCCGCTGCTCCTCAAGCTTTTGAAGAAGCTCCAGGATGCTTTGATAACGGCACGGCTTCAATAAATAATCATAAGCGCCCTTTTTCATCGCTTGTCTGACATAATCAAAATCAGCATGACCGCTCAAAATAATAACGGTAATATGAGGATACTGGCTGCGGATCGCTTCCGTCAGCTCAATGCCATCCATCTCCGGCATCCTGACATCGGAAATCACAACATCAACATGGCTGTGTTGCAAAATTTGCAGCGCTTCTAACCCGCTTTGCGCCGTATCAACTACTTCATGCTGCGGACATTTTTGTGTAAAAACATGATATAACCCTTTAAGGACCGACACCTCATCATCTACTAATAAAATTTTCAGCATAAACCCCTCCTAATCAGCTGCTCAAAGCTGCTCATTAAAGCACTGCATCTTCTTCATGCAAAAAATTCGTATTTTTATTGAGATGAATCGTTACTTTAGTGCCTTTCCCTTGCTTGCTGTCAATGGACAAGCCGTATCCTTCGCCAAAAATATATGCGATGCGATGCTGGATTAACCGGATGCCAATACCGCCGTTTCCTTTATTGCCGGCATTGTTCAACAGGCGATTCATTTTTTCTTCACTCATGCCAATACCGTTATCAATAACTTCAAAATATAAGTCCTGTCTAACTGCATAAGCTTTAACTGTAATATTCCCGCCAATTTTCATATTTTCAAAAGCATATTTAATGGCATTTTCCAGCAGCGGCTGAATAAGCAGTCTTGGTATTTTCACTTCTAAAATATCCTCGGCAATGTCCATGCTGTATTCCAGCTTATTCTCGAACCTCATTTTCTGAATTTTGAGATAATTGTTCAACTGACCGAGATCCTCTGCAATCGTTACAAACTCGTTCTTATAAGAAATGGAGTAGCGCAAAATGCTCGAAAGCGCCAAGATCGCCTCGCCAATCTCCTCTTCGTCCTTCACAATCGCCGACCAGTAAATCATATCCAGCGTGTTGTATAAAAAATGCGGATCCAGCTTGGATTGCAAATTCATCATCTCGGTTTTACGGTAATGGATTTGCTGGTGATAAATCGTTTTGATCAAATGATCTACTCTTTCCACCATATCGTTGAATTGTCTTATAATTACGCTAAATTCATCATCCCCTTTGTGTCCAATAATGACATCGAGCTTGCCCTGCTGAATATGCTCCATCCCTTTTAGCAGCTTTTTAAGCGGTTTCAAAATAAGGCGGACAGTCGAGAGTAAAAAAGCTAGAATGGCGATCATAATCAAAATTTCCATAAATAAAAAAATGCGGTTTACCTGGCTTACTTGATGAATCAGCTCTTTGTCCGGCACAATGCCGATCATCTTCCAGTTACGGTACTCAAACGGATATTCCACCTTTGTTCCAGACACAGCCGCCAGCTCTGACTCCTGTTTGTTAATCCAGCTCATATCATGGGCATAGGTAATCATCCCGTCTCTGATCAGGTATACTTGTCCGCTTTCGCCCAACGCCACCTCGTTAATCTGCTTGTAAAAGCTTTCGCTCAGATCAATCCTGAGCAGACCCAGCAAATCCTTCCCCTCATATATGTACATCATGACGCTAACCTGGAAAGGCTCCAGCTGTACTTGCCAAATCACTTCATTTGCATGCCTTACATCAAAACTCTCCATTAACTTTTTTGTCTCATCATCTGCTTCAAAGATCGGAATTGAATAAAACAAGTTCATCGGTTCATGATCGACGGGAAAAACGAAAATATTATCGATCACATCCAGCTTTGATGCGCGCAGCACCTGGTTGCTTATTTTATATTTGGCAATATGATAGTGAATCGCATTATTTTTCAAATCGCGCAAATAATTTTTAATGACCTGGTTCTGACGCGCGGACTCCATGTTTTCATGGAATTGTTCATACTGCATTTCTACCCGTTTGCCGATTTGACGAATGGTTTCTTCAAAATACGTTTTCGTTTGATCTCGGATAATCGTCCCGATCCAGCCTTGAAACACGGTCACCTGCACGATCAGAACGGTTGCCGTTATCGCAAAGAAAATAAAAATAAGCTTATGCTTTAGCGATCTGATGCGCAACCGTTTAAACAAATACAACCAATCCCCCTCTCAGATTTTCGTATATTGTAGCATGTAAATCTTTAAATTTAATTAGGTATACTTTGAAATCCTTCAATTTAATTGCGACTTTTGCGGCATGGTTCAGTGCTGGTACACTTCTTGCATAGCAAGCAATGAGAAAGGCATGGCACTGCGATCAAGTTTGGGCTTCCGACCGCTGTTGTATGCCTATTTTTATGATTTATAAAACCTTTATAGGTTAAAAATAGGCATACAAAGGCGGACGCCGACGCTTCTCCAGTCCCAATCCTGCTCTCCGTTTCTTTTCTATTGCTTCATCACCCACCATTAATCGCCAATATCCTTTGCTTCGATAGAAGTCCCCATTACGGAAGAACAAGCCTTTGACGCTCACACACCAAATCAGGCTGTTGAAAAACGCTAACGGAACTCAGACGTGCTATTGTACAGAAATCAGCTTATTCTAAAATCTAAAGGAACCGAGAAACCTTATTTACTCAAAATCACTACCTAAACAGGGAAAGATCACCTATAGCGCTCCACAGTTCCGTTACACTTTTAAAACATCTTTTTATTGCTAAATAGAGCCTATCAGTTCCGTTACAATTCTAAACAGATGGCATTACGACGGCTTCCCGCTTACAAATACAGGAAGACAAAGCGAATACTTCGATTACAGCAAAAAGCGCAAGCCGAAGGGAAAATACCCTCAAGCTTGCGCTTCTTTCATATATATTCACTTCTCTGTTATAAAATCAGCTAACTTGGCGTCCCGTTTTTGGAAAAGCCTGTACTTTAAGCCAAACGCTCCAGCAATAGCTTATTCACTAGTGCAGGATTTGCTTTGCCTCTTGTTTCTTTCATGATTTGGCCAACGAGGAAGCCGATTGCTTTCTCCTTGCCTGCTCTGAAATCTTCAACGGATTGCGGATTAGCAGCAATAATTTTGTCTACAATTGCAAGCAGCGCACCTTCGTCGCTAATTTGCACGAGACCTTGCTCCTCAACAATTTGCTGTGGCAGCTTGCCGCTTTCCAGCATTTCTTTAAATACAGTCTTCGCAATCTTGCCGCTGATCGTACCTTTCTCAAGCAGTCCAATCATCTCGCCAAGACCTTGTCCTGTAATCTTAACATCGGACAGCTCTTTGCCATTCGCATTCAAATAGCCGAGCAAATCGCCCATAATCCAGTTAGATACAGCTTTCGCATCCTTTGTATAGGACATGCTTTCCTCGAAGAAATCCGCAAGCTTCTTGGAAGCTGTGATTACTTCTGCATCATAGGATGGCAAACCGTACTCGGAAGTGTAACGTGCTTTGCGTGCATCTGGAAGCTCTGGAATCGTAGCGCGAATACTTTCCTTCCACTCCTCGCTAATGATGATGCGAACGAGATCCGGGTCTGGGAAGTAACGATAGTCATGCGCTTCTTCCTTGCCGCGCATGGAGAATGTTTTGCCAAGTGCGTCATCGAAGCGGCGCGTTTCCTGAACGACCTCTCCGCCGCTGTCTAAAATTTCCGCCTGACGAATTTCTTCATATTCCAAGCCGCGCTGTACACCGCGGAAGGAGTTCATGTTCTTCAGCTCGGCGCGTGTGCCGAACTTCTCTTGCCCGTAAGGGCGCAAGCTGATGTTCGCATCGCAGCGCAGGCTGCCTTCTTCCATTTTGACATCGGAAACTTCGCAGTAGAGCATAATCGCTCTAAGCTTCTCCAAGAATGCTTTAGCTTCCTCAGGTGTACGAATGTCAGGTTCTGTTACAATCTCAACGAGCGGTGTACCAACCCGGTTAAAGTCAACATGGGAAGCAAAGCCGCCATCCACATGTGTAAGCTTACCCGCATCTTCTTCCAAATGAAGTCGAGTGATGCCGATTCGCTTGGTCTCGCCGTTTACTTCAATATCCACCCAGCCATGCTGACCGATTGGCTGATCAAATTGCGAAATTTGGTAAGCTTTCGGTGAATCCGGATAGAAGTAATTTTTGCGGTCGAATTTGCTGATATCTCCAATCTCGCAATTGATAGCCATAGCAGCTTTAATCGCATATTCTACGGCTTTCTCATTTACGACTGGCAATACGCCAGGATGGCCCAAGCAGATCGGGCATGTATGTGTATTCGGCGGCGCGCCGAAGGCTGTTGAGCAGCCGCAAAAGATTTTACTCTCTGTATGCAGCTCAACGTGAACCTCCAGCCCGACAACCGTTTCGTATTTCTTCGGTTCAGACATCGATATCGTTCCCTTCCTTAAACAGATATAATCATCAACAAGAAACTCTGCTCATCCTTGTATAGAAGCGAGCGTTTCTTATATTAAATATTAAAGCTCTGGACGCATTGTATGATATTGCGTTTGTCCCTCGTAAGCATGCGCAGCGCGCAAAACAGTGGATTCGTCAAACGCTTTGCCGATAATTTGCATGCCGACAGGCATTCCATCAACCATGCCGCAAGGCACGCTGATTGCCGGAACACCGGACAGGCTCGCAGGGATCGTACAAATATCATTCATATACATCGTCAGCGGATCGCCTGCATGCTCACCGATCTTAAAGGCCGGAGTCGGACAAGTCGGTCCAATAACCAGATCATATTGCTTAAAGATATTATCGAAATCTTGTTTAATAAGTGTGCGTACTTTTTGAGCCTTCAAGTAGTAAGCATCATAATAGCCGGAGCTTAGCGTATAAGTTCCCAGCATAATACGACGTTTTACCTCATGTCCGAAGCCTTCGCTGCGTGATTTCAAATATAGATCCAACAGGTTATCAGGATTGTCGGCACGAACACCATAGCGCACTCCATCAAAACGTGCAAGGTTCGAGGATGCTTCCGATGAAGACAGCAAGTAATAGGTTGCTACCGCATATTCGGTATGCGGCATGGATACCTCTTCCCATGTAGCGCCAAGCGATTCAAAAACTTTAAGTGCATTTAGAATCGATTCCTTCACACGCGGATCTACGCCTTCGCCAATATACTCTTTTGGCACAGCTATGCGAAGCCCTTTGACTTCTCCAGTCAGCGCTTCGCTGTAATTAGGAATATCAACCTTGGCAGAAGTTGAATCGCCAGCATCATGACCAGCAATGGCTTGAAGCGCATAGGCTGCATCCTCTACATTTCTTGTAAGTGGTCCGATTTGATCAAATGAAGAGGCAAAAGCAACGAGGCCAAAGCGCGATACTAGCCCATAAGTCGGCTTAAGGCCAACAATGCCGCAAAAAGCTGCTGGCTGACGAATCGAACCGCCTGTATCTGAACCCAGCGCATAATAAACTTGTCCAGCCGCTACAGCTGCTGCCGAGCCGCTGCTGGAGCCGCCTGCTACACGCTCAGTATTCCATGGGTTACGCGTTACAAAATAGCTAGAATTCTCGCTGGAGCCGCCCATGCCGAATTCATCCATATTGAGCTTGCCCATAATAACAGACTGCGCATCCTTCAGCTTGCGTACTGCGGTTGCGTCATAAATTGGATTGTAGTTGCTCAGAAACTGGCTGGCACAAGTAGTAAGCAAGCCTTCTGTTACAATATTGTCTTTCACGCCAACCGGCAATCCAAACAGCAAATTGCTGCCAGGTGCTTGCTGATCGAGCTCAGCTGCCTGCTTGCGAGCCCCTTCCTCATTTACCGTAATAAAAGCTTGAATCGCCGGATCTGTTTCTTTAATGCGAGCCAAGGATGCATCCACGAGTTCCGAAACGGATACTTCCTTCTGCTCAAGCTTCTTATGTACGTCCTGTAGACGCAAATCAAACAATGCCAACAATAGCTCCTCCTTTCAAAATAAACCCCATTGTATTATTCAAGTACCGCTGGCACCTTAAATTGACCGTCTTCCTCATCCGGAGCATTAGCCATCACCTTCTCGATTGGAAGCGAAGACTTGCGCTCGTCAGCACGCATTACATTCGTAAGCGGCAATATATGGCTAGTTGGAGCAACATCATCCGTATTTAAGCTGTTAAGCTTATTCGCGTAATTAATAATGGTATTGAGCTGCTCTGTATACATCTGCTTCTCATCCTCGCTCAAACGCAGGCGACCCAGGCTTGCAACATGCTCAACATCCTTCATAGTTATGCTCATCGTCATACTCTCCTCTATAAAGTCATGCTTATTATTATAACGTATTTGGGCAAGCAACAGCAATGTAAATGCCTCTTAAGTGCTGTTAAATTCAAAAAAAGCTGCCCGGCATCAGCAAATCTGATCCTTGGGCAGCTTTGTATATGATCTTTTATAATAAAATATTAGATCCAGGCCTTCAAATTAACCTGACGAATAAAATCGTCCCTGCTTTGCGGCTCTTTGGCTGAAGCATCTTCCTCAAGCTCCTCGTCGCCGCGCATAATATAATTGAATAATTGCTCATTGTAGGTCGCAAGCGCGTAATCGATCAGAAGCTCCTTCTCCACGCGATCCACTTCTTGCTGGATTAGCACCTCCTCCAGCTCAACATCCTCATCCGGGACCAGGAAGTTGCGATTCGCATTAGGCACTCGCAGCACATAGTCAAATACATTATCAGCATTGCGATCATACGCGATTATATATCCATACTCCCCGACCGGGAGATTTTGTTCAAATTGGTCAGCCACTATGACGACCTTCGATCCTAATTGCAGCATAGGCTCATCCCCCAAACTATCGTCGCTGATTGTCATTCTCTCTACTATGTCTACTATCCTACTAAAAAACAATCGTATTGTCCAATAGCCAAGCCTCTTATTTCGTCTTATTCTGGTATAGTTTTCATATCAATTAGACTGGCTGGAAGCATAAACTGTTCATTGGAAAGCAGCAGCTTTGCAAATTCTTCTTGGCTGTTATCACCCTGAAGCTCTTTAATAGCCGAAATGTCACGGTTAAGCCGTTCCATCTGTTGGTCAAGCCTGTTGGCATTATCTGAAGCTTCCTTCAATTCATTAATAAGCTCTATTGGCACAGACTGATTGTATTTATAGAAAATTTTATGCTCCAGGCTCGCCCAAAAGTCCATCGCTATCGTACGGATTTGGATTTCCACGCAAATATTTTCTTTCCCGTCTGACATGTAAACGGGCACTTCTACAAGCATGTGGAGACTGCGGTAGCCGTTAGGCTTTGGATTTTTAATGTAATCCTTTATTTCCAGCACCTTGAGATCAGATTGATTTTGCAGCATTTGGCAAATACGATATATGTCGGATATAAATGAGCAAGTAATGCGAAGACCAGCGATGTCCTTAATATTTTCCTTGATTTCCGGTATCGATAAAACCAGACCTTTTCTGCTTACCTTATTTATAATACTCTCCAGCGATTTCACTCGTGACTTTGTATGCTCTATCGGGTTGTAATCATGCAGCATATGAAATTCTTCTTTTAAAATTTCAATTTTAGTTTCAAGCTCGCTTAGCGCGAACTGATACAGCATCATAAAACGTGTAACTTCATCCTTTAATCGTTTGAATTGCTCTATGGGAAAACCATTCTTCATATTTAAAGCTCCTCACATGGATACAAAAGTTATAAAGCGGAATATTAATAAAATGTATTTTTCAAAATCAACTTTATATATCCATGATAGTATGGAAAAGTAGCTAATGCAAATCGGCCAGATACGCTAGGATAAATGCTCCGCCGTCTTTTGGACAGGCGCATTTACCGGCGATTATAAGAACAAGCTTATAGTGAAAACTTATAACGTCTTATAAATCAAAGAAGCTGCCCTTAAGGTTTCTATAACCTTAAGTAGCAGCCTCTTTGTTCTAATGATATGCGGTCGCTCTTACTGCTTAGCCTAGCTTCTCAATAGCACCTTGATTATCGGCAGAACGGATTTCCGCTTCGATGATTTCCAAGGATTTTACTGCGCTTTCAGGCGTACATACTGTATTCTCAGTATTATTATTGATTGTATCGATAAAGTAGCTGATTTCACGGTAGTAGCCCATGTCGCTGGATAGCTCAGCCATAAAGCCTTCTGCGCCTTCAGGATTTACTTTAACGCCCTTCTCGTCAAAAACAATATTGCCCTTCTCGAAGTTGACGCGGTAAGTCATTGAGAAGCCAAAATCGCCTTGCAGCGTCCAGTCAGCCTGTGCGTTGATTACTTTATTGTCTGGATAGAAATAGTTCGTTGATACCGTATCATAAGCGCTGCCTGGAATAACGTTGCGCGCAAGCGAAGATACGTGAGTAGGCATGCCGAACAGCCAGTTAATAACATCTGTATCGTGAACATGCATATCCACCATGCAGCCACCGCTTTGGGTGCCGTCAAGGAACCAGCCTTGCGGTGAAGCACCGCCTCTGAAGAAGTTACCGGAAACAACATTGCCGTAACGGCCATCTTCCACGCAGGACTTCAAATATTCATAGGCAGGCCAGAAGCGCAGGCACTGTCCGATCATTAGCTTGTTGCCTGTTTTCCTTGCTGTTTCTGCCATACGGCGGCCTTCTTCAGCCGATAGCGCGATCGGCTTCTCGCACAGCACATGCAGCCCTCTCTCAAGCATGCTGCAGGATACGTCCGCATGCAGTGGAGTAGGCAGAGCAAGGTCAACCATATCCAGCTCTTCATTATCAAGCATATCTTGAATATTGTCGTACAGATTATACGGCGTCAAATCGTAAACGGACTGTTCTGTCGCGATGTTGCCCCAAGTAGATCCGTGCTTGAGCTCTTCGATTCTTAAGTCGCAGATCGCAACCAATTGTACGTCTCTGCCTTCCTTCATCAAGCGAACATAGTTGTCAAAATGCATTCTGCCCATAAATCCAAAGCCGATTAGTCCTACTTTAATCATGTAATTATCCTCCCTGTGAGCTCCTAGTTTCGATTGGTGCGGCCAAGAATAGCATCCATGGCGCCGGAAGTGTTATAAATAATTTGATCGGTATGGTGCGCATAATTAGGAATCATCTCAGCGGTCACATAGTTGTTGTAGCCGATGCCTTTGAGCGCCTCTACAACAGCTGGATAATCCACATCGCCTGCAAGCAAGTCAACAAAGCCATGAAGACCGCCGGCAGTACGACGGTAATCTTTAAAGTGTACGCGCTTGATTCTGTGACCCAAAATGCTGATCCAATGCTCAGGGTAGCCGCTGTAAACCACGTTGCCCACGTCAAAATAAGAGCCTACAAAATCCGATTTATGTTCATCTATAAAATTACGCATCTCTAGCGGAGACAATAAAAATTTGTTCCAAACGTTCTCGATGCCAATTGAAACGCCTGCACTCTCTGCAAATGGAACGAGAGAATTGATCGCTTCATGGGCACGCTCATATGCGCGCTCATAATTCACCACGCTAGCACCTGGGATAAAGTCAACGCCTACTGCGCCCGGAATGACAAGAATAGCATCTACGCCTAGCGCTGCAGCGGTTTCAAGCTGCTTCTTGCATACATCAACAGCTTTGGAGCGGATGCTTGCATCATCACTTGTCATCGGATAATCCCAATACAAGCCTGTTGCCAATCCAGCAATCTCCAAATTAGCATCTTGTACGCGAGCGCGAATCTCTGCTATTTCTTGATCAGTTGCTTGCAGGCTAAGCTCTCCTGAGCCGTTCAAAGACAGCTCGATTCCATCAAAGCCTGCATCCTTTGCAAGAGCAATGCACTCTTTAATCGATTTGCCTTCTTTAAAGGACCAAATGTTAATTCCTTTTTTCATCACCTATCGCTCCTTCGTTACGTATTGAATACCAATGCTTAAATCATTGTTTAACTGTTTCCGTCATGTTGATCTGCGTTAAATTACATGTAATAATACTTATATTATAAGAATTTAATAGAAATATATTTAGGTAGAATAGATATTATTTGCACAATTCCGTTGAATTGTTTTCACAAAAGATACGTTGTACATCCTTTACTTGGGACGGGCCGTTTCTTCGCGAATAGCGACAATTGCCCGCCCTATTGGAGTTCATAGCATCGAATCATTCCGAATGCATGCGTTTGTCAGTCACTCATTCACACTCATTCCGCTAGCAGTGCGCCTAAACGATTGCTGTTCTGGATTTCGCAAACACTCAATGCGCTGTTGGACTGTGAAACTACTTTTTCGGGGGGGGGCGTGGACACTCAATGCGCGTTAGATCACAATACTACTTTCTCGGGGGGCGTGGACACTCGTTCCGCTAACTGTGCTCCTAAACGATTGCTGTTCTGGATTTCGCAGACACTCAATGCGCTGGTGGACCATGAAACTACTTTTTCGGGGGTTCGCGGACACTCGTTCCGCTAGCTGTGCTCCTAAACGAATACTGTTCGGAATTTTCGCAGACACTCAATGCGCTGTTGGGCTGTGAAACTACTTTTTCGGGGGTTCGCAGACACTCGTTCCGCTAGCTGTGCTCCTAAACGAATACTGTTCGGAATTTTCGCAGACACTCAATGCGCTGTTGGGCTGTGAAACTACTTTTTCGGGGGTTCGCGGACACTCGTTCCGCTATTGGGCCAAAAAACTACTTTTTCAGGTTTCCGCGGTCACTCGTTCCGCTATTTGCTCATTTTCCGTCTTTATTCATATGTTTTTTGCACAATAGCGGAACGTCTGTCACTTTCAACTAGCGATTGGGCCTTTTTCGGGGAAATAGCGGAACCTGTGTCCAAGTTTCTGTCACACGATACGATCCACTAACAGCTCGACAGAGGCATTTTCTGAAACATGAGTGGTTTTGCAATACGTCACGCTTGCTGTGCGACCAAACGTCATATGTCCGATGCGATCCACTACCAGCTCGACAGATACATTTTCTGAAACACGAGTAGTTTTAAATACGTCACGCTTGCTGTGCGCCAAAATTTCGTGAATGCACCATACGCTGGTGGACCATCCCGTAATCGTCGCATCATCATCGCGCGATCGTCGCATCATCATCCCGTAATCGTCGCATCATCATCGCGCGATCGTCGCATCATCATCGCGCAATCGCAGCGTCATCATCGCTTTCGTCATCGTCATCGTCACCATCAATAAAAAGGGAGGGAAAAGCGTGATTAATAACGAGCTGCAGTTTCCGCTACAGCGCAGAGCGCCGTTTCATGAGTGGTCGCCCAGCATTCATTATGCAAGGAGCCAGCGCATGCACATGTCCAAGCTCCCGCCCAGAAGGCTGTATGATTTTGAACTGCTGTACGTGTATCAAGGGGAGGCCGCAACAACGATCAGGGGCAAGCGTTATGAGCTGACGGCAGGCCAACTAATTTTTCTGCCTTCGGGAGTGCTCCACCAGAATGAAGCGACGTCAGAAAACGAAACGCGGTTTATAGGGATTCATTTTGACTTTTTTGATGAGCTGGATATTCAAACAGAAGCGGATATGCTTGTTAATGAGGATAATGTGAATGAGAAGCAGTTTGCTGTGGAGGCTGTGTCAGATATTTTCCCGCCGCTGTCCAGCCAGCTAATCTATGTGCCGCCGCTGGCCTGCATTCAGCTTATGGAGCAGCTGGAGCATGAATTTACGATGAGACCGCTCGGCTATGAGCTGGTGTGCAAAGCGTTAATGCTGCAAATATTAGCTTATTTGCTGCGCTTGCCGCTGAGCCGCTCTATTCAGCATGCTTCCCAGCATGATCTGAGGCTGCTTAAGCTCATGGAGGAAATTGAAGAGCAGCCGGGCTTGCCTTGGACGAATCAATCGATTGCCAAACGGATGAATTTGAGCACAGATCATGCTGCAAAGCTGTTCAAGCAGCTTGCCGGCATGCCCCCGAACAGCTTCATCCATGCGACAAGGCATCGCGAGGCACGCCGGCTGCTTAGAGAAACGAATATGTCGATTGAGCAAATAGGAGAGCAGCTTGGCTATTCCAGCATCCATTACTTCAGCAGGCTCTTTCGGCAGCATGAAGGCATTTCAGCGACGGAATACAGAAAGCTGTCTCAAATTTTGTAGAATAATTACAAATTCTCAATTACACTCATGAACACCTAACTTTCGCACCGCGCGCAGTTCTCAGCGCGCGGTGTTTCGCTGCATGACGGCGGTCGGTCGACCACTTAATTAGACTTAGCTGTGCTCTTTAATAAGCTTTTGTTTAAGCTCCCAGGCTGCAATGCTTAAGCTGACTCGGAATTTTTCCGGATTGAGCTTGCGCAAATATTCTGGCCAGAATAACTGCTTCTGGCTTTTTTTATATTCTCTGATCTGCTCGAGCGCGGGCAGCTCATACACAAGCTCGCCCGCCTCGAATATCGGCTTCAGCAATGGAATTGCCTCGTAATTTTCCAAGTATTTATGAAAATAAGGATGAATCGGATCGAATAGCTTAATCCGCTCGCCAGCGATAATATCCCGCTCGTAATCAAGCGCCAAATAATCGCCCTCCGCCTTGCCGTTAGCTTTATTCACGATTCGATACAGCTGCTTGATGCCAGGGGTTGTCATCTTTTCCGGATTGCCGGAAATTTTAATGACCGGAACAAACTCGCCGCCCTTCTCACGCGCCACCAGCTTGTACACCCCGCCAAGCGAAGGCTGGTCTGCAGCTGTAATCAGCTGTGTGCCTACGCCCCATGAATCGATTTTGGCTCCCTGCGCCTTCAGCTCGGAAATGATGTTTTCATCAAGATCATTGGAAGCTACGATGGAAACATAAGACAAACCGGCTTCGTCAAGCATCCTGCGCGCTTGCTGCGAGAGATATGTCAGATCTCCGCTGTCAAGCCGAATTCCGTTCATCCTTTTCCCTTTCTGCTCAAGCAGCTTAGCCACTTTAATCGCATTAGGCACGCCGCTTCTGAGCGTATCATACGTATCGACCAGCAAGGTTACATGATCCGGCAATACCTCTGCGTACCTCATAAAAGCTTCTTCTTCCGTATCATGAGCCTGTACCCAGGCATGCGCATGGGTCCCCTTTACAGGTATGCCGAACATTTTGCCCGCAAGCATATTGGAGGTTGCATCAAAGCCGCTTAAATAAGCTGCTCTTGCTCCCCACAGCGCGGCATCGGCCTCCTGCGCCCTTCTTGTGCCGAACTCCATCAATACATCATTGCCAGCCGCTTGCTTGACACGAGATGCCTTCGTTGCAATCAAGGTTTGATAGTTTACAAAGTTAAGCAGCGCCGTTTCAATAAGCTGAGCTTCAAATATAGTAGCCTCGATGCGCAGCATAGGCTCATTCGCAAAAACAAACGTTCCTTCCTTTACCGCATGCAAATCGCCAGTAAAGCGGAATTGACGCAGCAGCTGCAAAAATTCCTCCTCATACTGCTCCTCCTGCTCTTTCAAAAAAGCGATTTCCGCATCACCGAAGCGAAGCTGTTGTATATAAGCAACGACGCGCTCCAAGCCAGCGAATACCGCATAGCCGTTACCAAAAGGAAGCTTCCGGAAAAAAATCTCGAACACGGCCCTGTCATTCATCGTACCCATCTTCCAATGCGCGTACATCATATTAATCTGATATTTATCTGTATGAAGCGTTAAATTAGGCCCTATCATATGCTGTCTCATCCCTAACCTTATTATTTATGCTTAACCTCTGCACCAAGCGTATGTTCAAAATGAGTCAGCGCCCATTTATGCCCGTCCTCGTTGAACGAAGCTACTCCATCTTCATGCACGACAATTTTAAATCCTTTATTATAAGCGTCCACTGCAGTATGCAAAATACAAATATCGGTGCACACGCCTACTAAATGAATTTCGTTAATGTCTCTCATGCGAAGCTGCAGCTCCAAATCCGTTCCGCAAAAAGCGCTGTAGCGCGTTTTGTCCATCCAGTAGATGCTTTCTTTGTTCTGCTTGTATACTTCATCAAGCTTGCCGTATAGATCACGCCCGCTCGTGCCGCGGATATTATGCGGAGGAAACAGCTTATTCTCGGGATGAAGCACATCCCCTTCTTCATGCATATCAACCGCCATAACGACAAAATCCTTCTGATCCACAAACTGCTGAGTCAAATGCGCGATGCGCTCCTCCAGATCAATAGCAGGCTGTCCGCATGGCAGCTTTCCGTCAACAAAATCAACTGTGTAATCAATGACTAATAGAGCCTTCATTTGAAACACCTTCCTCTGCATTTTTTGGCCGGCGAAGTCTAGCCTTTTCTTAAGCTTCTCTTTATTAACAATACTACGAACAGCAGCAGCGGTAAAGCGAGCCCGCACACTCCTGTCACGATCGGCCATAGCGTTTGATCAAAATTAAGCAATAAGTTTATGTTGCGAGAAATAGTAACTGAAATCACAACAGTTGCAATTGCAGCAAAAAAATTGATGATCCAATGGTAAGTAACATTAAACAATTGAGACAACCCTGCTACTACGCAATAAAAATAAAAACAGACTCTAAAAAAGCTCGTTATAAACCAAGCGATAGCTATCGTTAGTTCAGTTCGCTCCAAAATATTCGGTACGGCGATGCTTTTAGCCAATACAAAGCTAGGAAACACTTCATTTGAAGTAATAAATGGGCCCAGCACTAGTATTGTGAACAGCGTAGTGACAAATAAAATAAACCAGCCAATTAATATGCCTGTAAAATAAGCTTTGAACAGCTTTTTCTGCTCTTTTACTAATGGCATAACCATTATGTACATAACCCCCTCCATAAAAGGAAAGGAATAAGAGGTAAGGCTGCCTTGCAATACCGGTTTAAAGCCGTGCTCAAAAACGGGAAACAGGAAATCCAAATTAATGTTTGGGATCAGCATTATGAACATGATAATTAAAAAAAACATCGTAATTGGAATAAGCAGCTCGCCTATACGCGCAATCGCCTCTATTCCTAAATGCACCGCATATACAGCGACGAGCATAACGATGATATGTATAGCTTCAATAGGTGTCTCTGGCATAATTTGAGTGACCAGAAAATCGCCGACATTACGCAAGGACAAAGAATTAATAATAAGCGGAAAAGTAAGCAAATATACAGCAGCTAGTATTTTCCCCATCCATTTACCACAAGCGACTTGAAAAAGCTGCGTAAATGTATTGCCTGGATACAAATAGTACAGCCTGGTATAGAGAAGTATAAGCGGCACTGCTGCAACAAATGTTATTATGGCAGACATCCAGGCATCCTGCTTGGCATCCGTCCCCACCAGATGAGGGATGATTAATATCGTTGTACCGATAAGGCTCATAGTAACCAGAATAGAAAACTGTCTGTTTGGGATCATAATTTTGCTTTTCATCAGCTCAACCTCTCACTTATTGCTTAGTCTCCAACATCAACGATATCCGGATCCGTAATCGAACCTGTATCTTTAATCAGCACCTTTACTTCAATATCCAGATCCGCTGTCGCATACAATTGATCCCACCGGCCAGATATTTGCTGCCACTGTTTAGGGTTCGAGCGATGTATTTTAGCTCCAAACCCAAATAAATCAGACTTGAAGTCCATACGAATATGATTAATCAGATTTGTCATTTTTTGCTTGAGGTCAGCAGCCAGTTGCTTCTCCAATTGCTTCATCTGATTAGGGTTCGATAATTTGCTCATACAACTGGTCTCTTCAATATAAGCATCTACCTTGACGCTGATTCCTAGCTGCAAATTGTTGTTATCCATCTTACTTTTCAAGCTTGATTTACTTTTATCTATTGAATATGAAATAAAACCATTATCCGCAGTACATGGGACAACAAGATTAGAGAGCTTGACTTTCCCTGTCATTATATTAAACAGTATCGTCTCGTTTTCATTCAGCCACCCTTGCAGCTTATCGTCATGGAACACTGCCAAGCCTGAGAACTCAAATAATGTTGGCGGCACTGTCGATTTATATTGATCGATTTTCCCTGTTGCGCTATGCTTCCCTTTAATTTCAACAGCTGGCAATACAGCATCTTTGCCCTTTTCGGCCAATACACTAACGATGTCGTGTACCCTTACTGTTTTGGAAGAGGCAAATTGTTTTTCTGAGTTTTTTTGCGTATCATATAAAAAACTTGCAGACAGCTTTTCCAGCGGAACCAAATCGGTAAATGGATTCTGTCCGAAGCTGTCTTTAAGTACAATAATAGAAAAATCACTCCGTACATTTACTTTTCTGCGAAAGACATCCAACTCTTTTCTAACACCATCACGCGCAAGCCTTTCACTGATAACTAATATTCTAAAGTGTCCCAAAAATAATTGTCTGGGGCTTATTTTAGCTATACGCTGCATCGCTTCCGATATCGTTTTTCCTTTCTGGGTAAACACAGTAACCGGAGCGCTGCTTCCGCCCTTATTAGTAACTTCCTTTGTGTTTATTACCTGAAGGGAAACCTGATATTCACTATTTTTTTTATCGATAAATACACCGCTTACCAATGCATATTGACTCAGCTCCTTGCGGTCCCAGCAGCCGGTCAAAACAAAGAGGCATAATAATACAGCAACCAACCATACATATCTTCGCATTTTTTCATCCCTGTCCCTGATTGCTATTTCTTACGATTTCTTCTTCTCACAAGATTGCCCTTAGCAATAAACTTAGGTCTAAAAACCATTGACTTTAAAGAAGCTCTCCAAAATAAAGTGTCCTTTTGTCCCTGCGCATCAAATGGCGCAAACGGAGCCATGTAAGGAACGCCGAATGAGCGTAAGCTTACTAAATGCAGCAAGAGCGCAATCATTCCGAGAATAATACCGAATATGCCGAAGGAAGCTGCCAGCAAAATAAAGGGAAAGCGAAGCAAGCGTATCGATATGGCCATATCCGTTGACGGTATAACAAATGATGCAATAGCAGTAATCGATACAACGATCACGATAGCTGGCGATACGAAGCCTGCTTGAACAGCCGCAGTTCCAAGCACAATCGAACCGACAATCGACATCGCCTGCCCGATATTACGCGGCATCCGGATACTGGCTTCCCGCAAAATTTCAAATACAAGCTCCATCAGGATGGCTTCTATAAAAGCTGGAAAAGGCAAATCCTCACGTTGGGCAGCCAGACTTAAAAAAAGCTGCCTTGGAATCATCTCCGGATGGAATGAGCCTATAGCAACATAGGTTGCAGGGCCAAGCAGCCCTATAATATTGCCAATAAATCTCAGCAGACGTACAAGCGTACTAATATCTCGGCGATGATAGTAATCTTCAGCGGAGTGAAAAAAAGCTGCAAAAACAGCTGGAATAACCAAAACAAAAGGTGTTCCGTCTACAATTATCGCAATTTTACCTTCTAATAGTTCCGCCGATATAACATCAGGGCGCTCCGTATTGTACAGCGTCGGAAAAGGCGTCCATTTTTGATCCTCAATAAACTCTTCTATATACCCGCTTTCTAATATGCTGTCTGTATCAATTTTGTTGAGACGAGTACGCAGCTCTTCAATGACTGCATCATCTGCAATTCCTTTTATGTACATGATGGACACGTTAGTCTGAGTTACCCGGCCTATTACAAAGTTTTCCATCCACAAGTCCGGCGACTTTATTTTTCTGCGGATAAGAGCGGTATTCGTCCGCAGATTTTCCGTAAAGCCTTGCTTCGGGCCGCGAATAACCGTCTCAGAGGTTGGCTCATCAATGGCGCGCTCCTTCCAGCCAGTTGCACTGATTGCAAGTGCTTTATTATAGTTATCGATGAGAAAAATGACATTGCCGGAAAATAGAAGCGAAAACAATTGCCCGTAATTCAAAACATCGGATTGAACATGGATCGAAGCAAGCAAAGATTCCTTGGCATACCAATAAAACTGCTCGCTGCTTTTGATATGTACAATGGCTTGTTCTGAAACATCGTACATCAGCGATTCCATAATAAAGTCATTAGCTGCTACAGAATCCACAAGTCCATCAATATATACAAGCGCAACACGCGTTTTTCTCATTAATGCAGGCCGGCATTCTCTTATAACAACGTCAGGACTGTTGCCCAGCCTTTGTTGAATTTGATCCAAATTGACCGTTAAACTTTTTTTAAGCAGCAGCTTGCTAAAATCTTCATTTGCTTCCAAACTCGCACCTCTTTTCACCTGCTCTGCTTAAATTTCCCTTTTGTGGTGAAATCATTCATATAAGCAGCGTGGTCGGCGCATTTACCGGACAAGGATAAACGGCTCCGCCGTCCTTTGGACAGGCGCGTTTACCGATGAAATATAGGAACATATATTAAGTGAAAACTTATACTTTCCTATAGTTTCAAAAAAAACTTGCCCCACGGACACAGCATACCAGCTGCACCTACAGGGCAAGTTCTTTTATTGCAATATTGATTAAGCTTCTGCTTCTCTGCCTAGGAAGCGCCAGAAATTGCGATTAAGCAGATCATCGAAATCACGCTTCATCTCATCCTCCGTTACGCCCCAGCCGCTGCGATGCAGTCGCTCGTACTTATCGGCTATCACATTGCCGATAATGGTACGGGAATGATCCCATTTGTATATAAGCTGCTCGAACACGCGGCAATCGGAATGCTGTGGAATCATAGAGGTTCCCAGCAATTCTACACGGAAGCGCGTCATTTCCTCCACCATCGATTCAATATGAAGGAACCACCAGCAGCCGAATATCATCAGGTTGCGGAATTTACGCGCCAATACTGTGAGCTCATGCTGATTTTCTCTTGCCAGCATCGTAATCAAAAATTTCTGATTCGGGTACTTGCGGCATAGCGCTTCAACCGCTGACACATCAGAGCGCATGCTCATATCGCCGGCAAGGCGAAGCTCCGGATTTACTTTTCTGCGGACACCGATCATAAGCGCGAACGGAATGTTAAGCTGCTGGCATACAGGCACCATAACATCATCGATCATACGGCTGCGATGATCCTCTGCAGGATACTGGAAGTCTCCAGTCATGGATACCGCCAAGTACAGTGCATCCATACGCTCTATCCATTCGGCCAGGAAGCGGCGCGTTTCCTGCTTCGTGCGCTCTGTCCACTCTGCTTCGACATCATAGCCAAGCTCAACCAAGCTGTTGACGGCGTTCGGCCAATCATTAAGCAGACCGTCCACGCGAAGCGCTGCATAGAAGCGATCATCCTTTTTGCCGTTGCCCTCCAGCCATACTTTACGCTCAACAGGATCAAACGGATCATTCGTCATAACGATTTTCTTAACCTTCGCCAGCTCCATAATCATATCTACCTGCTGCTCAGTCGTCCGGCTCTCGAAAGCTTGGCGGTAATCATCCAAGTTGCGAGAAGATACATCAAGCCCCATACGGTGCAATACCGTAATAAAGCCAGACGCCGCTTCGCTGACCGGCGAATGTTCAATGAACAGCTTCTGCCATATCCAGTCTGCCTGCTCGCGCTTGGTCATAGACCAGAACTGATCGTATTCCTCCGTTGACCAGCGGAAGGATTCAGATATCAAATAATGATACGTCAATAGCTCGTCAATTCCCCAAAGCAGCAGCTCGCCAAATTCCGGAGCGTATAGATGGGTATGCATATCGGTTACTGGCGTTGTCTGCGCCAAGCGGACTGCCGTTTCTCTAATATTTTCAAAAGGTATAAATGCTGACATAGCCTGATCTCCTTATCACTATTTATTTATTCCATTCAAAATGGAAGCTGCCTTCCTTGTCCAATCGCTCGAAGGTGTGAGCACCGAAAAAATCACGCTGCGCCTGCAGCAAATTCGCAGGAAGATATTCCGTGCGATACGCATCAAAGTAAGACAGCGCTGCTGCAAAAGCTGGAATTGTAATGCCGCTTAGCGCTGCGATCGACACAACCTCGCGCCAAGCGCTCTGATATTCATTCACAATACCTCGGAAATAATCATCCACCAGCAAATTTGGAAGCGCTGCGTCCTTCTCGAACGCTGCTTTGATTTTATCTAGAAACTGAGCGCGGATAATGCAGCCGCCGCGGAAAATCATCGCAATATTGCCGCACTTCAAATCCCAGTTGTATTGATCGGATGCTTGCTTCATTTGAGCAAAGCCTTGCGCATAGGAGCAAATTTTGCTTGCATACAGCGCCTTGCGGACCAGCTCGATAAATTGCTTGCGGTCGCCCTTATAGATTGGGCTTGGCTTATCAAAAAGCTTGGCAGCATGCTTGCGCTCATCGCCAAGTGAGGATAAGAAGCGCATAAATACAGATTCTGTTATGACCGGAAGCGGTACGCCTAAATCAAGCGCATTTTGTGAAGTCCACTTACCAGTCCCTTTTTGTCCAGCAGAATCCTTAATGACTTCAACCATAGGCTTGCCCGTTTCTGGATCAACCTTGGTGAAGATTTGCTCTGTAATTTCAATCAGGTAGCTGTTCAGCTCGCCCTCGTTCCACTCCTTGAATATGCTGTGCAGCTCATCCGCCTCTGCGCCAATGATTTCTTTTAGCAAATGGTACGCTTCGCAAATCAGCTGCATATCGCCATACTCGATGCCGTTATGCACCATTTTTACGTAATGGCCAGCTCCGCCTGGACCGATATACGTGCAGCATGCATCGCCGTCTACTTTTGCAGAAATGGCGGTCAGGAACGGTTCAACATGCGCGTAAGCTTCCTTTGTGCCGCCAGGCATAATCGCAGGTCCCTCCAAAGCACCCTGCTCTCCGCCAGATACGCCAGAGCCGACAAACTCGATGCCATAGCTTTCCAGCTCGATCGTTCTGCGCTCTGTATCCATAAAATAGGCATTGCCGCCATCAATAATAATATCCTGCTTGTCCAGCAAAGGAATAAGCTGCTCGATTGTCGCATCTGTCGCTTTGCCTGCCTGCACCATCAGTAAAATTTTACGCGGCTTCTCCAGCGCAGCTACAAAATCAGCCAGCTGCTCATAGCCATATAACTGACGGCCTTTCGCTTCCTCCATCAGCTCAGCTGTTTTACTATAAGAACGGTTGTATACCGCTACCTGAAATCCACGGCTCTCCAAATTGAGCGCCAAATTTTTGCCCATTACCGCAAGACCGATTACACCGATTTGCTGCTTGCTCATTGCACAAATCTCCCTTTCCTGTCGAGCCTCATAACAACGTTGTTATAAAGCTGCAAAAAAATATATTTATTTGCAAGGATAAACGGCTTCCGCCGTCCTTGGACGAGCGCGTTTACCGATGAAATATAAGAACAGTTAAGAACCCATTAAATAGTCATTGCTCCATAGCCGCCATCCACACGCAGGAAGCTGCCTGTTACGAAGGAGGATGCTTGCTTGGATGCCAGGAACACAACTGCGCCCTTCAATTCATCCGGATTGCCGAAACGATTCATTGGCGTATGACGCATAATCGATTCAATACGGTCCGGCGAAAGAATTTTCTTGTTTTGCTCTGCCGGGAAAAAGCCCGGAATAATTGCATTTACTCGCACACCCTCTTGCGCAAATTCACGCGCTAAAAACTGGGTAACGCTATTGACGCCTGCTTTGGACGCCGAATAAGTAAACACTTTGGACAGCGGCGTAGTAGAGGAAACAGATGAAATGTTAATGATGGAGCCGCCATTCCCCTGCTCGATCATTTTCTTTCCAAACACTTGGCTTGCGAGCACAATGCTCTTCAAATTGACATCCATAATGCGGTCCCATTCTTCCATCTCAAGCTCAAAAAATGGCGTTGAGCTATTGGTGCCAGATGCATTCACAAGAGTATCCACTGAACCGCCCCATGCCAATACATCAGCAAGCAGCTTTTCCAAATCTTCCTTCTTGGAAGCATCCGCCTGAAATGCAGCTGCAGTGCCGCCTCCAGCTTCAATTTGCTGAACAACTGCATTTGCTTTCTCCATATTACGTCCTACTACTGCTACCTTGGAGCCTGCCTCCGCCAGCGCTGCTGACATGGCACCGCCTAATACACCGTTGCCGCCAATCACAACGGATACTGTATTTTGCAAATTAAACATCGTATTCCCTCCATTTTTAACAACGTTGTTATTTAACTATAGCGAATTTCTATTCTTCTGTCTACCGTCGTTTTTGGGCTGCAATCATTAAAAAAATAGGCCGTCTTAATTCATCCTTCATCCCTGCAGTCGTGCTGAGCATTTCCTCGGATGGCTTCGGTTCCGCAATCTGCTTAATCTCAAAGCCGGCTCGAATAAGAGTGTTCATATAGGTCGCTGCCGTCCGGTGATACTTCATAACATCATTGCCGAGAAATGAGGTTTCTCTTAAGCCTTCGGCATGATAATGATCTACCGGCCAGTGCATTATTTCTCCCTTGTCATCGTAATGCCAATCCTGCGCAGCAAGTGCAGTAAATACAGGATGCTCTAAAGAAAAAATAAACGTACCTTCTGCAGAGAGCATAGCGTATACCTTTTGAACGGTTTCATCGAAGGATTCCACATAGTGCAAGGCAAGCGAGCTAATTACGACATCGAATTGCTCATTTTCAAAATCAACATCCTCTATAGCTTGCTGCAAGTACTTAATTTGCGGATCATCGGTCATTTCTCTAGCTTTATTCAGCATATTCGCAGAAATATCAACACCGGTTACTGAGCTGGCCTGCTGATCGCGCGCATAGCGGCAATGCCAGCCAAATCCGCAGCCAAGATCCAACACTCTTTTTCCTTTCAGCTCAGGAAGCATAGCTTTTAACTCATGCCATTCCCCTGCAGCGCTTAAGCCGCTGATCGAGCGAGGCATCATACTGTATTGTTCAAAAAAAGCGGCATTATCATATTTGTTTTGTTTCATCGTCATTAACGCCTTCCTGTAAGTTATAGGTTTGGATAATTATTTATATTTATTTCAACACTTCTTTTAAAAAACCTGCATTTTTAAGCGAATAGTCAGCACAGCTGCGGCCAGATGTTCAATCCTTTTTTATAAGATGCAGCTAGCCTAATTACTTTTTATACATTATACTATAATATATATTAAAAAGTTGGGAGAGATCATATTGCAATCGGATGAAACAATCTCATTTACAGATATTACGATTATAGGCGGCGGACCTGCAGGCATGTTCGCTGCTTTCTATGCCGGGATGCGTCAGGCCAGCGTGAAAATTATTGACAGCATGCCGCAGCTTGGCGGACAGCCTATCGCGCTTTATCCCGAAAAATATATATATGATGTAGCTGGTTTTCCTAGAGTAACAGCAGCACAGCTGACTGCTAATTTAATTGAACAAATGAGTTTGTTTCCTGTCGAGGTATGCTTGGAGGAAAAGGTACAAAACGTCATTAAGCATGAGGAGCGCCATTTCGAGATTGTGACAGATAAAGCTGTCCACTATAGCAAAGCAATTATTATAACTGCTGGCGTCGGCGCTTTCGAACCGCGGCGTTTGGAGCTGGAGCATGCTGAACGTTTTGAGAAAGAAGCCAATCTTCATTATTTTATCAATGATCTGAATCAATTTGCGGGTAAGCAAGTCGTTATTAATGGTGGCGGAGATTCCGCAGTTGATTGGGCGCTAATGCTCGAGCCTATTGCAGAAGCGGTGACGCTGATCCACAGGCGCGATAAATTCCGTGCGCACGAGCATAGTGTAGAGAAATTGATGGCTTCCAAGGTTAATGTCGTAACACCAGCTGAAATTACAGAGCTGCATGGAAATGATCAAATCGAGGAAATAACTATTACTTTCGCGAAGTCAGGCGAGCAAAGAAAAATAACCTGTGACGCGCTTATCGTAAACTTCGGATTCATTTCCTCACTTGGCCCTATTGCAGAGTGGGGGCTTGAGGTGCAAAGCAACTCCATCGCGGTCGATACACGAATGGAAACGAATATCCCTGGCATCTTCGCTGCTGGCGATATTACGGCTTACCCAGGCAAAGTCAAGCTAATTGCTGTAGGATTCGGCGAGGCGCCAACTGCCATTAACAACGCCAAAGTGTATATCGATCCAACAGCCAAGCTTTCACCAGGACATAGCAGCAATATGAAGCTGTAGCCACAAGGATTAGCGGCTTCCGCCGTATGAATATGATTCGTGATTCGTGTGTGCAAACTTATTAACCCCTTTTATTAATAAAAAACAGTGAGCAATCTTCATGATCGCATCACTGTTTTTTCTCTTTTCTTGCTTTAATGGAATAGGTACAGCGCTGTCCGCCATCCGCAAGGCAGTCTGTTCTGGTCACTTCTGCATCACCAAGCAGTGATCGGAACATTTTTAGCTCGCACTGGCATGCATGCTTATATTTGCCGGCTACCTGCTTAATAGGACAATTATGCTCTTTTAATAAATACTCTTCCTCATTAATTTGCTCCAGCTCTACCATATAACCGTTCTCATTTTGAATACTGGCAAGCAGCGCAACACGCTCAGCAATATCCTTCCCTTGCATGCTCGTATCATATTTTTTAATCAGCTTGTCTTTACGGCCCTCAAACAGCTTCTCTACCGCTTCTTCGCCAAAATAATCCTCCAGCTCATGAAGCAGCTCCAAAGTCAAGGTATGATATTTATTAGGAAAAAAACCGCTCGCTTGCTCTGTTAATTCATACACAGCCGTCGGTCTGCCCATAGATTGCCTGATTGTTTGTGAAGTAATCAAATTATCGCGCTCCAAAGACTGGATATGGCGCCTGACAGCCATAATCGTTATGCCCAGCTCTTCCGTAAGCTCCTTCGTGCTTAGCGCGCCTTTCGTTTTTAGAAGATGAAGAATATATTCTCTTGTTGAAAGCTCACCCTGATCCGAATTCGCCATGTGCGATCACCATCCACATCTTTCATTAAAAGCTTTAAAATAATTATTATATTACAATCATACCATGTTTAAAATTTGAATGCGGATGTAAATAATTCATTTCATTTTTCTATAAATAAAAATTAACATGACAAATATTAGCCACGGCAAAATATAGGCTGTAATCCACTCAAAAACGGATCTTAAAAACTCCCAGCCTTCATTCATTTGAGCACCATAAAAACCTACGTAAATAATGAAAAGAAACAACATGCCATACGCTAATAAAAAGCTTCTTTTGCCAAACATGTACTCCCTCCACCTGCTTTATCGTTAAAATCTATGAACCATCATTTCTTCTTGCGCTTGCTGTTAGCCTTTTCTATGTTGGCGGCAGCTCTATATTTTACAATTCTGCTTATAAGATCGTGGGGCATTGGAGCATGGATTGGAAACTGCAGCGTCCCCTTCGATTTATGATAAGGCTTGACCTCTTCTTGAAAAGCTTCAATACCGCTTGGTGCGGGATAAAAACCGATATGATTTTTGAACGCGGCAAAATGAACCAAATTACCGTGCAGCTCGAAAGTAGGCATCTGATAGCTGATCTTCTCCTTGGCTTCTGGCACTGCCTCATGTATAACTTGGCGTATAGCTTGAAGAATTGCTTGAATATCCGGGTGGAATGCTGCAATATATTCATCGATGGAGTCAAATGTGATTTTATTATTATTCATACTATCAACTCTCCTCGTTCAAGCTTGACTTGTATGATCTATTATAACATATGAACTTCACTACTTTGGTTGTTGTTACAGCTCAAAAAAAGTAGTTTGAGGATGCACCGGGCGATTGTG
>NZ_JAZHCT010000079.1:0-1514 GCF_036541265.1 Paenibacillus sp. IITD108 | reverse complement strand
CACTGGCGTTGCATCGAGCAACCTAAAAAAGAGGATATTACAATAGTTACACATGGAGTAAATTTATTACAGAACCAGTTTGTAAGTGAGGGATAAAAAGTCAGCAGAGTATTAAGCCCTAACGCGTTATCCCATTAAATGTAATATATGGTTCAGTTCGTCATTTACTCCAAGATGATTCTTGGTTTCATCGAAACCTTTGAAACTTTCGGCGGACGTCCATTTCGTTTCGGTCGTCCCCTTGAGGTCTGTTTCGGTTTCCGTGTCAAGGCAGCAATTAAGCTTTCCCACGGTCGATCTGCATAGATGCGCATCAACTGCAACAATTGCCATACTGTCTGTTTACATTGAAGTTGTAACTTTATGAGTAAACAAAGTGAATAAGCTATCAAGGCAATATACATCTGGTTCCAGATGGCTTCGACCGAGTATCCATGGGGTTTCACTAAGCGAATGTGCTGCTTTACCCATTTAAAAAACAATTCTATGTGCCAACGATTACGATAGACTTCAGCTACCTGGTAAGCGGATAAATCCCAGCGGTTGGTGACTAAGCGATACGTTCTCTCTTGATTATCTTTAAACTCAATCAAGCGCAATTTTGTTGGCAGGTCGGGCATGGTCACATCAGCGTCACGGATGAGATTTTTTTTTCGTTTAGGTAACGCTCTCTCATTCAAGATAGCAAGACGGCTGTTGGCTTTTACTCGAGCTACAAATTTAATGCGGGTTTCCACCCAGAATTGAAAATGCTTATACACCTGATAACCGCGGTCCATCACATATGTCGCATCTTTATCCACCGTAAAGTGCTTCGCTACTTCGTGATCCGCTATATCTTTGGTCGAAGCGATGATCTTCTCCGGGTACATCGTGTTGGCATCTGCGACGACAAGTGATGTGTGCATTTTGACACCGTGACTTGATTTGGAACAGTATGCCCATTTCGAAAGGATAGGTGGCAAGGTGAGCTCTGTGGAATCTAACAACTTCAGCTTGCCGATCCCGGGTGTAAGGCCGCGTTTATCTTTCGTGAGTTCCTTGATCTGATGAAGAAGCGAGAAAAAGAGCCCCTGCAGTTCATCTGTAGGCAATTGCTTCAGCTTGCGTGATAGCTGAGAAGTACTTATAGACTCTAACTCAAGCATCTCCTGAAAATCTTTATTAGCTGCAAGATGTTCTGCCATCACATAATAGGAACTTCGTTGTTCTAATTGAGCCTCGATGAACATGAGAATGGTTGAGCCCACAAACAACTTTTGAGCTCGATAATCAAGCACTTTATCGCGGGATATGTTGACATTTAACATTTTTAAACATTGACAAATGACCTTAGAATTAGGTACGTTATCCATAGAAATCTCCTTTGTTGAGGCGTTTTTTATGGATAACGCGTAGGTAACTCAACGATAGGAGATTTCTTTTGTTTTGTCCACGAAATTATATCAACAAATTACATTTATAGTAATTTGTTGAATAAAAGATTCCATGAAAAACTTGATGCAACGCCAATG
>NZ_JAZHCT010000078.1:0-1596 GCF_036541265.1 Paenibacillus sp. IITD108 | reverse complement strand
TATGATTTAATACGAAAATTAAGACAGCTTCGAACGTGGTTTTTATCGATTTTAGACAAAAAAAGACCCACAACCCCAAAAAGTCGTTATAACTTTTTAAAAAAATGGCCATACTATTCAATTAGTTACGCTGGTGTTTCTTTTACCTGCATGCCCTGTATGTCGTATCCTAGTTGTTGAATCTGCTGCAGGTAATAATTCAGAGTCTTTTGATTAGACGTACCTTCGCCTAGTGGTACGTCTATTTCTTTGTAATCCGTTTGTTCCCTCATCATGGCATGCAACATCCGTGCAATTAAGTGAGCGGTTGCAATGGTTGCTTTCTTTTCTCCGCGCCTCTTTCGGATTCGTCGGAAGAACTGACCGATCCGGTTTTTGGATCGTGAATTGGCCCACGCTACCTGGCACAAGGCAGCTTTGAGTTGTTTGTTCCCTTGCATCGTCTTCGCTTTTTTTCGCTTGCCCGCACTTTCATTATTTCCCGGACACAATCCCGCCCAAGAGGCGAATTGTGCATCCGTTGGAAACATCTCCGCCACACAAGGTCCGATTTCTGCAAATATCGTAACGGCCGAGGTATGCTCAATTCCGGGAATAGAATCGATTTGATCGACCAGTTCCTTGTAGGTTTCTACACTTTCATCGATCTTCTCTTCCAATCGAGCAATCTTCTTTTCCAGGTACTCTAGATGATCCCAATGTTCGCCGATCATCTCTCGATGGTGCTGCCGTAACTTTCCATTAAGCGCATCTACCAATTGCGGTACTTTCTTCTTTAATTGCGTTTTTACGATGCTTCTGATCTCGGCTTCCTCCAACACTTCTCCGTACATAATCTTCTGCAGCAACGCTCTTCCCGAAACACCATAGAGATCCGATATATATGTTGTCAGTTTGATGTTAGCATCCTGCAGCATTTTATGAATGCGGTTCTTCTCCGCTGTCAACGCCCGCACCATCTTGACGCGATAACGCGTCAAGTCTCTCAAATCTCGGATGTCTTGCTCCGGAACCATACTTGCTTCGATGAGCCCACAGCGATGTAATTGAGCAAGCCACTGTGCATCTTGCGTGTCTGTTTTTCTACCGGGCATGTTCTTTACTCGTCTAGCGTTCGCCAGAACGAGTTCACATGTCCCCCCCAAAATGTTCCACACTGGTTTCCACAGGACGCCGGTACTCTCCATCACCACCTCCTTGCACTCATGTTGATGAAGCCAATCTTGCAGTTCGAGCAACTCTCTCGTTGTGGTTCCAAATGTCCGGATAAAACATTTCGGTTTGTGCTCCAATGGCCCTGTTAATACACAAGCTACAACCGTTTCCTGATGAACATCCAGCCCTGCGCAACAACTTCTTACAGCATCCATTCTTATACCTCCAACGTTTTGATACAAATCATGCGCTCGAGAAAGTGTAATTTAATACACGTACTTTTGGGTGCTACAATAGGCGATACTCGAAAAGCGCAATAGGACGGTTTTTCATACGAGTTAGATCCCAATAATCATCCGTCCTCAGATTTGTATTACTAAGCTTTGACGTTTATAGAGGTTTTTAAATCTGCACGATTGATGCATCTTGAAAATTTTCATT
>NZ_JAZHCT010000077.1:0-1701 GCF_036541265.1 Paenibacillus sp. IITD108 | reverse complement strand
ACCTAGAAACACAATGTTTTCATTCCCCTCAATGAAGCGTAGACTAGCAAAGTCCAGTATCTGCTCTCGGTTCACTGAAGGCTGAAAGCTAAAGTCAAAATCCAAGAGTTCCTTCTGATGAGGAAAGGCACCGACTTTCACCATCGCATGAATCATGTTCTGCTCGCGCACATCAATCTCATAGCTTGTGAGCTTCACTAGCGTATCTATGAAAGACAGTTGGTTATGAATACTAAAATCGACGACTTCATTTAAATGGGTCACCATTTGCTTAAGGCTTAGATACTCTAGGTTACGTGTGGCTTGTTGGTAGGAGGTCAAATTCATTCAAATGCACCTCCAATCGCACGTAGATTCTTCTTGGCCAAGTCACTAATGTCTGGATAGCTTGGCATAGATAATCTTAAGTTTTCCCTGTAGTGCTCTTCTGTGTAATTTAATTTTGCTTCACCAATAGGATGGCGTACCAGAAGTTTCGTGTTATAATAAGCATACAAATGGTTGTCATAGACTTGTATTCCCACCGTTTTTCCTTGATACCCAGCGGGAACTGAGTATTGTCTGGATTGGTAGGAGATCATGTTCGATGCATTGATCTTTACAAGCTTATGATGTATGCGATAGGAACTTCTTACACGCTCCGCTGGTAACGGGTGTAAGGAGTTCTTTTCCTTTTCCAGGGCTAGAACAGGTACTTTCCCCGTTCCTTGATGGAACGACTGGTTTACACGATCGCTTAGCTTCTGAATGTATACCTGAAGCTCTGGCAGGCTTAATTTGCCTTGGTAAGCATGGATCTCATCTAAGATTTTCATTTGTGCTTCCACTTTTCCTTTGGTACGAGGCCGTCCTGCGATACAGGGCCTGACTTTAAATCCAAAGTCGGCTGCAAAACCAGCAAACTTGGCATTCACTTTACCGGCAGTATGTTCAGTTCTTGCTTCGTCCATAACAGTCTTCATGTTGTCGGTTAGAATCTCATGAGGAACACCACCAATGGCTTCAAACGCCTCGGTTAAGAAGGAATGCAATACGCTCTGTGACTTAGACACGCTCATGTGATACACCCTAAATCGTGAATACGAGAGCAGTAGCACAGCTACATTCACCTCAACCTTCTCGCCTTCTTTCGTTTCAAAGGGAATGCTTTCTTTCCAATCTAACTGGGCTTGCACGCCTGGATCTGTCTCGAAACGAATCGTTCCTTGTGGTGACGGCATACGCTGTCCGTGCTTAAAGTAAGCTTCAAACTCAGGCTTACGAGCGATGTAGGCACGAAAGGCAGATGCTGAACATTGCAGTCCATGATTATCTGTTAAGTACTGCCATAACACACGTTTGTAATAGAAAACCTGCTTACTATCTGTAGATAACAATGCAGCAATGATTTCATAGTATTCATCAATCTTAGAACCTTTATCTCGTGTTCTTTTTCGTATAAATCCGTCTAGATATTTCTGAATGGTTCGACGGTCCACCTCTAGCTCTCTTGCTAATTCGCTTATATTGATTTTCATATTGAGATTCTCCATTAATGATTTAAGTTTAGGTAAGTCTAGTAAACTACGAATCTCCATATTCGATTGAACATTCAACGTGATGTACATACTCATCTCTCCCTTGAGACAAGTATGATTCAGATCGTCAAATCTGTACATTATTATTCAAGCATTTGTGTACATGTTTAGGTTAGCATTTGTA
>NZ_JAZHCT010000076.1:0-1736 GCF_036541265.1 Paenibacillus sp. IITD108 | reverse complement strand
ATAGTTATAATGAACGAAACCGACATCCTCATTTGCATCACGTAGGTTAAATTTGGAAATGAATGAATTAAGAAGAACCATTCAAAACCAAAACAGAGCTACAATCAAAAAAGGAGTCGGTTATTATGAGTATAACCACAAAGTATATAGGTTTAGACGTATCCAAAGCAAAAATTGCTGTTGCTATTGCGGATGAAGATCGACAAGAGGCACGGTACTGGGGAGCTATTGCTCACACAAAAGAAGCCGTCCGAAAGCTAATCCAACAATTGCTTAAGAAAGAAGATGTTACGCTGGAAGTCTGTTACGAAGCTGGCCCTACAGGGTATGTGCTGTACCGCTGGCTGCTGGAGATGAATATTTCGTGTGCAATCGTTGCTCCTTCCCTTATTCCTCAGCGGCCAGGAGACCGAATAAAAACGGACAAACGAGATGCACTACGTCTGGCCCAACTATTTCGCGCAGGAGAACTTACTTCCGTTTATGTCCCTACACCCGAGGATGAAGCATTACGAGATTTAGTTCGTGCACGGGAAGATGCGAAGGAAGATTTAAACCGCCATAAACAGCGGCTAGGAAAGTTTCTATTACGGAATCAACTGTCAGATCCCAAAGGGTCTAAACCATGGACATATGCCAATGAAGAATGGCTAGATACGTTAAAGTTTACAAATGAGTGTCAGCGCCTTGCCTTTCAAGAATATCGCCACGCCATATGGGAAACCAAAGAGCGTATTAAAAGATATGAAAAAGAAATGGAACAGCAAGCGGAAGTTGGGGTACAGGCTCCGCTGCTCCAAGCCTTGCAGGCGTTACGAGGGGTAGCAATGATCACTTCAGTAACATTAGGATCAGAAATCATGAGCATCACACGATTCCGAAGTCCCACAGCTTTCATGAGCTATTGTGGGCTTGTACCCAGTGAGTTTTCTAGCGGTGTCAGTCGTCATCAGGGAAGAATTACGAAAGCTGGAAACGCACATATTCGAAGAGTGCTAGTCGAATCGGCCTGGGGTTACCGTTATAGTCCTGCCATCAAAAAAACAATGAGGGAACGGATTTCCGGCTTGCCGCCAAAGGTGCAAGCTATAGCTTGGGCCGCGCAACAACGGTTACACAAAAAATACAAAGCAATGATGCGTATGGGAAAACACAAAGGGACGATCGTTACTGCAATCGCAAGGGAATTAGCTGGATTTGTATGGGTAATTGCGATGGAGATAGAAAAAATACAGCAATCGGAAAAAGCAGCGTAACGCAAAATCATGCATGAATAACCTAGCTAAAATGAATTGAGTCTAAGGATAGATGAAAGGAGGCGATGTTGGGAGAGATCATTTTTTACTTCGAAGGCAAAATCAGGCAAGGTGAAGGGAAATCCGCGAGAAGCGCTTGAGTTAGGTTTGGAACCAAATACTCGTCAATAGTTAGCGGTAAGCCCTTCAGACGTATGTAGAATGTGTGTGAATCCACGAATATCAGATTGCTAACCAGCGATTAGGTTTTTGCCTTCGAGCTAAGGAATGATCTATCCCTTCCCCTAAGGAATGTGCAGGAAGTACACCTCCCTGCACCCCGTTACTCGCCGTAAGGCAGGCCCGGCATATTCATGCCGTGACCATTATAAGTATGGGTTGAAAGAGTCTCCTGTCAAAAATGCCACTTGACAGGCTTTATTAAGATGCGTCAAAAACAAAGGTGCGACAGAAGCGCTTGACAGGTTTCGTTCATATCAG
>NZ_JAZHCT010000075.1:0-1851 GCF_036541265.1 Paenibacillus sp. IITD108 | reverse complement strand
TAGGAACTGTTAGCTAAAGGCAAGGGTGTCGGTCGTGAGGCCGAATCTGAAGGAAGCCAGAGGCAAACCCTCGGTCTGACGAACAGAAATCACATACAAGGCATGGTGAGACGGATGAGCTTGCACTACAAAGCAAAGTCCAATACTGCCCGAATCTCATCATGTAGATGTGGCAGATGGATGAGGGGAAAGTTATCGCTCTTACCCGGGGAGGTCTCACAGACATGAAGTAGGGAAAAAAAAAATCCGAAACATGGAGTAAAGCTTGCTGTGAGAAGTCAGCAGAGGCCATAGTACGCGAGCCGCGAAAGCGGCGAGCGGAAGGGCTGAACAATCGTAAGTCTCGAGTACAAACTGAAAGGAGAGTCGATGCGATGAAAGCAGAATACCGAAAGGGCTGCCGGCAAAGAGATAGCGTGGAACGTGAAGGGTATGCAGGAGCGCGGAGCATCGGAACTCGGGAAGGTAGAGAAAGAGACGGTGCAACCGATCTGATGGAACGCATCTTGGACAGAGATAATCTGAACCGGGCGTACAAGCAGGTCAAACGCAATCACGGAGCGCCCGGAATCGATGGGATGACCGTCGAGGCAGCGCTGCCGTGGCTGCGAGAACACAGAGAGAAACTTCTGCAACGAATTCGGGAAGGCCAATACAAGCCAAGCCCGGTGAGGCGCAAGGAAATCCCCAAACCAGATGGAAGTGGCGTACGCAAGCTGGGCATCCCGACCGTAGTGGATCGGGTGATTCAACAAGCGATTGCCCAGCAACTGCAACCGATGTTTGAGCCGCTCTTCTCGGACGGAAGCTATGGTTACCGTCCGGGGCGAAGCGCGCAGCAAGCGATTCGGAAAGTCAAAGCCTATGCCGAGCAAGGCTATGGACATGCCGTCGAAATTGATCTGTCTAAATACTTCGATACGTTGAATCACGAGCTTCTTTTGAACATCCTGCGCAAACAAATCCAAGACAAAGGCGTCATCGACCTGATCAAGAAATATCTGAAAAGCGGAGTCATGGAGAACGGGGTGCGTCGGGCAACGGAAGAGGGCTCGCCACAGGGTGGCCCGTTGTCGCCGCTTCTGGCTAACATCTACCTGAACGAATATGACCAGGAGATGAAAAGCCGAGGCGTGACGGTCATCCGCTATGCGGATGATATCGTCGTGCTAGCGAAGAGTAGACGAGCAGCCATGCGACTGCTGGAATCCAGCCGGACGTACTTGGAACAGAAGCTCAAGCTCCAGATGAATGCGCAAAAGAGCAAAGTCGTCAGCGTCGTGGCGCAGAAACACTTCAAATTCCTTGGATTCGCGCTAGGCAAGAACGGAAAGGGCGTATACGTGCGCGTACACCGCCAATCCCTGGCCAAGGCAAAGAAGAAGCTGAAGGAACTAACGAGTCGAAGTCAAGGTAGAAATGCCCGGCAGGTCATGGAGAACGTGAAAGTCTACATTCGCGGCTGGATCGGCTACTTCTATGTAGCGGACATGAAACGAATTCTGCAAAGCTGGAACGAATGGCTGCGAAGACGAATGCGCATGTATATCTGGAAGCAATGGAAGAAGCCGCGGACGAAGGTGCAGAATCTGCGAAAGCTGGGAGTGCCGGAGTGGCAGGCTTACCAATGGGGAAACACAAGGCTGGGTTACTGGCGAATCGCCGGGAGCGCAGTACTGAATCGCTCTGTAACAAACGAAAGGCTCGCACAAGCAGGGTATTATGACTTCCCTGCTCAGTACGAGCGCTTACGTCAAGTGCACTCAAACGGTTGAACCGCCGTGTACCGAACGGTATGCACGGTGGTGTGGAAGGTCGGCTACTCAACTAATGGGTAGCCTCCTATCCGAT
>NZ_JAZHCT010000074.1:0-1919 GCF_036541265.1 Paenibacillus sp. IITD108 | reverse complement strand
AAGGGGCTGTCCAATAAGTCCCCAAAATAAAAAGGTTGGGCGAGAAACCGTGAGGTTTTCCGTCCAACCTTTTTTCTACCTGCTTTTGCAAGAAAGTAGCGAGGCGGATGCCTGCTACTTTAAGTAGATTGTGGGCCAAAGCCACAATCCCAAACTCCGTGTGAACCTTGCCTAGTCCTCGCAAGGAGAAGCGTCGGAACGCACGGTTGCCCTTGATGTGACCGAATACGCTCTCTACCTCGACTTTACGCCGAGCATAGATGGCGGACTTTTCGTCATCCTCAAGGGCTTTTTTGGCCTTTGCTTTTAATTCTTCCCAAACCGTATTCCAGTGTACCTGGCGGTTCCCCTTTGCTTTGGTGCATGCCGGCTTGAAGGGACAGTTGCTGCAATCTTCACATTCATACATTTTGAAGCTTTGCTCCAAACCAGATGCGTTTTTCTTCGTTTGGTATTTCTTGAAGCGAACGTAACGTCCATTCGGGCAAATGAATCGATCATCCAACTCCTCGTACGTCCAGTTTGAAGCGTGCCGAATGTCCTTCTTGTAACGACGTGTTTTCTCTTTCATGTAGTTGCCATAAGGAATGAGAAAATCAAATCGGGACTCCTTTTCCTCTCCCATCGCATACAAATAGTTCTCTTCACTGCCATACCCCGCATCGGCAATCACCGTTTTAGGCATCGGCAAAGAAGACGCCGCCAACTGCTTCATATGAGGGATGAAGCAACGCGTATCGGTAGGTCGCTGGTGGATGCTGTAAAACAAAATAAACTGGTTTTCCGTGGCCATCTGCACATTGTATCCCGGTTTCAGTTGGCCATTTTTCATGTGATCTTCCTTCATCCGCATAAACGTGGCATCTGGATCGGTTTTAGAGTAGCTGTTACGATCGCCAAAACAAGCTTTCTGCTGCTCGTATTTGGCGAGTCTTGGAAGAAAGTTCTCTCGAATCTGTTTCAGCGGCTGCTTCCAGGCACTGCGCTCTTTACGCAAGGCTTTCCTCGCTTCGCTGTCGTTTGTCTGAGCAATCTGTTCAGTTAAGGTTTCCACTTTTTCTTCCAGCATGGCGGCTGTTTCTTCGAGCTGATCAGGAAGCTCCTCTGGATTTGCCGCTGTGTATTCGCCAGCTTCTTGCTGGGTGAGCGTATGAATATGCGCAAGGGTCTCCTGCACCTTCTCCTTCAGCTTTTCTTCGAAGCGCAGCGTGGATTTTTTCCACACAAACGAATACTTGTTAGCGTCGGCTTCGATCTTCGTGCCATCTAAAAAGTACTGCTCCATCGTGATGTAGTTGTCCGCGATGAGCTTTTGAATCATCGTTTCAAACAGCTCGTCCATGAATGTTTTCATACGCACTCCACGAAAGTCGTTCAAGGTACGGAAGTCCGGCTGCTGCATCGCAGCCAGCCACATAGCCGGGAGATTTTCGCGCAGCAGCTTTTCGATCCCGCGGCAGGAGTAGACCTTTTGCGAGTAGCCAAAGAGAATTACCTTAAGCATCATTTTGGGATGGTAGGAGCTGCGGCCTCCCCCTGTATAATGAGCAAACAGTTGCTGATCTGGAATGGATTCGACCATCTCATTAATGACACGCGCCACATGGTGATCAGGAATGAATAGCTCCAGATCCAGAATCATCTGCGCCTGCTTGTTGTCATAGGGCTTGAAAGTAGGGGCTAGATTTCGTTTCGACGCTTCTATTTCTTCACAATCCCCTAGAGGAAGTGTTAGTTGAGTGGTATAATGTTCTACAGTAGTCGTTAGATTACGCATAAAAAACCGTCCCTTTCTTGAGATGTTTGTGTGGTAACTTTCATTTTACAGGAGAAGACGGTTTTTTTGTGCATATTTTTAATATTCAATAAAAAGGGGGTGTCCAGTAGTCAGTTTTCACTGACTTTCTAGACACCCCCTT
>NZ_JAZHCT010000073.1:0-4378 GCF_036541265.1 Paenibacillus sp. IITD108 | reverse complement strand
AAAAAGGTGGAGAGCGGTCGGAACTTGATCGCACTGGCCGCCCTTTCATTTGCTTTTTGCCTTATCTATAATTAATCGACACCTTCCAAAAGTGAACTATGCGCCTCCAGCTGCAAGCTTGGAGGTTTATTTTTATACTCGAAAAGTATTGTCATTTTTCAGTTACTTGTAATACAATGTAGTGGAAGCTTGCAATACAAGTTACATAAAAACAAGGGTACTGTCGGTCTGTTGACCATTTATCCTTGAATGGCGGTGTTAGAAGAGTTGATCAATAAGACGCAAATGCTTAAAGGGATTTTAGAAGGCTGTGTATTAAAAATATTAAACGAAAAATCCTGTTACTCGCAGGAGCTGGTTCAGACGCTTAGGGAGAGAGGATTTGAAAATATAAGTGAAGGAACGCTATTTCCGCTGCTGCTTCGGTTAGAGAACGAAGGGTTATTTGAAACGAAGAAGGTGCAGTCGAGCCTTGGCCCTAATAGAAAATACTATAGCTTAAGCAGTAAAGGAAAAGATGAGTTAGCTGAGTTTATTGGGGTTTGGAATGAGTTCAAGTTAACGGTCGATCATATTTTAAGGACAACGGGGGATTAAATATGGGTAAAGCTGCTAGAGAGCAAATGCTTAAAGGTGAATATAAGGAACTTTATAATCGCGTAGTAACGCTGCTTAAAGAAGATGTCCAGCCTGGCGAAGAAAGAGATCGTGCTATCTCTTCCATGCTTCAATTACTATTAGAGGCGGAGGCTGAGCAGCGGCCTGTCCCGGAACTGTTTCCGGAAGGATTTGAAAGTTTTTATCAAGAGTTAGTCGAAGCATTGCCTGTTTATACACGTGAAAGCCGGTCGGTTAAAAAACGCAAAGCCAAGATGATGCTGGGTGCTGCTGCTTCAGTATTGTGCTTGACGATAGTTCTAGGAGTGCTGTGGCAGACGGGATACATAGGTATGTGGAGAGAGGGTATCGCTTTTGCGGCAGGTTCGCTTGATAAGTATAGTTATGACCATGGCGTAATCGATGGCGAGTTTGAAATTACGATTGACTTGAACGATTTAGACAGCAATAAAGGAAAAGTATTGTACGATAAGGATGGACTGCTAATAGATGTGGCTGTTGTTGATGAGGTAGGCCTAATGGGAGGAGGATACCGCATTCATTTTCGCTCCCATGGCAAATACAGCTTGAATCAGGCAACACTAGTATCAGGCAATAAACATTATGCGACAGAATCACGCTGGTACTCGTCCTCAGTCGATGCTGAGCTTCGCTCAGAATATAACGGGAAGCAATATAAGGGGAGCGTTATGGGAGGCTCTGCTCTAAATTATAAAGATGGGGACATGTTTTCGTTTTATCTCTTTCCTCAGGAGGCCTATAAGAGCGGTGAGGTAACCTTGAAAGAAGATGGCAATGTCAAAGTTATCGTTTCGAATTTGAGCCTGAATCAATGGAATAAGAAATAAGGAGCTGGAACATGAGCGAGCATGACACTATAAACCGTACAAAATTGCCTAATACCGTAAGCAGCATCGTTCGGGAATTAACACAGTTAAATATTGCAAAGGGTGATAATCTTCTCGTTCATTCCTCGTTGTCCAGTCTTGGCTGGGTGTGTGGAGGGGCGCAGGCGGTTGTGGAGGCATTACTGGAATCGGTTGGAGACCGAGGTACGTTGACTATGCCTGCACAAAGTGGAGATTGGAGTGATCCAAGCGAGTGGGGGAATCCGCCAGTACCACAAGAGTGGTTTCAAACTATTTATGAAGAAATGCCAGCTTTCGATGCTGCGGTAACGCCAACGCGGGGAATGGGAAGCATTGCTGAGCTGTTTAGAACCTATCCTGGAACTTTAAGGTCACAGCACCCGCAGGTTTCTTTTTGTTCAAACGGCAGCATTGCCGAGTATATAATAGCTGACCACCCGTTAACCCCGCAATTTGGTGAGGATTCTCCCCTTGGCAAGCTTTATAATAGCGGCGCAAAAGTACTTTTGTTAGGAGTCGGTTTCGATTCCTGCACAAGCTTTCATCTGGCTGAGACCATGCTTGCTAATATGCCTGTAAAAAAGATGGGGACAGCCATGTTCGACGATGGGGAGCGGGTGTGGAAGTGGTTTGAAGACTACGCTTATGATGCAGGTGATTTTGCAGAGCTGGGTAAGAGCTTTGCAGAGGCGGGGGCTGTTCAGCGCGGGAAGATAGGCGAGGCAGAATGTATGTTTTTTGACTTGAAGGAAGCAGTTGATTTTGCATGTCTATGGCTGGAAAGGCATCGGTTTTCTAGGGAAATCCGCCCCTAGTAGGTAACGTTATATGAATGAAAACATGAGACGAATTTGCGATAAAAATGAGATCCGATTACGATTACTGTCCTTTACAATATTAGAAGGTGGCTGAGCTTTAAAAAAGTGTCCAAAGGGTATCGTGGACGGTTCCTAAGAAGAAATGGGCAGTCGGAAGGGAGAAGGAGGACTTTTTACTTATGAATATGCAGGAAAGACTGAAGCCGATGGAAAATAAATTAACGCTTATTATCGCATTCATTTTTTTACTATCACTCGGCGTCGTAGCTGGACAATATGCCCAAGCAAACGAGAGGGGTACCATTTTTACAGATATAGAGCCAGGCAGTGAATATGAGGATGCTTTGGCAAGCCTTGTGCAACAAAAAATTATTTTGGGCTATTCGGATGGAACCTATCGTGCCTCGGAAAAATTGAATCGTGCGCAAGCAGCGATAATTCTCGCTAAAGCTCTACAGCTCAACTTGGAAATGGCAGATAACCCCGGCTTCCAAGATGTGAATGAAAGCTCCACATATTACAAGCCGATTGCTGCTGTAGTAAGTGCCGGGATATTCCAAGGGTATTCAGACGGAACATTCAAGCCCCACCAATTGCTTACACGTGCAGAAATGGCAAAGATTCTCGTCATTGCCTATCAGTTTCCAGAAGAAAAATTAGCGGTAAACCCTTTTAAGGATGTACCTTCAGCGAGTTGGTATGCCCCTTACGTGACCTCGTTGCTACAAAATAAGATTACATTAGGAACTTCACCGACAACGTACTCGCCGAACGAAGCCGTTAATCGTGGGGATATGGCGTTATTTATATACCGTTGTCAATTGGCGCAACAACTGACGGAGCGGATAATCGAGTCTAAAGTGACGACAATCACTTCAGATTCCGTTCAACTGGGTAACGATAGCTTTTCGTTATCTGACGATCAAAAGGCTTGGATTACGCCTGAAAATCTTTCGATATTAAAAAACTCACGAATAAAGGCTCACATTATTGGAGGAAAAATAAGCCGTATTGAATCAGTTACTATTTATGCAGATGGGCGATTACATGATGATAAGGCAAATTCAAATGTAGTGTTATCAGGTAATGGAGCTGTTATTGGTGCTACCATGATTATAAAAGGCGACCATTTGTCCATTAAAGACGCCACTATAACAGGAGATCTTATAATAGAAAGCGAAGTCCAAAACAGCTTTTATGTTGAAAATGTACTGGTGAAAGGTTCAACGATACTATTAAAGCCACGAGAATTAGTTACATCGAAGCTGTATAGCTCAATTGTTTCGTTAGATAACAAAAAGAACGATCTTCCCAATTTACATTTTCATAAATCAATCCTGCAATCTGTTAAAGTGGCCTTGGAGGGCTCCACCGTTACGTTAACAGGTGAAACCAAAGTTAATGAAATAGATCTTTTAGTTGACGCTAGTATCGAGGCGGACGCAAGTATTGGCATCCCCCTCGTCAGAGTTGGAACAGGATCCTTATACACAGTGTTAAATGCAAGGATAGATTCTCTTTTCATAGAAAATACGAATAGTAGAATTACCCTTGGAAACGAAGCTAAAATTGAGGATTTACGCTTAGAACTGAAAAACAATGTGAAATTAATTTTTCTCAATTATGAGCTGATAAAACACAAAATTATTAGAATTAATGGCGTACTAAATATCGATTTGCAGCCTTCGGCTGGCGGAACACCGAACTCGGGAGAAAATTCTAATTTAATTGCAGCCAAAAATGCTGTTGCTTCTTTATTCAGGGACAGTACCAAAACAGCTTTAAAAGCTAGTGTGGATCAAGCCGCTATTGACGCTGCTAAAGCAAAAGTCGATCTAGTGGCGGATAGTGCGGAAAAGTCTACTTTGCTCGCAGATATTCAATATGCCCAGCAACTCTTAGACGCACAACTAGAAGCTATTGCTAAACTACAAGCAGCTACTGAAGCCGTAAATGGCTTGTTCACGGACAGTACGAAAACTGCATTGAAAGTGGACGTAGATCAAGCAGCTATTGACGCTGCGAAAGCAAAAGTCGATCAAGTGGCAGATGGTACGGAAAAGTCTGCTTTGC
>NZ_JAZHCT010000072.1:0-4394 GCF_036541265.1 Paenibacillus sp. IITD108 | reverse complement strand
TTAAATGCTACCTTGCTAGAATAATGATCCATGAAGTTACGTGCAAGTTAGATATAAGGCCTTAGCAATTCAAAGACGCAGCTAACTAACAGCTTTAAGTTGTCAGCTAATAGTGCCTTTTACTAAATTGAAAGTTATGTGCAAGTTAGCGTCAAGTTAAAATGCCTACGCCCAGTAAGGTACATACTTCATATGTTTCGGAGCTGTATCAGGTTCTTTTAGTTTTACCTTGGTTGCTTCTACTGTATCTTTTATGATCCTTGAAGAAATGGAGATTTGTTTATCATTCATTCCAAATCGATGACGCAAAGTTGCATTTGTCATAAAATCTCTTGTTACATATTTCAAACAAGCATGTAAGTAACAGGCTCTCACCCGTTCTTCTCGATCCATTTCTGCAAACGGCTTGTGCGAAAACAATATAACACGAGTGTGTTCTTCGGTCACATCAATTATAGGGGCTGGTAATTGATAAAATTCCGTTTGTGAAACTACTTTATCAAAACCACTGCCTCGCTCTTCACAAACTCCAACACGACGTAGAAAGGAAGCCATTGCTTCATTACGAGATCTAGGAGGACTATCTATAAAACGTTCCACTTGGACAAGCGGAACTCCTGGATTTGTTATTTCCATGCGGTCTGAAAAAATTTCAATCATTGGACCAGTTCCACGCAATGAAAAGTCCTGATGAATAATAGCATTTGCTACCAATTCACGAACAGCTAATTCAGGATACATTGATACATCTTTCCTTAAAGCTTTCCCGATTATCTCGTTTCTCGGTAGAAGATTATCTATAAATCCAATAAGCCCCTCGAATCCCGCTGCATATCCCTTAACACCTTCTTGTTCCCTCTCAGTTTGAATACGATCCTTGCCGCTATATATAATAACACGCACTGATTTTCTTTTCAGATGACTGAAACTTGATAATCTCTTAGCAAATAGAATTGCACCCAAATTCGTAATATCCCATCCACCTGCATCACATTTTTTTATCATATTATCATCAGATAGACGCTCTAATATACGTTTCCTGTCTTCTGGTAATTCCATATCTAACAACTCAAAATAAGTTGGGTAATCAAGAAGTTTAAGTACATCAGTATCTGACACATGTTCTGCTGCAATCATGTCTTCGAATGGTGTTTTATCAAATGCTCTCCAAAGTGCTCTTTCTTTATCTGGATAATCCTTAAGATTTTTCTTATAGGAGCCAATACGTATATACTCTGTTCCCTTAAACTGAACAGGCTTATCAGCTGCTCTTTCAATCTCCAAAATCACTACTTTTCCCAAATCTGTAGCCAATTCATAAAATACAAAAAAAACTCGAGGGGACAATTGCCTTAATAACCAACTTTCCAATTCCTCATTACCTATCTTGCTTGCATGAGGACTAAAATTTGTACCAATAACTTCATGCGTGGCATCTTTCACACCCCAAACCATATAAGCATGGCTTTTCCCGTCCAGTGTGGCTGAATTACTCAACGCCGATATATACTCTCCTATACTTTCACTTTCCATATTGTTATGTTTAAATTCAACCCAACCAGTTTCATGTGGTAAATTACATAATTCATTCAAAAGGCTTCTCAGATATTCTTCCGTTCGATTCAAAGTTCTTCACCTCACCAACCAGCGTTTAAACTATTCTCATTATACAACATTATCGCCCATAAATATCCATATAAACATTTCAAATCGTTTACCATAGTTGGGACACATGGTACATGTTAGAAGGGATCTAACCGTTAAAATAGGAACATTTGTTCTTGTTTGATATTGCTGATTTTGCTAAACTATTAACAGAACCTTAAATGGAGGTGTGATATAGGAACAATCTCACAAATAGATGACCAATGAAAATATGCAGATGAAATTTGTACCAGAAACATTAAATCATAATTTGTAAAATGAGGAGGTAACAATAAGTGGCGAAATTCTATTATTACAATAAAAATACAGATAATAAAGGTAACCATGAAGTTCACACAGACGATTGTTCCTACATTCCTAATTCATCAAATCGAATATTAATTGGTTACGAAAATGATTGTCAATCTGCTATTAAACGAGTCAAACAGGATACAGGAAAAATAAATTTCGACGGCTGTTATTTCTGCAGTAATGCATGTCATAAAGGCTAAAAGCTTGATACTAAAGCAAAAAAGCGACCCTGACACGGTCGCTTTTCTGATAATAATGGTGGAGGCCAGGGGGTCCGAAGATCACGCCACACGGCTTTCTACGGGTGTAGTCACTGTTTGGATGTAATCGGTATAGCCTCGTCAGACTTATTCAAATAATATTCGTGCTTTAATTCCATTCTGCTCTAACAAATAGAGTAGTCCTCCACCATCAATAAGTTCAATTGGTTTATCTTTCGAGAATTCATAAGCATCTGGGCCATAACTTTTAGTTGTGACCAAAATCCCCTTATTTGCTCCTTCGTTCAACATTGTTCCATATAAATCCCTTACTGCCGAAACACCCACTGTATTTTTATAGCGTTTAGCCTGGATAACTACTTTACCTCCAACAATTGGTCTTGTATCAAAAGCTACACAATCAACTCCCCCATCTTTTGATGAACGAGTTAATTTAGCATCCAGTCCCATTCTTGAAAAAAGGTCAGTAACTAACCGCTCAAATTCATATGGATTTAGCTCCATTAAATTGGGTAAACTATTTAGTGATTCTAACATATCTTCATGGTCAACAAAACGTTTATCCACCATGTTAAATTCAACTATAGGTTTAACAGCTTGTAGCTCTGCAGGTCGAGGTGACACCTGAGCCCCTAAATTTCGTAAACATACTGACTTTTCCACGCGACTTAGATCAAGTTCCTCGAACTTTTCTTTCTGAACACGAGTAGATATAAGGTACGGAGTAATATCTTTACCAGTAGCCGGATCCACTGAATTCACATAACCATTAAACACTACTAACTGTATTACATTTCCTTGATCTGCTTCAAACACCTCATGAATAGTTCGCAAAGTTACTCCTGCCACAATATCCGCATATATTTCTTTTATTTCTTGAATTTTTCTAGGTTTTTCATTTATCTCATCTTTTGTTTTTATGTACTTATATTCCACTATTGCAGGTATAATTTCTTTATTTGGAAACTCATAATCAATAACTAATTCTTTAGAATCAGGCAAATATGCTAATCGGAATATCTGGGGAAATTCATCCGGATATTCAGAACGTTCCAATACCATAGTATTATATGCAATTACTGCATCGCTCTCCCCATTCTGATATTCTTCCTCGAATTGGTCAACTTCTAGATTTCGTTCTTTAACCTTCAACTCATACCTAGATTTTTCTTCATCATATTCAGTTTTTAATTGATCTAAATAACTTATTCTTTCATTTTCTTTGAGTTCATATTGTACAAAGTCCGATTCATATTGTTGTTTAGCACTAATCAATGCTTTTTGATATCTTTTTTCTGAACCGGGAATTAACTTTGAGAAGAGACTAGGCTGCTCAATTCTATTAGTGTAATCCTCTAATTGGGGTTTGGGTAAAGGAGTAGTAATTCCCTCAGAAGCATAGAAACCTTTAAACTTCTCAGAAATTCTTAATGAAGAAAATGAGATACTATCATCTATTTGCAAGGTATGTTCCAGTATACATTTTAACTCAGCAATACGTTCGTTAAGATCATTATTTAAATAATCCGTTTCTTCAATCCTGCTTTCAATATAGCGTATCTTTGCCTCCTTCTCGGCCTGAATCAAACCTCTTTGGTATTCCCTTGCTGCCTTAATTGATTCTCGTTCTATTCGCTTTCTCTCAGACTCACGCAACCTGGCTTGTCTTGCATTTTCTCTAGCAATTGAGGCCATTAGCCCACTAAGACCACTTTTTCTTGCCAACTTGACCACTCCTGTTACAATTATAGAATTTTACATCACTTGAAAATTTATATTTACATTATTCGATATGATAATATATACTTCAACTTCATACTAGTCATTATTATACCTATACAACACATATTTTACCATGAATTATAGTCCAGTAGGACTAGCCATTGGTTCTATCTAATCAAAGTAGTTGAATGCAGTCTGAACTTAGCAGTGAAGATCATTACTCATCCATCCCCTTGAGAATTATCTAAAGAATAAAAGGCTGCTCTTATCTGTGTAACTAAAACTTTATAGCAAAAAAGCGACCTGACACGGTCGCTTTTCTGATGATATTGGTGGAGGCGAGGGGAGTTGAACCCCTGTCCGAAGATCACGCCACACGGCTTTCTACGGGTGTAGCTGCAGTTTTAATGTCACCTAAGGAGGCCCCCTGCAACGCGGTACTCTTTAGGTCAGCCTGATTATCTTCTTCCGTTGACCCCAGGCGGAGACCAATCG
>NZ_JAZHCT010000071.1:0-6299 GCF_036541265.1 Paenibacillus sp. IITD108 | reverse complement strand
AGAGTGCGGACCAAGCGGAGGGGGTATAGCTTGTGCAGTGGTGCCAGTGGTGCGGTTGCGCAAACTCTAACGAATCTTGACTGCGCTATTTGGCTTAAAACCTGCTTTTTTTAAACTCTAACGACTATGTAGAGACTGTCGATTCATTGTGGGCAACGATTGATAAGTGATGAGAAAGGGGAAACGGAGAGCAAGAATGGGAATGGAGAAGCGGCAGCGTCCGCCTTTGTAGGCTAATTTTTTCCTTTACAGGGGTTATTTATTCATAAAAATTAGACTACAACAGCGGTCGGAATCCCAATCTTGATCGGAAGACCACCCCTTCTATTGCTTGTTGCAACTATCTACAATGAATTGACAAAGTGCTGTTATTGGTGATATAAAGCTTCTGAGCTTCGTTAAAACTTTAGAGAGCACGATTGCGGCTTGAAAAAGTTATGGAAAATTGCTCCTAGCTTAACGTTCTTGTGAAAATCGAAAATCGAACCGGGTGATGCCAGACAATTAGCTGACGGCTAACATAATGCAATCTAGGAGGTTTATGAAATGATACTTGAAGTCATAGCAACAACGATTGATGATATTGCTGTCGCTTCGGCAAGCTCTGCAGACCGCATTGAATTAGTAAGCGGCATAGCAGAGGGAGGCTTGACGCCTAGTATTGGTCTGATAGAAGCAGCGGTAGCCACATCTAAAATACCGGTATACGTTATGATTCGCCCGCATAGCCAGTCTTTCACATATTCTGAGGCGGATATCACTCTTATGATCAGAGATATTGAAGCTGTAAAAGCATGCGGTGCTCCTGGGATCGTTATTGGCTCCAACAATTCCAATCGGCAGATCGATATTCAATCGCTTGAAAGATTGCTGAAAGCTGCAGATGGGCTAGATGTGACGTATCACCGCGCTTTTGATGAGCTGGTGGATCAGTTCGAAGGCTTGAAAGTGCTGGCCCAGTACCCTGCGATTAGCCGAATACTAACCTCTGGCGGTGCTGATAAAGCAATCGACAGCATGGAGCACTTAAAAAGATTACAACAAAGGGCAGTGGAGCTTGGATTACATCTTCAGGGTGGCAGCGGATTATCGGTTGAAAATACGGAGCAATTCTTACGGGAAACAGGCATTGGCCAGGTCCATTACGGTTCTGCTGTCCGCGTAGATTCAAGTTTTTCAAAGCCGATGGATCCAAATCGCATTTATGCCATTCGTCAAATATTAAAGCCTTTCGAGTAACTGTGTTATTAAGCGTGTCGATTAAATAGAGAAGTAAAGGCACTACAATCAGGTTTGATTTCGGACTGCAGCTGCGTTCCAATTTTAGATTTTACTCGTCCTATTGTAATGTGTTGACAACTATGATAAAATCATCTTATGTGTTTTTCGGAGCGCCTATGTTGGAGGTGGAATCAATGGATGTATTTTTGAAGATTTTGCTTGTCATATTTGCGATCGGACTTATCGCTGTTGTATTGCTGCAAAAGGGTAAAAGTGCAGGATTGTCTGGAGCGATTACTGGCGGTGCAGAGCATTTGTTCGGTAAGCAAAAAGCACGCGGTTTGGACTTGTTCTTACAACGTTTAACTGTTGTATTAGCAGCTGGATTTTTCGTGCTGGCGCTGGTCGTATCGTATTTTGTAAATCAATAATCTACATCGAATTTTAAAAGACGGGGGATTTCCCCGTCTTTTTTGTTTATATTAATTTAGAGGAGCATCCACTCTTCACAGAATCAGATTATTATGTTAAAAACGGATGCAAAACATCGCATTCGTGTATACTACATAATATATGGAAATCTATTGGTTGGAACCAATACACGAGGAGAACATGTAATCATGGATAATCATGAACAAAGCATTTTGCAATTTATGCGAGAAATTGCTTATAAACCGATGACCTATCAAGAGCTGGAAGCACATTTTGGCATTGATGATGCCATTGAATTCAAGAAGTTTTTAAAAACATTGAATAAGCTTGAACAAGAGGGCGCTATTTTGCGCACTCGCAATGACCGCTACGGCGTGCCAGAGCGCATGAACCTGCTGCGGGGCAAATTGCAAGCACATGCCAAAGGCTTTGCCTTTCTTATTCCAGATGAGAAGGATCACCCTGATGTATACCTTCATGCTAATGATCTGAAAACCGCTATGAACGGTGATATTGTTCTGGTGCGTATTACTGCCAAAAGCCCTGGGGGCGGACGGATGGAGGGCGAGGTTGTACGGATTGTACAGCGCGCTGTTACCCAAATAGTAGGTACATTTGAGAATTTTGATACGTACGCTTTTGTATCCCCTGATGATAAACGTATCAACCGCGATATTTTTATTCCTAAGGAGGGCTTCAAGGGAGCAGTTACCGGACAAAAGGTTGTTGTACGCATCGTGCACTACCCGGAAGGCAGAGCTGCGGCAGAAGGAGAAATTATTGAAATATTAGGTCATAAAAATGACCCTGGCGTAGATATTTTATCTATTGTAAGAAAGCATCAGCTGCCAGAAGGATTTTCGGATGAGGTTATGGCGGAGGCAATTGCTGCGCCTGAACATATAACTGAAGAGGAAATTACAAGCCAAGGGCGCAGAGATTTGCGCAACGAGGTTATCGTCACGATTGATGGCGCAGATGCAAAGGATTTGGATGATGCAGTTCAAGTGAAGCGTCTTGAAAATGGCAATTACTTGCTCGGCGTACATATCGCTGATGTCGGGTATTATGTACGGGAGCGCTCTGAGCTTGATCAGGAAGCCTATCGCAGAGGCTGCAGCGTCTACTTGGTCGATCGTGTTATTCCGATGCTGCCGCATCGTTTGTCTAATGGGATTTGCTCGCTCAATCCTAAGGTCGATCGTTTAACGCTTTCGTGTGAAATGGAATTTGATGCGAAAACCTTTAAACGAGTTCGTCATGATATTTTTACAAGCGTTATTCGTACAACCGAGCGCATGACTTATTCTGATGTTCGAAAGATTCTTACCGCTACCGAGGAAGAACCCGAGCTTGAACTGAAAGAGCGCTATGCAAATTTATTAGATATGTTTGATTTGATGGAGAAGCTGGCAATGAAGCTTCGCTCCAAGCGCATGAAGCGCGGCGCCATCGATTTTGATTTTCAAGAATCGAAAATTATAGTCGACGAAGAAGGCAAAGCAATTGATATTGTCAAACGCGAGCGCTCTGTAGCTGAACAGATTATCGAGGAGTTTATGCTGGCCGCTAATGAGACAGTTGCCGAACATTTCCATTGGTTGCGCATGCCTTTCTTATACCGTATCCACGAGGATCCGGATCAAGAGAAGCTAATGACCTTTATGCAGTTCGCGTCTAATTTCGGTTACGTTGTAAAGGGAAAAGGCAATTCTGTTCATCCGCGTGCACTGCAAAGCTTGCTGGCTGAAATTGAAGGCACAAAGGAAGCTACCGTCATTTCTACGATGATGCTTCGCTCCATGAAGCAGGCAAAGTATGATGCTGAGAGTCTTGGACACTTTGGTTTGGCTGCAGAGTTCTATACACATTTTACATCGCCAATTCGACGTTATCCGGATCTCGTTATCCACCGCATTATTCGAGAAGTAATCGCTGGCGGCGGTTCGTTGTCAGAGGTTAGATTTGATGCTCTCAAAGGCCGCATGTCGGATATTGCTCAGCATTCGTCAGAGCGTGAACGAGTGGCTACTGAGGCGGAGCGGGATACAGAGAAGCTGAAAAAATGCGAATATATGCTGGATAAAGTGGGCGAAGAATTTACTGGCATTATTAGCAGTGTGACAAGTTTCGGCATGTTTGTCGAATTGGATAACACAGTCGAAGGATTAATTAGACTAAGCGATTTAACAGACGATTACTATCATTTCCATGAGCAGCATATGGTCTTGATCGGTGAGCGCACATCGAAGGTATATCGTATTGGCGATGAAGTGAAAATACGCGTGGCCAGAGTCGATATGGATGAGCATAATATAGATTTTGAAATGGTTGATATGAAGCAGCGCGGCGAATATAAAGGTATCGCAGACGCAGGCTTTGGAGCGTATGGAGGAGGGGGCCGCCGGGGTTACGCAAAAAGAGATTCCGAAAAGCGGGGCTCATCTAGAAGAGCAGAAGGCTCCCCAGCAACAAGCTTCACCTCTTTGCGTACTCGTAACTCCGCTGATGGCGGCGGTCGAGCCACGGGCCGCTCAAAGCGTTCTGGCGACACTATAGACCGTACGGCGGCGGGCCGCAGAGGCAAACGACATAGTAACGGCGTAAAAGAAGGAAACGACAATCCTTGGATGACTGAACATCAAGCTGGAAAAGCAGCTGATCGCAAAACAGGAAAATCCAGCGGAGCACCTCGATCTGAACACAAACATTCCGACTCTGCAGCAAGCAGCGATGTTCGTACCGATATGTGGGGTCTTCCGATTCGCGATACTGACCAGCATTCGCATAGTCGAGACAGCGACAGCAAAAAGGCGTTTTGGCAGGATAAAGGCATTAAAGCGAACCAAAAAAAGAAACACAATGACGATGTGAAGCTCCATATTATAAAAGGTGCTGGCAAAACCAAAAATGACCTTCGCGTTGAGTCAGAAATCGGGAGCATAGCTGAAGGTTTAAAAAAGAGGAAACAAAAAAAGAAAAAAAGCAATAATGCAACAGCTGCATTTGTTCGCAAAAAGCGAAAATAATTTCCAGTTAGCTAACAGCACCCCTTAATGAAAAGACATTGTAAAGAGAACGAGAACCCTTGCTGCTATGTCCTTTAGGGGTGCGAACGCTGTCGATTTATTTGGAAAAATATATTTGCGTTGTTACTTGCATTTTGCTTGCGGGTATAGTACACTCAAAGCAATCAATGATATGAACCTGCATTCACATATTGAAAAGGGTATCATTACAAATCATGAACCCTTTCCAATGTGTGAATTTTTTGTTTGATAGACGAAACAGGCGCATATTAATACATTTTATGGAGGTTTTCCACATGCAACAAGGTACAGTTAAATGGTTCAACGCTGAGAAAGGTTTCGGCTTCATCGAGGTTGAAGGCGGCAACGATGTATTCGTACACTTCTCCGCTATCACTGGCGAAGGCTTCAAAACTCTTGAAGAAGGCCAACGTGTTGAGTTCAACGTAGTTGAAGGCAACCGCGGACCACAAGCTGAGAACGTTGTAAAGCTATAATAGCTTAACAATCGTTTGGGGAAGCCGCCCTTACCTTATGGTGATGGCGGCTTTTTTTATGTATAATTGGAAGCTATTTTTTTAAAATATTAGAATAAGTATAAGTTTTTATCTCATATCTGTCTGTTTCTATATTTCATCGGTAAACGCGCCTGTCCAAAGGGCGGCGGAGCCGTTTATCCTTGGAGTGATAACAAATATTTTGAGCAAGCGCATGGATGATTGATTTTGATAAAAAGAGTTGTTACAATAAATACCTACAGGCTGCAGTATGGTCTTGACCAAAGCCGTGCACAATTGAAAGAACGAGGTGACAACATGGGTAGCAAGAAAAGCGATGGCAAACAGCTCGCCCAGAATAAGAAAGCTTCCCATGATTATTTCATTGAGGAAACTTTCGAGGCAGGCATGGTGTTAAAGGGGACAGAGATCAAGTCTTTGCGCAATGGTCGTGCTAATATTAGCGATGCTTTTGCTACGATTCGCAATGGTGAAATCTTTATTCATAACATGCATATCAGCCCATTTGAGCAAGGCAATATTCATAACCCTTCTGATCCAACGCGTGCGCGCAAGCTTTTGCTGCATAAGGCGCAAATTCACAAATTGCTCGGTCAATCCAAGCAAGAGGGCTATTCCATTGTGCCATTGAAGGTTTACATTCGCAATGGCTATGCGAAGCTGCTAATCGGACTTGGTAAAGGCAAGAAGCAGTTTGACAAACGCGAGGCGGCTGCCAAGCGGGATGCACAGCGCGATATCCAGCGCATTTTGCGTGAGAAGCAGAAGGTTATACGTTAGTTTTCCTCAGTTGGCAATAAGAAGTGTGCACAAATTGAGTGAATTCATGTTATACTAAGAAAGTAGCAACATCGCATCTACAACAGTGCGAAGCATATAATGACAAGTTCAATTGGAACATGTCGTGCATCGTCTAAGCGTTATCGGCATATACTAAATGTTAGACATTAGATATACGCGAGCCGCTTTTAATCCTAATGCTTCATATGAGCTAAACATTGGCTGGACCAATGCTTTATGCCTATATGGGGGCGTTCTTGGATTCGACGGGGATAGTACGAGCGCGAGCCAGCGGGTAGCAGGGAGTCGTCTGCTTCAT
>NZ_JAZHCT010000070.1:0-7068 GCF_036541265.1 Paenibacillus sp. IITD108 | reverse complement strand
CGCGAGCCCGCGCTTGCCGGGCGCCGTTTGCGAAACGTCTTTGCCGTCAATCAGCACAGAACCGGAGGTTTGCGGATCAAGGCCTGCAATCATGCGCAGCAGCGTTGTTTTTCCGCATCCGGAAGGGCCAACCAAAACGGTAAACTTACCGTCCTCAATCGTCAGATTGAGGTTTTCGATGACATTGTGCTTTTCAAACGTTTTTGTCACATTTTTCAGTTCAATCGATGCCATTATTTCAGCCTCCCTAAGGCTTTTTAACGTTCATGAGCGCTTTTTCTTGGCGCCAGATTAATTTCTTTTACAATGGCCAAATCAATTTTAGGCTTGCGGTCTTCAGTGAGCAGCCCGTTTACCTCCTGCTGTACATCCGAGACCTGGGTATAACAGTAGCCGACGACATAGTCCAGATCCTTAATTGCTTGCGTAATCGAGCGGAATCTTCCAATAAAGGCTTCGTCAGACGCAACCTGATTGCCGTATCCCCAGCCTGTTTCGCTTTTGAAGGCAATACCGCCAAATTCACTAATCATAATAGGCTGCCCGCGGTATTCATAGCCCTGCGCCATCGCATACTTCCAATTGGAAAAGGCGATTTCATTATTCATGAGCGCTTGCTTATCCGCATAGCGGCGGCTTAGCGCTTCGCCTGACTCCTCATAATCATGCAGCGTAATAATATCGGATACCGTATGCTCCCAGCCATCATTAACGACTACTGGACGATAAGGATCGATCGACTTGGTCAAATGATAGATCGCTTCCGTAAATTTTTGCTGCTTCACATCGGCGAAAACATTAGCAATCCCCCATGACTCATTGAACGGAACCCACGTCACGATACACGGATGGTTATAATGCTGCTGCACGATATCCAGCCATTCTCTAGTAAATCTATCAACCGCTTCATCGTTGAATTCATAGGTAGCCGCTGCCTCAGACCATACTAACAATCCCAGCACATCGCACCAGTATAGGAAGCGCGCATCTTCTATTTTTTGATGCTTGCGCACGCCGTTATAGCCCATTGCCATAATGTTGCGAATGTCATCGAGAATCGCTTCCTCCGAAGGCGGAGTCAAATGGCTGTCCTGCCAATAGCCTTGATCAAGAATAAGCCGCTGATAATAAGGATGATTATTGAGCAGCACCTTGCCATGCTGAATCGATATTTTGCGAAGTCCAAAGTAGGAATGCACACGGTCCAATTCTTGATCGCCAGCTCTCAGGATGAATTCAACCTCATACAGCTTAGGATTTTCCGGGCTCCAGCGTTCGACTTTCCACTCGCGCTTCTCGCTTAGCAAGTTCACACTCGCCGACAGGCTGCTGCGATCGGCAGCCATCGTTATTTCCTTGATGATCTCGTCGTCCATGGAAACAATCGTAGTCAGCTGTAAAGCTGCGTCAGACGAATCATGGCCAGCTAGCGCATATTCAAAATGAACAGCGTTATCGTCCAGTTGAGGCGTAATCTTAACCCGTGATACAAATTGCTTGCTCAAATATTCTAGCCACACGGACTGCCATATTCCTGTCGTTTGGACATACCAGCAACCAAAGTTATCCTTTCTCCAGCGCTGCTTGCCGCGCGGCTGCGTGCAGCTGTCGCTGTCCTCAGCTTTTACAATAATGATGTTGTCATCTCCGGTGTGCAAATAGGACGTAATGTCGAAGGAAAAAGCGGAATAGCCTCCTTCATGCCTGCCTGCAAAAACACCGTTAATCCATACTTTAGCGACATAATCTACAGCTTGAAAATGAAGCTCTACCCGCTTTGCAAGCTGCTCCTCCGTTGCCGCCACCTTTTTTTGATACCAGACATAGGGATGAAACTCCTCTTCGCCTATACCGCTTGCTTTTGTTTCGTAAACAAACGGCACTTGTATCGTATGCGCAGGCGCAAAGCCAGCCTGCCAGCCTTCACTTTCCCCTTTATTATCATCATCAAATGCAAAATCCCAAGCGCCGTTCAAATCCAGCCAAGCCTTGCGCACATATTGCGGACGCGGATAGTCCTTGCGATAGTGATCTTTCAATGCCATTGCAGCTCACCTTACCTTATGTTGTTGTTTTAGTTGGTCTATGCCGAGATACAAAAACATCTTATTTGTTTTATTACAATTATTTTGTATCTTTGGTTCGATTATAGTGATATAAAACAAGGTTGTCAACGGTTTCATATCGTTTTATTGTAACTATTAAATAAAAAAGAGCATTAGTTACAAATTAATTGTAACTAATGCTCGAATCACTTCATTTTTTATAGTTCGGCAGACGTATAATGCACCTTCATAACAATATCCTGCTCATAATCGCCAAAAGACCGGCCAAACAAATTAATTCCGCCTTTATGCAGGGCATCGGCTTTAACGCCAATGCGCAATCTGACGCTTGGTCTTTGCTCCAGCTTCAAATCCGCAAGCGTAACATCCGACACCTTTTTCATATCAAGCGTCGTCCGTTCAGCATCAACCCGCCAAGTTTTTAAAAGACCGTATTGCGTCGTAGTCTGTTGCGCCCACCAGTTTGAATTAAACCTGCCTTTGCGATCGCCGAAATCGCCAGGGCTCGTCCACATGCCGATTTCCACGCCGTTAACCCAAACAGAAATATCCGAAGGCCAGTCATGATCAAAATTAGGAGCCTCCGAGCATATTTCCATCGAAAACTCTATAGAATCAACCTTTGAGCCTTCTGGAATTTCAAGCGGCAGCAAATATTCAACGTAACCTTTGCGGAACCAGATAATACCCGCGCCAATATGATTCGGATGATAGAAGCTGGCCGGCTCGTCCTCTTGTATAATCATCGCCTCAGCACTTGCCATCCCGCAGGTCGGATACACTTCACAGTAGCTGTACTGACCGATCGGCATATCAATTTCGTATACCTGCTTCCCGTCCTGAGAGCCGCGAAACGTCGTATTAAGAATCATATGAACATCATCATAGCTGCGTGTGCATACCTTCATTGCTCCACGTACAGCCGGGAGCAGCTCTGTATTAATAAGCTCCGCTGCTTCGAGTATTTTCACATTGTTAGCCACTGTGGAAACCGGCAAAGACAACGCTTCAGCAATTTCAATGACATTCATGCTCCTGGCATTGAGCAGCCGGAGTATGTCCACTCGCGCTCTTGTCGATAAGGCATGGGCCACCTTTACAAGCTTTTCCGGCTCGTTCATTCCAACTTGCAACATTGCCTTCACCTACCATCCTATTAATTTTGCTGTTATCCTTGTTCTAATAATTATAGATTACTTTTTTGTATTGAATCAATATTTTTGTAACAAATATTAATGAACAGTTTGCTGAAGTAATAGGGGGTTGATGAATTGAGCATTCATTAGAAGTTTTCGTGCTGCCCGTTTCACCTGAGCAGTCAGCTTTGCCAGGCGGAACTTATCTTTACACGTATATCCCTGTTTGCAAAATAGTTGATAAACAAAGAGCCCTGTTGCGTTAAATCAGGGTTAGGGCTCTTTCGTCGTTTTTAATTTAACCCAAACAGCTTTACGAGCGTAAATCCCAAAATCGACAGTAACACAGAACCGATCAGACCGGCTGCGAAAGACTTCATCCCCAATCGGCGAAAGGTTTGGATATCGACATTAAGACCGAGCCCGGCCATAGCCATCGCAATCAGCAAATAGGCTGCAAGTACAACCAGATTAACGATGTCGGCTGAAAAAATGCCCAGTGTGTTGACGCCGCTCATGATTAGAAATCCTAGAATAAACCACGGTATCGGAATGGATTTCCAGCTTGTTTTTTCTGTATGATTGTCTTCCTTGCGCTCAGCCCGATTCGTCCAAATACCGATCAGAATGGCGACCGGTACAAGCAGTGCCACACGCGTTAGCTTCACAATAACGGCCAGATCAACCGCCTCATTTCCGCCTGGCGCTGCTGCAGCAACGACATGAGCGACCTCATGCAGCGTGGCTCCTGAGAAAATACCATAGCCAGCAGCCGTCAAACCTAGAACTGGATATAACACGGTATAAAGCAATGTGAAAATCGTACCGAGAATCGCTACGGTTGCTGCACCGATTGCTGTTTCATCGTCACTGGCCTTTATCTGGGGCGAGATGGCAACGACAGCTGCTGCCCCGCAAATTGCCGTGCCGCATGCAGTCAGCATGCCCAGCCGCTTGTCTACCTTAAAAAGCTTAGTAAGTCCGTACACGACAAAGATCGTAAACGTAATATTAATAATCGCTATTGCCAGTACCTTCGGACCCGCATGGACAATATCTGCGAGATTTAATCGCATCCCCAGCAGAATAATGCCATAGCGCAGCAGCTTTTTGCTGGAGAAGGAAACGCCCGTCATTGCCTTTTCGGGCACGCCGATTACCGCTCTCCAGGCAATACCTAACAGAATGGCGATCACAAGCTGGCCCATGATGCTAAGGAATGGAAAACTCGCCAAAATCTTAGCCGTCACAGCAATTCCTAATGTCAAAGCGATTCCTTGGGTAAAGTCAAATCCCCTTTTCTTATTTAGCGGCATACCCTGTGCCTGAGTCATGATGTTCACTCCCTATATAGTTACAAAATTTTATATTTCATCGGCTGCTGTCAAAGGACGGCGAAGCCGTTTAACGTCTTATGCCTTCACTATAGGGACTTCAAAAGAAGAAGGGAAATACCAATTTGCTATCTGTATCATGAGAAAAACTTATGATTAAATAAAAAGAGGACAAAATAATGGAGAAAGCGAGGCGGTTCCATGATCGTTGAAACCCTTCGGGTTTTTGTCACGGTAGCAGAACAGAGTAATTTCTCCCGGGCGGCAGAAATGTTAAATTTATCGCAGCCGGGTGTCAGTTTACATATTCGCAATTTAGAGAATGAATTCGGGACAAAGCTGATGCATCGATCTCCCAAGCAGGTTAAGCTGACTGAAGCAGGGGAGCTTCTATATAAGCGGGCAAAGGAAATTCTGTCCTCTTACGAGGCAGCGAAGCAAGATATTCACAGACTGCATGATACCGTAACCGGTTCACTTTTAATTGGGGCGAGCTTTACGATCGGGGAATATATTTTGCCGCGAATGATTGCTGAATTTGCAGAGCAGTATCCTCAAGTTGAGATAAGCTTAACGATAGGAAATTCGGAAGAAATCATACAAGCTATCCAGGAAAATAAGCTAGATATCGGTCTTGTTGAAGGGAATGTGGCGCTATTTGATCTGTCGGTAACAACCTTTATGAAGGATGAGCTGATTATCGTAGCTGCTGCCGGACATCCCTTGTCCTTAATAAACAGCATGGAGACTGAATTTCTTCATGATCAAGTATGGGTGCAGCGTGAAAGCGGTTCGGGCACGCGAGCGTTTAGCGACCAGTTTATTCAGCAAGCGGCTCTTAAAGTTAAGCGATCGTATATTTTCAATAGCAGTCAAGGCGTTAAAGAAGCGGTTGCGGCTGGCCTTGGCCTCGCAATTCTATCCCGTTTTGTCGTCCAGAGGGAACTGGAATCTAAAGATCTTGTAGAAATTCCTCTAAATGAGATCCGGATTGAACGGAATTTTTCACTAATCCGCACGGCAGATTCTATAACAACTATGGCAATGGATGTATTTGCGGAGAGAGTGCATGCTGTCAAAAAGCTCATATAAAGCGAGAGGACCGAATTTTTGATAGAATGATGTTAAAAAAGGAAGTGTTGCACATGAATTTAGAAGCGGTCATGCAGGAACTTGATGCAATAGGAAAAGAACGAACTAAAAAAATCTACATGTCCAATGGTGCGCACGAGCCGCTTTTTGGCGCAGCAACAGGCCAAATGAAGCCAATTGCCAAAAAAATAAAAAAAGATCAGTCTTTGGCTGAACAGCTGTATGCGACGGGGAACTACGATGCCATGTATTTTGCAGGCGTTATTGCAGACCCAGATATTATGACTGAAGCCGATTTCGAACGTTGGATGGATGGGGCTTATTTTTATATGCTGTCTGATTATGTGGTTGCAGTAACTCTGGCAGAAACGGATATTGCGCAGGAAGTTGCGGATAAATGGATCGCTAGCGGTGAAGAGCTGCGAATGTCGGGGGGCTGGAGCTGCTATTGCTGGCTGTTGGGCAATCGTCCGGATCATGAATTTTCTGAAAGCAAACTGGAAGCTATGCTTGAAATGGTGAAAAAAACAATTCACGATTCTCCTGAGCGTACGAAATACGCGATGAGCAATTTTATGTACACAGTGGCTGTATCCTATACGCCGCTCCATGAAAAGGCAGTCGAGACCGCAAAGGCAGTAGGACCAGTAGAAGTCAACAAGGATATTAAGAAAAGCAAGTTCCTGCAAGCGTCTGAAAATATCCAAAAGGCTGTAGATAAAGGCCAGATTGGGTTCAAACGCAAATATGTAAGGTGTTAATATCCCTCGTTTTCCAGATTTCATGCCTAGGCTAAAATAGCTTAGGCATGATTTTTTCCAAAGGACGACGGAGCCGTTTATCCTTGAAATATTAGAAAGTATAAGTTTTCTGCTTATACCTGTTCTAATATTTCTCCGGAATGAAACTTGTTATCGCCATAAGGGGCGACAGCCGTTTCACCTTGATAGATCAGTTGTTTTGTATTTTAAATCCTTTGAACAGCATAATGATAAAAATAGCCAGGAAAAAAGACATATGGATATAGTCAAAAATACAGAAGATAGGGATATTATTAGGAGTTGTGAAAGATCTTATGACAAGTGCTAAACTTAATACGGCTACACACATTAAAATTAACTCTGATTTTTTTGAAAAGCTGATTAATAATAATTGAGTCATATTTGCGGTCCACAATAGGAGCGGTCTCAGGCATAGTAAATACTCTCCTGCTTAATGTGAAACTATGCATCTTTGTTACAATGTTTGTAAGAGGATCTATTTCTAATGATATTAAGTATTCACTCGTATTGTCTAGAAAGTGTTTATCTAAAAATTTATCAATAGCAGGCCTATGTTTTTCTGATAAAATATTAAAATAGTCATTAGAAAGTATAGCCACACTTAATTCTAAGGGTTGCCACAAACGCTATTCGTGCAAAAATGATGGTTTAAATTCTC
>NZ_JAZHCT010000007.1:0-250530 GCF_036541265.1 Paenibacillus sp. IITD108 | reverse complement strand
GAAAAAGGCAGTCATTAAGGTAAAAAATGACCTTGATGACTGCCTTTACTAAATATTGTACAATCATTCCATAATTGCGCCTCGCTAGCAGACGCCTTTTCATCTACGCTTCATTTACAGTAAAATTAATTTTCGCCTTTAGATCGTAGGTCGTTTTGTCCGGATTTCCTGCCTGCTCTACATAAAAATGTGCTGATCCATCCATCTCATACAAGCCTGCCGCAAATCCTTTATCTACAAAATCCATCATAAATTCAATAAATTTGGGATCATCCGATGAGCTATAGCCCCCGCTCCGCTTATATTCCTCTCTGAGCGGCTCGCCTTTTATTAAAGTCGTTTGGATAAGCGGCTCATTCATCGCATATGGAATCGAGTAATTCCGCGTCTTCTCCACAAGCGGAAAATAAAACGGAGATGCAGCATGGTAAATATCGATTTGCTCCTTCTCCCCCACATACTCCAATTCTGCATAAATAGTTACCGTATCGCCTTCCACGTAAGCCTCTTTATCCGCAATCAACCTGTACACAAAGTCATCCTGCTGCTTTTCAGCACGAATGACGCTTGGTATTGCACTGGCATTAGGCGTTTCCCTTGGCTCATCTGGCCCCGGCTTTGCATTCGAGCACCCTGCCACAACTATACATAAAGCTATTAGTATCGTTCTCAATGTCTTCATTGCTGTTGCCATGCACATTCCCACCTTTAACACAAATCAATTAATAATTGCTTATTGCGCCTGTAATAAAAAGATTATTTGATTATACACTCGCAGGACTTAAAAAACAAAAGACTTTAGCCATAAAAGACTAAAGTCTTTCGACGACATGGTCACACGTTCCGCTAATTGCCTCAAAATCGCAATTTATTTAATTTCGCGGCCACACGTTCCGCTATCCGGTATAAAATAGGGATTTTTCTGCGATTTATGGATCAACAACGGAACGTCTGTCACTTTGTCGCCTCAAAACTGTAATTTGAACGTAATAACGGAACCTCTGACCAACAGACCAACAAGCAAACGAGAGGAGATCCCTTTGCAATCAAGCTTGTAAATCAATACGTTTCCTGATCAGCAACCGTTTATCCTCGTTAAGACGCTTTATCCACAGCTTTTTCTTCTTCAACTGCCGGCTGCGAGCGGCGCATCCGCAATGCTAAAAAGAACGTAAGCACGGCCAAGGCAAAACCAATTATATACACAAAGCGAACGCCTCCGACAAAGGAATCCATTTGCGCAAGCGGGGATTCCGGACTGCCAGACTGTTCAAGCAAATAGTTTTGTCTTGCAGACATTAAACCGACGAATACCGATACGCCTATTGCGCCAGCTACCGGCTGCAGCGTTGACAATACTGCAGTGCCATGTGTATACATCGACTTTGGCAGCTGATTGAGGGCATTCGTTTCAGATGGCATAAACATGGCAGATACGGATAGCATTAGTAAAATATAGCCGACAACAATTTGCCATGGCGGAGTATTGGCGCTTAAAAAACTGAACATAAGCAAGGTCAGAGCTAATAAAATGGACGCCGGCACCATGAGCACTCGCGGTCCAAACTTGTCAAAGAGCTTTCCCATGACAGGCGACATTAAGCCATTAAGAATACTGCCTGGCAGCAAAACGAGACCTGCCGTTGCGGCCGCAAGGCCGAGCGGCCCTTGCATAAACAAAGGTAAAATAATTTCTGAGGAAAGCATCGCCATCATCACAAGCACAAACACGATTGCACCGAGCCGGAACATTGGGTATTTAAATACATTCAAATCCAGCAGCGGTTCCTTAAGCTTTAATTGACGAATAGAGAAAATAGTCAGCAAAATAATGCCGATTATAATGGACCCTAAAACGACCGGATTTGTAAAACCGCCCTTTGCTTCTCCTGCAGAACTAAAGCCGTAAACTAATGTGCCAAAGCCGGCCATGGATAAAATAATAGAAGCGATATCCACCTTAGGCTTCGTAATTTCTGATATGTTAACTAAGTATTTAAATGCAAACAATATCGAAAATATCATAAATGGTATAACGATAATAAACAAATAACGCCAGCCCAAATACTCGACAATTACACCGGATAGGGTAGGGCCAATTGCTGGAGCAAACATAAACACAAGACCAACAAGTCCAAGCATCGCTCCCCGCTTCTCAGGCGGATACAAGAGCAGGAATATATTAAAAATGACCGGTGTCAGCAATCCTGTTCCTACTGCCTGCATAAACCTGCCTGCCAGCAGCAGCGAAAAATCGGGTGCGGCTGCGCATATGATCGTTCCGATTGTAAAAATAATTAACGTGCCCAAAAACATTTGACGGGTAGTAAACCACTGCATCATAACAGCAGACACAGGAATGACCATCCCCATTACAAGCATAAAGCCAGTCGCCATCCACTGAACCGTCGTTATTGAAATATCAAATTCTGCCATTAAAGTTTTGAGGGCAATGTTAAGCAGCGTTTCATTCAGCATGGCAAAAAATGCGCCAATTATTAAAGAAATAACAATCGGCATTACCTTTACAGACGGGTCTTGCGACAAAAATTCATATTTTTTTGGCACGGCTCCGAGCCTTTTATTCTCTCTATCGCTCAAGTTCTTTCATCTCCTTCTCTTTCATGCGCACATACTCCATAACTTGCTTATGCGCCGTTATCAACGGCTCATTGGAAAGCTCCGTAATAGCAAAAACAGCACTTCCCTGCACCATTGAAAATATAAAAGAACATACTTCCTCAGCCATTTCCCGCGACCAGCCCGACGTGAGAAACTTTTGCAGCAACAGCTGTCTTACCGCGCCATATGCATCGCTGCAGGCTAGGCGAAGCGGCTCGCTGATCAATGACGTTTCCAGTGCAATTAAAGCGAGCGGTATGCCGTCGTACTCGGCATTTATATCAAACTGCGAATTCTCAAGTAAAAAAATATCGATTGCTTTAACCACATCCTCTTCCCGCGCCAAATACTCCTTAAACTCCCCCACTGCTTGATGCTTCGCTCGTGCTATCGCTTCTACAGCAAGCTGTTCTTTTCCATTCGGAAAATAATAATACAAGGAGCCTTTGGGACAGCCTGACTCCTTAATGATTTGATTCAAGCCAGTAGCATGATAGCCCTGCTGCTGAAAAAGCTTTGAAGCGGCTATTAGTATGCTTTCTTTGGCATCGATTTCTCTTGGCAATGTAATTCTCCTCTTTCTTCTAATTATAACGACTGGTCTATATAATTATAATCTGACTATCCGTGGCTGTCAAACAAGGATAAACGGCTCCGCCGTCCTTTGGACAGGCGCGTTTACCGATGAAATATAGGAACAAGTAAAAGGAGAAAACTTATACTTTTTATTATTTCAAAAAAACCGAATCCCGCAAAGCGGATTCGGCCACATGTATTTCATATCGATTCAACGTCTATATCCAGCATTTGTTTATTATAATATACCTGCACCCGGTCTGGCGGGTAAGCATGAAGACAGTAGGCAATAATCGTGCTTTGGGCCTCAAAATCTTTACGGACTACCGCATCTTCTATATAAATTTTAAGCCTGCCATTATCTTCGACTACATTAATTTTGAAGGTTTCCTTAAGCTGCTTCGCCGCTAGCTTCCCTTTATTCAAATACAGCCAATAGCGGTACTCCTTATCGCCATGTTGTTCATAAAACAGCTGGATTCCTTTCGAAGCCGGCCCGCTCTTTGACCCTTTCATAATACGGGAGGGCATTTCATTTTCATTGCTGACTACAATCAGCTTTACATCATTTTTATGTGAAACAAAAAATATTGCTGCTGCAATTAGCATTAGAGTCGATAGGATTATCGTTACAAAATTGATTTTACGCCTCATTTATATGACTCCCTTGACACATTTGCGCTGACTGCATCGCGAAAAATGAATATCAGACATTACATCCATCATATCACAAAAATTGCATGCCATTAATAGTTTCATTTAACGAAAAATCCCATTCACTTACAGCCGCTGCAAATCACTTCTGCTGCATGCTTGGCCAGCACTTTATCCAGAATGCCTACAGGCATCATCGCTTCTGAAGGCAGCGTCAACGTAACCGTAAATTGTTCTTTTTCTTTAATCACTTGATTGCATACGGAGCACTTTAATATTTGCGGTTTAAAAAAACTAAGCAATCTAATTTCCTCCCTTGCACCAATCGATATATTCAATAGGAGTCAATCCTCTCTCAATTATTGCTTATATCCGATTTTGTGTCTAGTTCAGAGCATGATCCTCAGCAACAGTATAAGTGTTAAGGTTCTGCCTCCCTTTAATCCTTATCCTGCCCCCTAATGAAAAATAGGTCCACATTCTAAGCATCCGCTCCACCGGCCCTTGCTTGAACCTTTTCAACAGCCACATAGAAGCTGCTGCTTGGGCAGCATATATCAAGATAGCCAGCAATATTCCAGCCAATATACCTATTTTGCCGAACAAGCCGAATCCGTAGCCGTAAAATACAGTGGTACAAATAACGGTCTGCATCAAATAATTCGTAAGCGACATTCTGCCGACCGCCTCAAAAGCTTTAAACATGACTGATTTTCTAGTAAGAAATGAAAAAATATATGCAGCTGTAAAAATATAAGCTAATGCTAACAGTATGCTTCCTAACGTGCCAGCAACCCCTGCAAAGCCAGAGCCTTCTTGCCAAACGCCAAAGCCTTTAAAAAGGATGCCTTGCGGAGCAAGAATAAGAGCCAGCAGCCTGTACCGCCTGCGTTCGCTATACGGGTTTTCAAACCAGCCCTTGTTAGCTGCAGCGATTCCAAACAAAAACATCGGAGCAAGCATTAACGGCGTAAGCAATAAAATTACTACAGCTAATCCCCCAGCTATATCAATTGGAAATTCATTATTTCGAAAGCTTAAAATATCTGAATAGCTGCCTTGCCCGTAAATTTCTATAGAACGAGCAACATAATCATTAATCTTGGCATTATCACCAAACAAATCGTTGGAGCCGCCATAAGATAGCGCAGCAATTAGCAGAGCTAGAACAACTGCCCATATAACCAGTGTCCTAGGCTTGCGCTTAAGGAATAAGAGCAACCCGAAGCTCACTACGCCGTAGGCCATAAGAATATCCCCCTCCCACAGCAAGTAGCCGTGGAGCAGACCAATCGCTGCCAGCATCAGAAATCGCCTGACAAGCGATCGCCAAGGCTTGTAGCCTTTGCGAATCAAGCTTTCTCTCAGCTTGTAAAGCCCAAAGCCGAATAAAAACATAAAGATCGGCATAAAGCTTCCTTTCACAAATACCGTTAAACATTGATGCAAAAATAGATCGAGCTTAGTCGCTAGCGGGAAGAGCGCCAATTTCTCTTCGCCGAACATGCCATACTGAAAAATCAGCATGTTAGCGAGCAAAATGCCGAGCAAGCTAAATCCCCTGATCGCATCGATTATTGTTGCACGTTCACTTTTCATTTTTGTTGTAATCACATCGCATCACCTCACTAACTAGCTTACAGCACTCTGCTAAACAGCTTCATAACGCCATCTTAATTTCCGTTTAATTATTATTATTGCAGTTTAGCTATTGTTAAGGTTAATGTGATAGCATAGCAATGGGTGATGTAACATGAATAATCAAAAAATATTAATTGTAGATGATGAAACCTCAATTGCCAAAATGCTTGAATTTATATTGCGCAAAGAAGGCTTTACGCAAGTTTATTTAGCTTACACCTGCCAGGAGGCAATGGATCAAATCTCTCGGCACGGGGCTGACATTGTTTTGCTTGATATTATGCTGCCGGATGGAAGCGGACTTGAGCTTTGCAGCAAGCTGAGACAGTTCGGACAGCCTCATATTTTCTTTTTGACAGCGAAAGCTTCCGATCTCGACGTTTTAACCGGCTTTGCTGTCGGAGGCGACGATTATATTACGAAGCCCTTCAATCCGCTTGAGATCGTAGCAAGAATTAAAGCCCGACTAAGAAGAATACAGCAGCCTGCTAAACCCGCGGGTCAGACTTCCCCTGCTGTTAAATCAAATGACGTGTATCAATACGGCAGATTTCAATTGGACGCCGCTGCTGGTGAATTAACGGTTGATGGACAGCAGGTTGCTGTACCTGCTCAAGTGTTCCAGCTCTTGCTGCATTTCTGCAAATATCCCGGCATCGTCTTTTCAAAAGCTCAGCTGTATGAGGCTGTTTGGGGCATGGATGGGCTAGGCGACGACAATACTGTCATGGTGCATATTCGCCGTATCCGCGAAAGAATCGAGCTGGATCCCAGCAATCCTGCCCATTTGCTTACGGTCAGAGGGCTGGGCTACAAACTTATGAAGGAACCGAACTTATGATGAAGGTTCAAAACCGTATTACTTTACATTTCATCCTTCAGCTGATTCTTTATTCTGTTTTTGTAATTATTGCACTTTTAACATTAGTTTTTATTTTAATTGGCCGTATGACAAATGAAGAAATGAAGCAAAATGTGCCAGTTGGCGCCTTGCAGGCTGTAACTAGCGAGGCTCTATACGAAAATGGATCCATTACCCTTAATAAATACTGGGACAGCTTTTTAGTTAAGCATCAGCTGTGGCTGCAGATCATTAATAGTGATGGAAAAGTGATTCATACAATTAATAAGCCAGATGACGTTCCTGAGCAATACAATTTGAAGGAGCTTCGGGAAATTAAAGAACAACATGCATATGGCAGCTATTTTATTGAATCCGAGCTGGATCTGTTCGAGGCGGAACCGCTGCTTTATTTGATTGGCTATAAAAGCCCTCTGCGCCAGCAGCTTCTGCAATGGTACAATGCCTATGAACAGAATGGACGGCCTGACGAAACAGCTATTACCGCACTTGAAGACGAGCTAAATCAAATAGGCGGCTATCTTACGATAATCAACCATGAAGGAAAAAAGCTGTATACGATAGGTAAGGAAGCAGACAACGATTCTAATGAGCTAAAGCCGCTTGAGCTGCTCGCCATTCAAGATCGAAATGGCGATCACAGTGGACAAATTACGATGCATGTTTCGGAAGATGGGCTCAACACTTGGATCCTGCACAAAGATCGGGATATGAATAGCTATGTCAAACAGCCAATATTCTCTGACATTATACGCTCATTCGGAATTGCAGCTATTGCCATACTTGCTCTGTCTTTGTTATTATCCTTCTGGCTTGGATACCGCTACAGCCAGCCTCTCATTCTTTTTGCAGGCTGGTTTAATCGAATGGAAAGCGGCAACTATGATGAAGTGCTGACTGCAAAGGACAAGCGAAAGGTTTTCCGAAGAAACGGAAAGCTCCGCACGAGATACAGACTTTACCGGGAAGCTATCCATAATTTCTATGAGATGGCGCAACGGCTTGCACAAACGGAAAAAGACAGGCAGCGGCTGGAGCGTTCTAGAGAGCAGTGGATGAGCGGTATATCCCATGATTTGCGTACGCCACTTTCAACGATACAGGGCTATGCCTATATACTCGAGCAGTCGCCGGAGCAATGGTCGAAGGACGAGCTGCAGGAAATGGGCCGTATGATTCGCGAAAAGGGAGATTTTATGCTGGAGCTGATCACCGATTTTTCCTATATTAATCAGCTCAAGCAAACCGATGCGTTGGCAGGCGCAAGACCGATTGAGCTGAACAGGCTTGTGCGCCATGCTATCATAAAATATGTAAACGATGCTACATTAACAGGGGTAGATTTTCAATACGAGGATGATGAAGCCGATGCTGTCATTATTCAAGGGAATGAGCTTTGGCTGCTTCGCTTGATGGATAATTTGATTTTCAATGCAATAAAGCACAACGCGCCTGGAATAACGATTACTACAACGGTAGAAAAAAAAGAGCATAGCGCCTTCATATCGGTTGCTGACAACGGACAAGGCATGGATTCAGATACACAGGCTATGCTCTTTGAACGATACTACAGAGGCACAAATTCCGAGGAATCCAGCAGCGGCTCTGGACTTGGGATGAGCATTGCCAAAATGATCGTAGAAGCTCATCACGGAAACATAACCGTCAAGTCGCAAATTAATCAAGGCACAATAATTACCGTCAAATTCCCGCTGTCCCAAACTAATTAATAACGCAAAAACCTCCCTGCTCACGCTTGCTAGGGAGGTTTTTATTGCAAAGGACGGTGGAACCGTTTATCCTCGTTTCACTTATAATGGCTCATACAGTTCCAGCTCTATGACTGTATTAAGCTCATCCGGCAGATCTCCGCCAGGCAAGCTAATAAAGGCTCCGCCTTCGATATCGGAATATTGCTCGGCCATCCACATCGTGCCAGACCTAAGCTCTGATCCATCCGCCAATAGCCTCGCTCGTTTAATTTTGCCCTTCAAGCCCTGGAAGTAGATTGGTCCAATTCCGCGGTCAAAAATATGCGCATACAGGAAACGTCCGTTTTGCGTATACCTTCCCCACTCAGGCTTTGCAAGCGAAGCTGCTTTGCAGCCATATATGCTGCGGCTGTTTCTGCTCAGCCAATCGCCAACTGACGACAATATTTCCTTCGACTGCTTCGGAATTTCTCCTTCAGCATCCGGTCCGACATTCAGCAGCATATTGCCGTTTTTGCTCACACATTCTACCAATGCCCGTACGATTTGGCGGGGAGATTTGTAGGCGTTGTCCGAGGCGTGATAGCCCCAATGATTATTTAGCGTAAGGCAAGCCTCCCAGGGCACCGGTCGGCCAAGCTCATCCACAACGCCGCCAGGCGGAATAATCTGCTCAGGTGAATAGAAATCGCCAGCATAATTTTCCGGCTCTGCCGCCATAAAATTGCCGCCAAGCCGATTATCAATGATGATATCCGGCTGATGAGAACGAATCATCTGGATTAATTGCTCTGCCTGCCATTTTTCGCCTGACATATGATCATAAGAGAAGTCAAACCACATAATATCGATCTTTCCATAATTCGTAACAAGCTCTTCCACTTGTCCGTGCATATAAGCAATATATCGTGAAAAATCAACTTCTTTATTTTTATAAGCTTCATGCTCCCGCATAGGGTGATAACGATCGCCGTAAGCGGGATAATGCTCATGATGCCAGTCAATAATGGAATAATAAAACCCGATCGCAATACCTACTTCACGGAAAGCGTCCACATATTCGCGAATCAAATCTTTACCTATTTTCGTATTGCCAGCCTTATAGTCTGTCAATTGACTATCAAACAAGCAAAAGCCGTCATGATGCTTCGTCGTCATAACGACGTATTGATGACCAGCTGCTTTGGCAAGCTTCGCCCATTCCTTTGGCTGATAGCGCGTAGGATTAAATTGCTCGAAATAGGTTTCATAGTCTTCATTAGAAATCCGTTCATTGGAGCGGACCCATTCACCGCGCGCAGGGATTGCATACAAGCCCCAATGAATAAACATGCCGTATCTTGCTTCCAGAAACCATTTTGTTCTTATGTCCCTCTCCAGCACCAGCTGCACCTCCAATATGCTAATATAATTAATAGGACCTCAATAATTACTACGGCTGCATAGATCTGCGGTATTGCGTTGCGCTCATTCCATTCGCGCGTTTGAAAGCTCTGCTAAATGTATTTAAAGAATAATAGCCTACCCAATTTGCAATTTCATTAATGGAAAGCTCGCTGTCTGTCAGAAGCGATTTCGCCTTAGACATTCTAACTTTTTCTACGTACTCAGAAAAATTCTCACCTGTCTGCTCCTTAAAAAAGTAAGAAATGTAAGCCTCCGATGTTTGAAAAACAGTGGAAAGCATACTTAGGCTCAGCTCGGAACGCATATAATTGTCTACGATATATTTCAGCATTTCGTCCTTCAGCTCGTCGTTATGGCTCTTCTTGCGGCAGTCGATCTTCTGTGTCACCTGGCAAAAAGCTGCGGAAAGGTTTTCCAGCGCCTCCTCTGGCGGCTGCATTTGCTCCATCATTTTAATAGACAGCTCCAGCTCGGCGGCAAGACCGCCCTTTTCCATGCCAAGCATATCACAGCACTTGAGCAGGGCCGCGGACAGCTCATGCACCAGCATCTTTTTCATGGCATATGACAGCTGTCTCTCCTCATTCTTTTCTTCAATGTGCTCCAGCAGCTTTTTCGTTTCGGATTGATTGCCCGATTTCACAAGATTCAACAGTCGAGTTTCTACATCAGTAGGAAAATAGTAGGTTTCCAGCTGCATCGATAGTTCATGCTGGAAAATAACAGGACAATCCTCGTTCCATCCGCCATAGTTAGCTGCAAGACTGGCTTCTTCATACGATCTTGAAATATCAACAATATCCTCAACTTCTCCGCCGATTACCATCCATGCCCTTATATGAAAATTGCTCGTAAGCTGATGATGAAGATCAAGCAATTGCGAGCGGAGCTTAGCCTTGCATGCATCAGCGGTTTCTGCATCGATATTCATAAGCAGCGCGATTTTATTGACATCCATATCCTGCGTAAATATGCTCCGGGAATAAGCTTTCTGGATCAGTTCATGTATAGCGAGCTTTTTTATGTCGAGCTCCATGAGCACGTCCTCGCTGTAATCGCCGGCATATGTGTTGACATGCAGAATTGCAACAACGCTGAAGCGATGATTCCACTGTATACCGAGATGAGACATCGTTACTTCTATATCGCGCCGGGCATGGAATTGTCCTTTCAGCAATCGGTCAAAAAAAGCATTTTTAAGCATCGGCAGCTGCTTCTCCAGCCGCTCCTGGAGCAGTTCATTATTATGAATAAGCCTCATTACTGAATGTTGAATAACATCCATCGGGTTTTTCGGAAGCGGCGCGTCTTGATCGAGCGGCTGCGGCAAAGCCAGCGCGCCAAGCAGTCTTTGCCAGGGCCGGCTGTGCCGGTAAGCAAAGAAGCCGGCAATGAGCAAGCCTACTATTAAAGCCGTTATAAAAATAACCCATGTTAATTGCTTCAAATAATTGACCTTCTGCAGCACAACCTGCAAAGGCTGCGCGGATACAAAGGTCCAGCCGTTGAAAGAGGATGTCGTTTGGGTGACAAGCATCTTTTGACCGTTCATAATCAGCTCTGCATGAGGAGCCGCTCCTTGCGCCACCATCGGCTCAGGCACAAATTCCGGATCAGAGGAAACATAACTGATGATACGGCCCTCCTGATCAGCGATATAAGCAAACCCTCCCTGCTGAATATCGAGCTCGCGCAGCAGCGCTTGAATTTGATCATTGTCGATCATGACAACAACTGCGCCGCCATATAGACTGCGATTGCCAAAGGATTGCACATAACTGACAACGGAATATTGCTTTTTTTCATATACGGCTCGCTGCGCTGGAATATAGGTACGATAGTGATAGCCGTTTAAAATCGAAGCCGACCATTCCTCTGCCGTCATATTCTCGTAATTGAATTGCATTTCATAAAATTGCCGAAGCCCGTACACCTTACTGGGGGAGATGACCATATCGCTTTTTTTGAATACCAAAAAATAATCAATTAGAAAATGATTCGTTAATCGGTAATCAAGCAGCGCCTTTTCAGTTAATAGCAGCTTATACGGATTTGTGCCGGAATATGGCTCGCGCACATGCTGAAAAGAGACGACCTTCGTATCATTGGCAAGCTGATGCGCAATCATTTCAATTTCCGAAAAGCGTCTATCCAAAATACTTCGCGTTTGATTCAGCACAGCCAAGTTATTTTTCATCGCCTCGCTTTCAACCAGCTCCGATGTTTTATGGTAGGCAAAAATTCCTGCCAGCAATGAGCCGAGCAAAATGAATACGGATGGCGCAAAAAAGCGAAAAGGCAGTGTAAAGTGCTCGTATTTTGATCGTTTCATCTGTCGAAACTCCCCCATTGTCAAGTTAGCTTCAGCTTTCCTCCCACAATCTCCTCACATTATTCAGGCTGATTCTAGTTGCTTCACGGCACTCCTCCATTCCTTCAAACTCCAAGGTCAGCTTGCCGTCATAGCCAGAATTTTTTATATATTTAAAAATACGCCTCGTATCCACCTCTCCATGACCAAAAATCGATCCGCGCAAATAATTGCCATGCGTTGTACGGAACCATTTTCCTTCGCCAGGATCTTCGTCAAAGGGACGAATATAAAAATCCTTTACATGAATTAGAGACGCGTAAGGCAAGTTATTCATCACTCCTACCATCGGGTCCTCGTCTACGCATAAGAAATTGCCTATATCCAGCGTCGTTTTAAAGTTAGGCCGATCCACCTCAAACAATACCCTCTGTACCCGATCGCTTAACTGCACGCTGAATCCATGATTTTCAATCGTCGTCGTGATGCCGAACTGGGCTGCGTAGTCAGCAATTTGCCTGCTTCCCTCTATGATTTGCGGCAAGCTGTCTAAAAAGTAAGTGAGCGTAGTCTTTTCCTTCGGTATTGTAAAGGCGGTCACATCATGGCGCATATGGCGGATATTCATGCGATCTAGCAGTTCGACATGCTGCTTAAGCCGCTCTACCTCTGCAACAAACAATTCCTCGCTGTCTTGAACAAAGTTGGCTGGCATGGAATAGTTCGACAGTTCAATGCCTTCCTGCTTGGCGCATTCTCTCAGCTCATCAGCAAGCTCAGGCTGATCCACCAGCGTAAAGCCATAAGGAACTAGCTCCAAATGCTCGCCTCCATGCTCTTTCACCCATTTCGGCAGTTCAAGCACATTCATTTCTCCTGCATTTAATGCAGGTAATAAGCAATAGCTGCTTATGCCAAGCTTCATAAAATCCCTGCTTCCTTTTGTTTATTTATTAGCATCATAGGTTTGCTGGTACAGCTCCAAATATCGATTAAGATTCATATCATTCAATGTTTTCAAGTAGCTGTCCCATTCTTTGTTAAGGTCTGCATCACCAATTACGAAGCGTGCAGTCATTTCTTCAACGAAGTCATAGAGCGTTTTGGCCAAGTCTGCTACTTCTGAAGCCTGCTCCTCCGTAAAAAATAGTGGAGGAAGCGTTTTCACTTTAGTTGGTGCATAAGGCTCATATTTGTTTTTAGTCTCATTGTACAAAATAACTTCAAGATCGTCCTCCCCTTTGGCTACCGCGCTTAATCTGAAATCGTTGGAGCGCATGCCTGGTCCTGTCTGCGCATAATTGACGTTCTGCACCGTGCCGAATGATTTCAGCTCCGACCATTGTGCAGGCTTGCCATTAATACCAATTTCACCAGCTTCCGCTTCGCGCCATTCCTCGCCTGGCCGGCCATAATTGCTGCGCAGCGTATGCTCAAATTCGTATAAACCATCTGCCCATCTTAAGGCTACTTCCGGATATTTGGCTTTATCTGTAATAATAAACGAGCCGACTGTCATGCCAAGCGGATCATAAGCTGCATATTGAACACCGCTCGGTCCGAGCAGCGGCGGCACTGTTTTATATTCGCTCCAGCGGCCGCTCTCGCCCATCAGTTGTGTAAAGACGCCCTGATGCCCGCCAGCTGAAGCGCCAAGAATGACTTCTCCCGGGTTTTCACCTAGCTGGATAAGCTGATTTTCATCCTGTGTGAACGATTCAGGCGCAATCAAGCCTTCCTTATACAGGCGATTCATATATTCAAGGCCTTCCTTCCAGCCAGGCTTGTTGAAGGAAGCATCCACCTTGCCATCTTCATTAATATACAAATATTTCGTACTGGTGCTAAGCATCGGATTGTAAACAAAAGAATTCATTAAAAAGGCTTCAATCGAAGACCTCCAGGATTTAGGCGTAAAAGCAAGCGGCACCTCATCAGGCTTACCGTTCTTATTAGGATCCTTCTCTTTAAAAGCTTTCAGCACTTCATAAAACTCTTCCGTTGTGGTCGGCATATCAAGCCCTACCTCTTTGAGCCAAGGCTCATATATCCACATTTTTTGACTCATAGAGCAGTGATAGCATTCATTAATATCCGGCAGCGCATATATATTTCCGTCTGGCGCTGTAATAGTTTCTTTAACTAAAGGGCTGTCTGCAAATAACTTCTTCGTCTGCACCCCTTGCTCCTCTATTAAATCGTTAAGCGGCAAAAAAATTCCTTGTGAGCCAAATATCATCTGTTGAGCTGCCGACACATTGATGCCGAAAATAATGTCTGGATAATCATTGCTGGTTAAAGCGAGATTAAGCTTTTCCTGCCTGCTTTGCTCGGGAACAACCTCCCACTCTATATGAACATTCGTTTTTTCTTCATACCACTTGGTAAACTCATTCGTTGCAAAATCCTCTACTAGCGGATTGCCGCGCACCATGACTTTAAGCGTCACTTTTTCATTGACGATCGGATACGTTCCCGGCGGTGTCAGCAGCTCTTTTTCCTTCTGCTCAGCTGGCGGCTTGGATTGCCCTTCACTGCCAGCCGCCGGTGTTTGCGGCTTCGGTTCATTTTTGGCACAGGCTGCAAGCACTAGCGAAAATATTAAACAAACTGTCAAAAGATAGGTTAATGATTTTTTCATCTATAAACCTCCCCAGAACCCCCAAGGGTTATATTGAACTAGCCTTTAATCGAACCAATCATAACGCCTCTGACAAAATACTTTTGCACAAAAGGATATACGAGAAGCAAAGGCACCGATGATACAACAATCAAAGAATATTTGAGCAGCTCGCGCAAGCCTTGTCTGGCGGCCGCTGTCTTGGCATCACCCAGCATTTCAATATTTACTTCATTCTGAATAAGAATATCGCGCAGCACAAGCTGTAAAGGATACAGCTTGGCGCTTTTCAAATAAATCAGCGCATTAAAGTATTGATTCCAATGGCCTACTGCATAGAACAATGCAATAACTGCCACAATCGGCCCTGACAATGGCAGCACGATGCGCACAAGAAATTTAAAATCGCTGCAGCCGTCAATTTGAGAGGCATCAAGCAGCTCGCGCGGAATCGTCGTTTGGAAGTAAGTGCGCATAATAATAACGTTCCACACACTGAGTGCTGCCGGTATAACCATTGCCCAAATCGTATCTATCATGCCTAAATCCTTTACAATAAGGTAGGTCGGAATCAACCCGCCGTTAAACATCATCGTAAATACAAATAAAAGCATAAACAGATGGCGGCCGCGGAAATCTTTGCGCGATAATGGATAGGCTGCCATAATGGACAGCAGCACATTAACTGCCGTACCCATCGCAGTATACAAAAATGTATTGCCAAAACCGGTAATTACCATCTTATTTTTAAATACAGCCTTATACCCATCCAAAGTCGGTTCGATCGGCCACAGCCACACCTTCCCGGACAGTACCGCAGTTGTAGAACTAAATGAAGCGCTTACAACATAGACGAGCGGATATAAAACAAGAAATAGCACAATAGAAAGAACGGTGTAATTGATTACATTGAAAATGCGATCTCCTCTTGAATCTTTAATCGCCGATTGGTCTGTTTTAGCCATATGCTTCGCCCGCCTCTCTACCATAAGCTTTCCTGTCCCAGCTTTTTGGCGGTATGATTTACAATTAATAATAAGCCGAATCCGATAACCGCTTTAAACAACCCGATCGCCGTCGCATAAGAAAAATTAATCGCTTGAGACACAAGCCCCACCTTGTAAACATACGTATCTATGACTTCGGAAGCACGCAGATTAAGCGAGTTTTGCATCAGCAATATTTTCTCAAAGCCCGTGTCCAGAAGCTGCCCCGTATTAAGGATAAGCAAAATGATAGCGATCGGCATGATACCAGGAAGATCAATATGCCACATCCTGCGCAGCTTGCTTGCTCCGTCTACGACTGCTGCCTCATGCATCTCAGGGTCAATGCCGGATAGCGCCGCCAAAAATATAATGCAAGAAAATCCGGCGTTTTGCCAAATATGCGACCATACATAAATGGATTGAAAATAGGATGCTTTTCCCATAAAATTAACTGGGTCAAAGCCTATTGCTGCCAGCAGCTGATTCAATATCCCGGTTCTTGGATCAAGTATTTGCATAATCAGACCGACAAGCACAACGATTGAAATAAAGTAAGGAGCATAGGTGACCATTTGCACTGATTTTTTAAAACGCTGGTTTTTGACCATGTTAAGGCCAAGCGCAAGCATAATCGGAAAAGGAAAGCTCGCTATTAGCGTATACAAGCTGATGGAGATGGTATTCGTCATCAGTCTTCCAAATTCGTAAGAATTAAAAAACCGGGTAAAATGCTTGAGACCAACCCAATCGCTCCCGTAAATGCCCTTTGTCACACTAAAATCCTTGAAAGCTATTACTGCGCCGAGCATAGGCACATATTTGAAAACAATAATGTAAAGCAGTGGAAGTGAAAATAGTACGTATAGCTGCCAGCGTTGTCCTACTGCTCTTAAAACATTCAGCTCACACCACACTCCATTCCTGAATTCCGGCCGGTGCTTTCACATTAACGGTTATTGGCTGATATGTATATATGAAGATTACAGAAATTTTGCATTATTTTAGAAAGCGCTGTCACATGCATATTTACAGCTTTTTTGCATCATTATACATCATTCCAATGCTATGCAATATTTTAGAAAATCAACTTTCTCGGCATGCAGCAGTCTTTTTTCAACAATAATAATGCTCTTTAACCCATCCAGTTGGTTTTAAATACCATCCATGTTCAACAAAATAATAAAATTTCGTCATTATATCGATGAAATCTGTCCATCCTATACAATAAACCGAATGTTAGTATAATAATGATTGGCGTATTGTTACTGCCTCGAAATATATCTCAGCAAGGAGTTTATTACAATGTGGATGCCAGACCGAGATGAAGGCCCTCCTATCTACCAGCAAATTGCCGATCATATCGCTCAGCAAATATCCAATGGGGAATTTCCTCCAGGCAGCTTGCTGCCATCCGAACGTAAGCTTGCTGATCGATTTGACGTCAATAGAAGCACCATCGTACTTGCTTACTCAGAGCTTCGCTCGCTCGGCATCATTATTAGCCGGCCTGGTAGCGGAACGAGAGTTAACCCTATACACTGGAGCTCAGAGCATCATATCAACTGGGGACAATTTGTAGAAAACGGCCATTTTTCCCCAACTCCAGCATTCATTCGCCGTATTAATGAAGCGCTTCGGCATGATCAAAATCTGATAGATTTTGCAAGCGGTGAATTAAGCCAGCAGCTGTCAGCGTCAGATGAACTGACTCTAATTATGAATTATAGTTCTCACACCCAGCATTTGGGCTACGACAATCCCCAAGGGTTTGAACCGTTAAGGGAAGCTGTTGCTCAGCTTTTGCAGGAGCATCAGCAGATCCATACGACATCATCCTCGCTGCTTATTACATCAGGCTCTCAGCAATCTCTTTATTTGATTACTCATTTCCTGCTGTCGCCTGGCGATGCAGTTGCAATTGAAGAACCTTCCTATTATTACTCGCTGCCTATGTTTCATTCTGCCGGTCTGCGTGTATACAAATTGCCTGCCGGTCCAAATGGTTTAAACCCTGATGAGGTCCGGCGTTTGTACAAAAAGCATCGCATTAAAATGTTGTTTATTAATCCTTTTTTTCAGAATCCAACCGGCAGCTGCCTTTCGCAGGAGCACCGCACAGCGCTCCTTAATTTGGCTGGCGAGCTTGGTCTGCCTATCGTTGAGGATGACCCTTACAGCCTGACTTCTTTCGATTCCAATGTGCCGCGTTCACTCAAATCGATTGATACCGTAGGCTCTGTACTTTATATCAGCTCTTTATCCAAAATTGCCGCTGCCGGCTTGCGCATAGGCTGGCTGGCCGCGCCAAGCTCAGTCATTGATCGGCTGGCAGAAGCCCGTCAGCAGATGGACTTTGGCCATAGCATCGTGACGGAAGCGGTCGCATCGCAATTTATCGCTTCCACTTATTTTTTGCCGCATATTCAAAGGCTGCGCATACAGCTTCAATACAAGAGAGATATGCTTATAGAAGCGCTAAATAAAGAGCTGCATGGCTTGATTAGCTTTGATGTGCCAAGCGGCGGCATTCACCTGTGGTGCAAAATTATTCCTTCGTTTCAGGAGCATAAGCTGCTTGAAGAAGCGATTCGTCAAGGTGTTGTCTATGTGCCGGGAAGCGTATATGGGTCTGATCCAAGCTATGTCCGCTTCACCTTTGCACGTCCCGCATCGGAGCAAATTGCTACTGGAATAAGCAAGTTCGCTGCTGCGCTGCGTACGGTCATCAGCTAACAAGACTGCGGATAACGGAGTTAACCAATAACATCAACACTTACCTGCAGAAATTAGTTACGAATGTTGAGTTATAACTACTTATAATTAAAAAAACGGTTCGTCCTTAGCTTAGGACGAACCGTTTCTTCTTGTGCAGCTCGCAATTTTTAAACCGCAACCATATTGTGCAGCATAATCCAAATCGAACCCGCTACAATGATGACTAATATAACAAGTCCCATTATTAAAGAAATGAGATTGTAACGCGGCTGTTCCTCTTCACGCAAATGCATGAAGAACAGGAGCTGAACCGCTAGCTGCAGCACTCCAAATATCATTAAGACGATAACATTGGCTGTTCCTTCAAGCCATTTGTTAAGCACGATCATTATAGGCGCTATCGTTAAAACAATCGATAGCACAAAACCGATTGTATATGACTTCAATGAGCCATGCCCATGCTCCTCATGCGAATGCGATGCTTGTTTAGCAGACATTTAGCTCACCCCCAGCAAATAGACAATAGTTAGAACGAAAATCCATACGACGTCAAGGAAATGCCAGAACAAGCTTACAATCTGCACCTTACGTTTCGTAACCGGGGTGATTCCTCTTTTACTAATTTGAAGCATAATCATAAGCATCCAGACCAGCCCTATTAGAACGTGAAGGCCATGGGTGCCTACCAAGGTGAAAAATGCAGACCAGTAGGCGCTTGTTCCAATCGTTGCTCCCTCATGAACGAGATGAAGGAACTCATTGACCTCCAAAACGAGAAAGGCTGCACCCAGCAAAGCCGTAATGCCTAGAAATCCGATAAGCGCTTTTTTATTGCCTTTATTCATTGCAAGTACGGCAAGTCCGCTTGTATAGCTGCTCGTAAGCAAAATAAAGGTCGAAACAATAATTCCGCCAAGCTCAATAAGTTCACCCGGTAACGGGCCAGTGCTCGTATTGCCGCGCAATACAATAAACGCAGCGAACAAAGTACCGAAAATAATAACATCCGTCATGAGATATATCCAAAAGCCAAAGGTGCGCAATTGCTCCATATCTACATGTTCATGATGCTCATCATGAGAATGATTAGGAGCATTGTTTATAGAAATATTCGATTGAGCCATTAGACTATCCCCTCCTTAACGCAGCTTCAGTCCGCTTAATCTCGTCGACTGAAACGTAGTAGTCAGTATCGTAATTAAAGGAGTGAAAGATCATGCTTCCAGCTACGCCAGCTAATCCAATCACAATCAGCCATGTCCAGCTGAACACAAAACCAAAGCCTGCTAAAAACCAGAAGAAGGACATTACAAATGGTGTGCCCGAATTTTTCGGCATATGAATAGGCTCAAGCTTCGGCACGGCTTTTGCCGGCTGTCCTTTGGCAATTCGCTGCTTCTCTTCCCACCAATCATCCTGCTCGGTAACCTGCGGCAAGGTAGCAAAGTTATAATATGGCGCAGGTGATGGCAGCGACCATTCCAAAGTACGTCCATTCCATGGATCGCCCGTCTCATCTTTAACCCGATGCTTCACACTGTATATGATTTGCCATACTTGGAAAAGGAAAGCTGCTCCCATGAGCACTGCCCCGATTGTCGACACAAAATTCATTTCCCACCAGCCTTTGTCCCAGCCGTAGGAAACTACACGTCTTGTCATTCCCATCAAACCTAACACGTACTGCGGCATGAAGCATAGATAGAAACCGATATTCCATAGCCAGAAAGCCCATTTGCCCGGCTTTTCATGCAGCTTGAAGCCGAACAGCTTAGGCCACCAGTAATATAAGCCTGCAAAATAACCAAAGACGACACCGCCAATAATCGTATTATGAAAATGCGCGATCAAAAAGTAACTGTTATGGAATTGAAAATCAGCAGGCGCTACAGCCAGCAGAACCCCCGTCATGCCCCCTACGACGAAGCATACGATAAACCCGATCGTCCAGAGCATCGGCGTCTCGAAAGTAAGTTTCCCTCTGAACATCGTAAACAGCCAGTTGAACACTTTTACGCCGGTCGGAATGGCGATAAGCATCGTCGTTACCGCGAAAAAGGCGTTAATATCTGCCCCTGATCCCATCGTAAAGAAGTGATGCGCCCATACGATAAAGGATAGCAAACTTATAATCATCATGGCATAAACCATTGATTTATACCCAAACAGCTTTTTCTTGGCAAAGGTTGCAACAATTTCTGAAAAAATACCGAAAGCCGGCAATATAATAATGTAAACTTCAGGATGTCCCCACATCCAAATGAGGTTAATGTACATCATCGGATTGCCCCCGCCATCAAGCGTAAAGAAATGTGCGCCTAGATAGCGGTCCAAAAATAGCAATGCCAGCGTTGCTGTAAGAATAGGAAATGCAAAAATAATAGCGATCGAGCTAGATAAAACGGACCAGGAGAACATTGGCATTTTCATAAGCTTCATGCCTGGCGCACGCATTTTCAATATCGTGACAAGGAAGTTAATCCCCGTCATCAAGCTGCCGATACCGGATATTTGAATGCCCCATATATAGAAATCCTGACCAACACCCGGATTGAACATCTTCTCTGAATACGGTGGATAAGCAAGCCAACCCGCATCCGGCGATCCTCCGATTACAAAAGATAAATTAAAGAGCATCGCACCAAAGAAGAACAGCCAAAAGCTAAGTGCATTCATAAATGGAAAGGCTACGTCTCGCGCACCGAGCTGCAGCGGAACCATCACATTAAACAACCCGAACATAAACGGCATTGCCATAAACAAAATCATAATTACGCCATGCGTTGTAAATATTTCATTATAATGGCTCGGCTCCAAAAAATTCATGTTCGGCATTGCAAGCTGCGCGCGCATGAGCAGCGCATCTACACCGCCGCGGAACAGCATAAGAAATGCTGCCAATATATACATAATGCCGATTTTTTTATGATCGACAGTTGTCAGCCACTCCCGCCAAAGCCAGCCCCACTTTTTGTAATAGGTGAGCACGAAGATTATCGCGATGGAAACGAGCAGGATACTGGCGTCAGCGCCATATATTAAAGGATCGCCCGTGACAAAAAATTCTGAAGCAAAGCTTTTCACTTTCTCCCACATTAGTCTCTCTCCTTACATGTAAAATCGATTATTGCTATTCATTATGTTTGTGCTCATGCCCTGCATCACTTACCGGAGTATGATGATGACTATGTGAAGACGCATATTTTGTCACTGTTCGTTCAAATAACTGATCTGGAAAAGCTGAAAATTTTAGCTGCTCAGAAGCTCCAGGCTTGCGCAATTCATTGTAGCCTTCTTCCGTAAGCACTGGCGAATTGCTTTTCACCTCAGATACCCATTGATCAAATTCCTCTTGGGAGGTTGCATGCACATCAAAATACATTTTTGCAAATTCCTTGCCGGTAAAGTTAGCGCCAGAGCCCCAATACTCGCCTGGCTCATCCGCCTGTAAGTACAAATTCATCGCCATGCCCGACATCGCATAAATTTGACCGCCCAGTTGCGGAATCCAAAACGAATTCATTGGCGAATCGGCTGTAATTTCGAAATGAACAGGCACATCCTCAGGAAAAGCTACGTAATTCACCGTCGCTATCCCTTGCTCGGGATATTGGAACAGCCACTTCCAATCCAAAGACGTTACCTGTATCGTAATTGGCTCCTGCGCAGATTCAATAGGCTTTGACGGCTCCAATGCATATGAATATTTCACGGTTACCGCGCCCAATATAATGATGATTAGAATGGGAATGCCCCACCATATCAGTTCCAGCTTCGTGCTATGCGACCATTCAGGATCATACTTGGCCGTACGGCCCTTTTTATCGCGATAGCGCCATACAATTACGGCAGTCATAATTAGAACGGGAACAATTACGATTGAGACTAATAGAGTTGAAATATATATTAGATCTCGTTGTTGTGCTGCAATTGGCCCTTTGGGATCCAGTACAATCATGCTTTCTGTGCAGCCGCTTGTAAAAACGAGCAGCACAAGCAGCAGGCTTGCTAACGAAAACCAGCGGACTCCTTTGGGTAGCTTCATCTTGTCATCTCCTGTCAACCATATACGATATAAACAATTTGATCTTGTTCTACTTTAAGTTTGAATGTGATTTATGTCACCAACCATTGCTCATCGTAATTTAGCCGTCCATGTTCAATTTTTCGAAATATTTCCGACCTAAGTTTGTCACAAAACAGATGATTACTCCTTAAATTTGGCAAAAAAAGACGGCCCGCAAGATCAAAATATGATCTATACGAGCCATCTTTTATTAAATATTTTGAAACATCTCGGACACAATATTGAAAACAGTGCATCGGGAATTGCAAATATATGTCCGCAGCAGAGCAGAAATGGTCTAACGCCGCAGCTTGTCTCATATATATATCACATCTTCATCATATTTGATAAGGATGTGACCTTATTATGCTCAACAGCATGATGAAAATAGCAGAATGGCTGATTGTAGCAGGAGTAGCATTATTTTGGATGATCACTTATATTCTCATCATTATCCGAAGTAAAAAGGATCAATTTTGTGGAATGCCGCTCCCAGCAATTTGCGCAAATATTACTTGGGAATTTTTATTTACTTTTGTAATGCCCTTTCATCCCTTGCAGCAGGCCGTAACGTTTATATGGTTGTTGCTTGATTGTGTTATTTTGTTTCAATATTTCATCTACTCGAAAAAAGCCGACAAAGCGACTCCGCTCCACACGACCTATCAGATTGTGCTCTCCTTGCTCATTATGTTCTTGCTTCTGCATTACGGCTCAGCGCTTGAGTTTCAAGATGAAATGGGCGTGTACTCCGCCTTTTCAATCAATCTGATGATGTCCGTTTTGTTTGTTAACCTAGTCAGGGAGAAAGGGCTGCTGGGCCAGTCATTAGCTATCGCTTATTTCAAAATGATTGGCACCTTGTGCGCATCAATACTTTGCTACGCAATCTATCCGCAATCGATCCTGCTAAATATATTATACGTCCTTACGTTTGCAGCGGATGCTGTATACGTCGTTATAATTACACAAAGATCGCTGCCCAAATCTTCGTCTTCCGACCTTTCCACAAAAGCGTTGTAAGCTGCTCCTTTAAGGAAAAACGGCTTCAAAGTCCTTGGATACGCGCGTTACGCAATAAAAGTAGTGCTCAGCATCTGCCGAGCACTGCTTTTAGTTTCCACTTCTTTTATCCAAAACGTATACTTGACTCTCTTACGACAAGTCGAGGCAGCAGCTTAATCTGGCCTTCTGAATTGTTATTGCCATGCAGCCGATCCATCAAAATTTGAGCGGCATGCCTGCCGATTTCTTCCTGCATCAAAGATACTGAGGTCAGCTTGGGATACACTCTTGATGCAATATCCAAATTATCCATCCCTACAATTGCTATATCGTCCGGAATGGATAGGCCTGCTTCTTCACACGCCTTCATTACGCCGATTGCCATTAAATCATTAGCCGCTACGATCGCCTGCGGTTTAGCTTGTTTTTCAAACAGCTGTTTAGCGGATAAATAACCGCCGCTCTCTGAATAGTTGGATTCCATTACGAACGACTCATCCAATTCCAAATTCGCATCAAGCATAGCGTCGCGATAACCGGCATACCGCTGGGCTCCTGTTTGTTCGTCTAAGCTTCCGCCGATAAATGCTATTTTCTCAATCCCTTGCTTTATAAGATGTTCGGTGCCCAGCTTGATCCCTGCATAAGTATCAACATATACGTAATCGAACCTGTCGCCGCCTTTTTTCGACTCGTATTTATTCGTTAATACGATTGGCGCCTTCAATGCGTTGATCGCTCGAATATTTTCCTCGCAAAAATGAAAGGACACCATGATCATCCCGTCTGCGACTTTTTCTTTTACGTTCTGTATGGCTTTCAATTCTTCCTTCAAGCTATGCTTTGTGTAGAAGAGAATGAGCAAATAGCCATATGATTCCAGCACCTGATTAATTCCATTTATCATTTCAAAATAAAATGGATTGCATATATCCGGAACGGCAAAAATAATTTTTTGCGTTCTTCTTGTCTTCAGCATTTTGGCCGCATTGTCTGGCGCGTAGTTTAATTCCTTCGCGGCTTGAAGTATTTTTTCTTTTGTTTTGACACCGCAATATCCATTTCCTGAAAGAGCTCTTGAAACAGTTGCTGGCGACATTCCGACTTTCTCTGCGATGTGATATATCGTACTCTTATCCATAAAAACCCCCAATTGATTTTAAATGCAATCGGTTCCATTGATTAAGGGTATCATTCTATGCATGGATTAGCAATAAACACGATTAGATAACCTCTCGCTCATCATTGCCTGGCAGTTCCGGGAACGGAGCATGAGGCTCGGCTTGATACCAAAAGGCAGTAGAAGCAATATCGCTTTGCTGCGGCAAATAACGTCCGTCAGCTCGCCAGCCAAGATCTTGAATCGTAATTTTAAGGGCTTGCTCAAAACGGATCGGATCCATCACATGCCATCGGTACATGCCGAACCTCGTTTGACTGCGATACAGCCCGTCAGGCTTAATCAATTGATGCATGCCCAAATAAGCGGTTGAATACGTGCAATATTCGCCCTTCGGCTGCTCCCAATTCCATGCGCCGCCAAAGTAATCCTCAGTTCCTGTACCGCATATCGTCGGAAATTGTTCATCGCCATCCATATAAAATTTAATTTCACCCTCACCCCACCAGCCTGTATTATTTACCTGCCATGCAAGATAGGTGCCAACATAATGTCCCTTTCCTTGGATTCCATCTACAATTGTATGCACATCCTTATAAGCTACCGGGCTGCTTCTGCGCCACTGTGCATGAAAATAAGCGGCATCATCCGGCACTGTCGTCAGTGTGTAATCCAGTTGATAGTAGAGCACCGTATTTTCGGAAGAGGTATTTTCTATCGTCACTTTAGCTGATTTTCTAAAAGGCATCAGCCAGTAACAGTTCATCCCTCCTGCTGGATTAACCGCAACCGGTATCGAGTTTACATTTACCCGCTCCTGCCAGCCGTTACAAAACAAATCACCTACCGGTACTTCAACGGAAGGCTGCTCTTCCTCATCCCAATAAAAACGAATAATGAGATTGCGCCAAAATGTCGGAAAGCAAGTGAGCCATATATGTTGAATAGCCCCAGGGCCTTCGATCTGCCCCATCGTAAACGTAGTGCCTGCTGCTATTTCTACCGAGGGCGATACTTTCCAGCCAACGCCTAAATCCCGGGCACTGTTGGCTCCGGTACCTGTAGCCGCCATACCGCCCTTTCCTTTTTCACCTGTAAAATTTTCAGCGCTGATCGATCTTGTCTGCGCATTGGACAGCCTTGCTAAATTTCCAAGCCCCATTTCCAACCCATTAAAACTGCTCATCGACAATCTCTCCTTATCTATTATAGTTTTCCAAAGCGATCCAGCATGCGCATATAGCCTTCGGCTGCTGCCCCATTGCCCCAGTCAAAAATCGTAAATTCCCCCATCGGGTCATGTATAGGATCCGTTCTCCCGTCATGCCCGTAGTTCTCCATCATAAAGCCGTAATCCTTTTCATTCAAAAATGGCCATTCCTTTTCCCATCTTTGTTTGACTTTCTCATTCTCAGGGCAATACATCATCGTAAATGAGGCACGCAGCGCTGCCAATCCCCGTTCCTTATATTCTTCTATATCCAGCTCATAGCCATATGCGGTTATCAGCTCAGCGAATAGGCTTTGCCGGGCGTCATTCCACTCCGCGTCGGCATTCATCACACCGAATCCTCCCAGAGCCGGCACATAAATATAAGGCGGCTGCCAGGAAGCTTGCGTCATAAGCAGCTCATCCAAGCAGCGTTGACCAAGCTGCAAATACTGCTGCTCATTCGACTCCCGGTAACAGGCAAGCAGCGCTTCAGCTGTCCAGTACATAGAGAAATTGCACTGCTTGTACATATTATTTCTATTAATCTTACGGCCTCGCCATTCCTCCTGTCCCCAGCGGCTGCACGACCAGTACGTTTCAAAATCTTCCCATCGGCCGCACGGGATTATTTCCTCACAAACGGCATGCAGGGCTTTGTATGCGGCATCCTTGTACACTGTACGGCCAGAAATTTCATACATTTTCATCAGGAAAGTAACAGACAGTGATGTTTCCGGGGATTCGTCCAAAATGCCCAGCGGCAGCCCGCTTTTCGGATCAATCCAGCCCGGGAAAAAACCTCGCTTATCCTGCAAGGCCAATAGAGCATCCGCATAGCTGCAGGCGTATTCCAGCAGGCGCTCGTCCTGCTCCAGCTCTTCAAACCAGCGAAGCATGAGCAGCGCTGTCCAGCTCATATCCAGCACATGCAGCGGAGCCTCGCGAATATTGAGATGGAAAGGATTGCGGTTCGAATTGCCCCAATACATAGAAGACCAGCCTTTAGAACGGTTATATACTTTGCCCTCCAGCTCCACCTGTTCCATTTCCGTTGCCAGTACAGATGGAAACCATCCATTGTGCTGGGGCGCGCATAAAGCAAGCTCCTTCATTTTTTGGGCGCGTTCTATATAATCTTCATTGCCCGTTAATCGGCCATAGCGATACAAACCATGTGCTGAACGCAGCGAGCTGAACCAGGCTTGATTCCAAACGGAGAGTACCTCACGCTCATTAGGCACGCCGGGATAATTAGGGCTTTGTGTCACGTTCACGATAAATGCTGGAGCGCCAACCTCTTTGCCATTCAGCTCGAATTGCTGCCAAACGATATGTTCCCAATTATGAAATGCCCAGTGGTAGGCTCGGGCAATATAAGGCTCGAGCTCGCCGCTATTAGGTTGACCCTTCGCAAATAAAGGACTGCCCCAGCCCTGCCAAAAAAAGCTGAGCAGCTCCCGCCATGGATTGGCGATACTTCTCTTGTCATCGGATATAAACAAATAGAACCCGAATTCTATTTGTCCGCTTGCAAATTGTGTTCCTGGCTGCCGTACATACAGCACATGCTCTTTGACGGATGTACAGCACATTCCAAGCGACAGCTCATTAAGAGGCGCATCCATATCCATATACCAGCGAGGCGGTTGCTCCTTGCTGCCTTTCTTGCTGCTGCCCGCTTTGGTGAGCAGCTCCAAATCTGGAACGACCGCGAGCCATTTTGCCCCGTCATGCACAATCAGCGCCGGACTGCGGAAGGAATGCTGATCGATCACATGCTCGGCAGTTGGCGTAAGATGCGGCGACCAGTGAAAGGTTGCAGAAAATGCAGGCTTAAGCTGAATGCGCCAATCATCCTGCAGCACAACCTGATCTAATGCAAATCGGATATGAACCTTCGCTCTATTTGAGGCAGGATAAGTTACCTCTATTTGCGGCTTTATTGAACCCAAATAATCGCATGTGACAGACTCTATATAGCTCCTAAAATGGTTATCCAATTGTATCTGTTCATAAGTCCGCTCCATTATGCGCTCCTTCTGTCCTTCCAGCATAAGGACGAATATTTAATAACTTTCAGCCTTTAACTCCCGACATCGTAATGCCTTGCACATAGTATTTTTGCAGAAATACAAACAATAGCAAAATAGGAATCGAACTGATCGTATCTGCCGCCAAAATCCTGCCCCATTCTGTTACCTGAGCGTTAGAAAAAGTTGCGATCGCTACTTGCAGCATTTGTTTATTCTGGTCATTGATTACGACTAGCGGCCATAGATAAGAGTCCCACTGTCCCAAAAAAGTAAGAATGGCCAGCGTCACAATTGCAGGAATTGAAGCAGGCAAAATAATTTTTTTATAAACATTGAACCATGAAGCTCCATCGATTCTTCCAGCTTCCAGCAAATCGCGAGGGATTTCCGAAAAAAATTGAACGAGCAAAAATACACTGAACACCGATACGACCGCAGGAACAATTAATGCTGCATAGGAATCGATCCAATTAAAATCATTCATTAATAAATAGCTCGGAACGAGTGTTACTTCACCTGGAATAACAAGCGCAGAAAGAAACAGCGTAAAAATCGTTCTCTTGAAGCGAAAGCGCAGCTTGGCGAATGCAAAAGCCGCAAGTGAGTTAATAAATAAAGACATTAATGTAACAGGAACAGCTACAAGCAATGTATTGACAATAAACCGGCTGAAGGGCTTAACATCATCTGTAAAAATGTCAAAATAGTTTTGCAGCGTCCAATTTACCGGAAATATCGTTCTCCACTGCAGCTCAGATGAATATTTAAAAATTTCTGCATGCTCCCGGAAAGAACCTAGCACCATCCATACAATCGGAAGTAGCGTAACAAGCGCCAGGCCTATCATTACAATTAATTTTACCGTTGTTAGCAGTTGCCTCTTCATCTCATTACGCCCCCTAATACTCCACATCCGATTTAAAAAGCTTTAGCTGGAATATTGAAATTGAAAGTACAATGACAAACAAAATCATAGCAGCCGCTGCCGCATAGCCCATTCTCATTTGATCAAACGCTTGATTGACAATATAAAACGTGGCCGTCGTCGTAGAGTTTGCTGGTCCTCCACCAGTCAATATAAAGATCGGCCCCGATATCTTAATAGCATCCATCGTCGTAATAATGACCACAAAAGCCGTCGTCCGTTTTAAAAGAGGCAGGGTAATGTTGTAAAACATGCGCAATTTGCTCGCTCCATCAACCTCCGCTGCTTCGTATATCGCTTTGGGAATATTGTTTAAACCTGCCAAATAAATAATCATAAAAAAACCAGCTGCCTTCCACATCCCCAAAATCATAATTCCATACATGGAAACGCTCGGATCCGACAGGAAACTGATGGTTGGCAAGCCGAATATTTTTAGAAATGCGTTCAATAATCCGAAATCTTTGTTGTAGAGCAATCTGAATACGGTAGAGGCTACACCAATAGCAATTATGACGGGCAAAAAGTATACGGTTCGAAATAGACCGCTGTACCAAGCTGTTCGTTTGACAAGCAAAGCTAAGCAAAGAGCGATCGCCGTCTGTATCGGAATAACAAAAACCGCGAAATGAAGAGAATGCAGCAAGCTATTTAAAAACTGCTTATCATGCAGCAGTTCCTTATAGTTTTCCAAGCCGATAAATGCCGCGTTAGAATTAATAAGATTAAAATCTTTAAAGCTGACGAAAATTGCACTTATCATCGGATAAAACGTAAACAGCAGCAGACTCGCCACCGCAGGAAATATAAAAGCAAAAGCAGATCGCTCTTCCTGCATGCGGAAGGAGTTCCATCCGGATGATTTACTCTTTATCTGCTTCATCTTTCTTCATCCTTTCTTTGAAGACAAAGAGGGATGCGGCTCACCGGTCCCTCTTTGCTGCTCCATTCATTACTTCACGCCCGCAATAGCTTTATCAATTTTTTCAACAGCTGCATTCATAGCCTCATCAACATTCTTATTGGCAAGCGTCACATCCTCGAACAGCTCTGTAATCGCTTTGCTGACTGCTGGATAAGCCGGCGAAACTGGACGGGGCTTAGCATAGGTAGACGATTGCTTCACCCAAATATTAAGCGGATATTGCTGCAGCTCCGGGAATGCTTCTGATACAGATAGTCGCGCAGGCAGATTCTTTGTTACTTCATACCATACCTTTGCCCCTTCCTTGCCAGTTACCCAATTGACAAACTCCCATGCTTCATCAGGATGCTTGGATTTTTTCGTAATTCCCATATTCCAGCTGCCCATCGGCGTCACTTGTTTTTTATCCTTCCACAGCGGAGCTACTGCCCAGTCCTTGAAGTCAGGGAAGCTATTTACAAGATAAGGCAAATGCCACGGGCCGTTCATCATAATGCCTAATTTTCCTGACTCAAACGCTTCTGGCGGCAGCTCTTTAGTCGCAACCTTTGAATCATTGTATAAGCCGCTGAAAAATTCCAATGCCCGTTTTGTTTCCGGTGAATTCAAGTAGCCATTTGCTGTTTTTCCGTCCTCGCTAAGCACTTCTGCGCCTGCCTGCCAGAGTAAGCTCATTTTGACAAAAGCCGAGCCTTCTCCGCCCCCGACTCCCCATGCCGGATCCCAGCCGTAAATATTTTTTTCGGGATTGTTAATTTTTTTGGCAGCTTCCAGCACCTGCTCCCAGGTCCATGCTTCATCTGGATTTTCGGAAGGCAGCGGAATATTATTGTCTGCAAACAATTTTTTGTTATAGAACATGGCTACACTTGCGTCATTCAGCGGTGCTGCCCAAATTTTCCCGTTATAAGTTAAGCTTTCTCGCACAGGAGCAGTAATATCGTCTAGATCGCCATTTGCAGCAAAATAGGAATCAAGCGGGATAACCGCTTCTTGATGCGCGTAGGAAGCTACGAAAGGACCGTCTATGCCCATAATATCAGGAGCTTTGCTTCCAGACAGCGCTGTGCGTATCTTCGTTTCATAATCATCGTATGGAATAACTTCCATCTTCACCTTAATGTTGGGATGCTCCTTCTCAAACGAAGCGATCAATTGATTCAATGCTTTAACCTCAGCCTCATTATCATGGCGCCAGTACGTAATCGTAACCTTTCCGCCAGAGCCTCCGCCCCCCGAGCACCCGGCAAGCACCCCTAAAGCAAGCAGGACAGCCATAAGTAAATACACAGCTTTTGCTTTGTTTTTCATACGCCTTGCCCCTTCTTTCTTAGCACTTTCTTTCATACTCGAACCTCCTTTTAGTGGCCATGCTATTTAAACGCTGGGCGTTTAAACCGAATACTTGGCTAGGATTGTTTTCTCTCAAGGCTGGCCTTAAACCAGAAAACGTTATACGGCTCCCATAATGACAAGCTGAAATAAATCGTTTTTCCATCGTCCTCAACGTACCGTTCATTCATATATGGAGCATACAAGCCGGGATAATCTGCTGCTTTCACGACTTCCATCGGCTCCCCCCATGGTCCCCATGGCGTAAGCCCCTCCCGGATGACGACTGCACCTTCCTTTGAATAAGTCATAAGCCATCTTTCCAGGTAGGTATTCCAAACGACCGACAGCTCGCCAACATCATCATCCACAATCAGCTCAGCTTTAGACATATTGTTATCCCATATTGGCATGCCAGCTTTATCCGTGCCGGCAAAGTAAACATATGCATCCATTTGCTCTATTTTCTTTTCATTCACCTTCATCAGCTTAACGCCGCCGAATCGTCCGGACGGGATGCTCCAAAAATAAATTTCCGACTCACCTTGTCTGTTTTGTACTTTGTAAGGGCTTACCTGAATAAAGTTGCTGTCTCCTGGCCACGTCAGACCATCCAGAAGCGTCCAATTCTGTCCTTCATCAGTTGATTTGCCAACCCCTGCATAATTAGCGTCCCACTCGCCGGGTGCTCCCCAGTGATTGACCGACATGAAGTATAAATAGAGTGCTCCGTTCGCATAGACCCCATGTGTCGGGATTTTAGTCATTTCATCGAAATCGGCTTTCTTGGAAGGCAGCAGCTCCTTCGCCAGACCAAAATCATCTGTAATCATTCCATCAAAGGCAATGCCGTCTGCCGGATTTTTATCTGTCGTGTATGCCATTACATTCGAGCGCCAGAAGCTGCCGCCTGCACCCGTCAAAGAAGGATTTTTTTCACCAAAAGTATCTCCGAATACGAAATAGGTTTTCTTCTTTACGTTGATCATAGAACCAAGATCGGTACCATAGACAACATATTTATCTGTCTTGTTTGGTGATGCTTCCCCCGTTAATTGAGCAACCTGCTGCAAATCTGAAACACCGCCTAAAACAAAGGGCTGATCTTTCATTTCCAGCAATGGTTTTACCTCCGTGCCTCCTATGCAGCCTGTTAAAACAGCAAACAACAGGACAACAGCTATGCTAAATTTTGACTTCATCGGGCATCCCGCCTTTTATCATTTCCGCTCTTTACGGATTAGGATGACTGAAAATTGTCTTTAAGCTTGCCGTGTTGAAAGGTTTTATATTGGATAGCGGCATTCGCTGCTCCACTTTTGGCAATGACGCAAAGGGACGATGCGGCTCCTGCTGATACCAATACGCTGTTGAGGCTATGTCATCGCTGCGGTGATTATTATGGCCATGCTCGATTGTCACTCTAATACTCTTCTCAAACATAATCGGATCAAGAATATGGTACCTGTATGTAGAAATTTTCCCGCCCCAATTGGCATCCCCTCCGAGAATCAATCCATGATATGGCGTACAAACTTCCTGCTGCGGGCACCATGCCGTATTAAAATAATCTTCCGTGCCCGTGCCATGCATATTCGGCGGCCAAGGCTCGTCATCGATAAAGATCATATCATCGCCTTCCCCGTACCAGTTCCATTCCCTAGTCTCACGCAGATTGTGAACATTGAAATTACAGCCTACATAATGCCCTTTTCCTTCTGCATGAAGAATGACATAATTTCCTTCGCCTGACGTATTTTTGCCGCCGAATTCAAACTCGGCATTATCTACTCCTGCATCAGATATGCCATCTGTAGGACATTCTCTATTCCACTGTGCATGGAAGCGCAGCTCTCCCTCAGGAAGCTTATCGTATTCCTCACAGTTAATGTAAAAGTAAAATTTAATAGGCGTCTCTGCTTCACTTTCAATTTCAAATCTGGCATCAGATGCAAAGGGCATTCTGAAAAAGCAATTAAAAGCTTTACCGTCCTCTGGACTCATCATCAGCGCAGCAGAACTGAAATTTTTCGTTATACCGTGTCCCATGCCGAAAAAATCTCCGATCGGCGCTTCTACACTTGGCTCAAGCTCCTGATCCCAATACATGCGCAGTACAACTTTACGAGGCAAATATTGCTCTAGCTGTGGACCTTCCGGCGCCATCGTCATCCATATATGCGTAATTGCGCCTGCACCTTGAATATGGCATATTTGCTTGTTCTCGCCTGGCATAATCGTATAATAATCTTTATTGCCACCTGAACGATCATAACTGGATTGCCGCCTGCTCTTACCAGTCCTTGCCTGGCTTAGTGAAGTAAGATTATGCATCATTTCCGCTCTCCTTTTGTCAGCTTTTATAACTAAAATTCGATATAAAATCTGTAATCGATTCCACATTCGACAAATTCCACACTAATAATTCCCCGCATAACACTGCTTATAATTAAAAAAGCGACAAAACTCTCTAATGAGATACTGAAAAACTCTGCTTATTAAACGAAATGACCACTCTTTGTATCCGCTTACAAGGTTTCGTTCATTTATGCAATCGATTTCAGAAATATCTTATTACTATTTTTTCCTGTTGTCAACGATAAGATGAAAGAGGCAGTCCCAATCGCTCCAAAGCTGGGACTGCCCCTCTTACAGACAAAACATAAAAACGTTAATATTCATTACAGTACGGATAGGTGTTTTATAAGCATGAAAAACGCCATTCTGAGCTTAGCACCGCATAATAATATTCGTCCCACCAAGTACCGTCATCTCTTGGAATACATTGCAAAAAATGGCCTTCCCGTCTCATGCCGAGCTTCTCCATCACTCTGTAGGAGGGCGTATTTTCCGGATGGCAGGTAGCCACAACCCGATGAAGCTTTTGCTCCTTAAAGGCATAATCCAGCACAGCAGCGGCGGCTTCTGTCGCATATCCCTTGTTCTGATATCCCGAATGAAAAATCCAGCCAATCTCGTACGAATGCTCGCCAAACCAAGGATGGAACACGATATGTCCAATGGTCCTCGCTTCTTCCCGAAGGGAAACCGCAAAATTTCTTGCTTGCTTCCCCATGTTTTGCTGCACGAAAAGCTTCGCTTTCTCTTCGGTATAAACCTCTTCCGGCAAATATTTCATTACCTCCATACTGGAGGTATAATTAAAAACATCATTCCAATCATTATATTTAAATTCCCTTACAATTAATCGTTCTGTCACGATATGCACGGCCTTCGCTCCCTATTAAAGTATTCGATCATCTGAATTCCTTTAATTAATATGGAAATGCAAAACGCCTTATGCTCCGTTTTAAATAAACTGCGAACCAACCTCCCTCCGATCCAAAACTAACTATTTAGTATAATCACCGTTTAAGAAAAAGTCGAAGCGTCCTTAGGACTGGCATGTTTTTTGAACGGCATGTTTCATTGTAACAAATCCCCTAACGAATAGCGATTCATTGCGAATATAGCAACAAACAACAATAGAACGAAACAGCGATTCAGGCCTAACAGCTATTGGGGCAAGTGCTAAAACTTCATGATTTTTATTTTCTTCAATAATCTGAGCTTTGCTTAGAAGCAGATGTCCACATATTTCGCCGCCGCACTCTGCAACTAATGACAGTTCCGAAACGAATCCCTCTGACTGTCTTACGCTTTCTACCAGTCTAGCTTCGTCGTTACGATTTCCAAATGCAGCATAATGAACTTGAAATATACCCTCGAGATCTGCTTCCGATTCAGTTCTAATAATCATGAAATTCTCCTTGTTAGCAATGTGCTTTATGCACGCCAGAAATACGCTAGCAACACATCAGTTGCATGCTATGCGATACGTTTGCAGAACGCCTGCAACACACCAGCATTACGTTATTTTCTATAGCAGTTTTGCTCTCTCCAAATCCGCCTGCTCAGGCTGCTCATACATATTAAATAGGCGCCAAAGCCAGCTGCTGCTCATTGTTAACCATTGTGCGGCATCTCTATCAACCATACTTCCTCTTCCAGTAGACGTAATTTCATTCGCTAGCGAAAAGCCATGTACGCCGTTCGGATAAATATGCAGCTCAAACGGAACATCATGCTTAGCGAGGGCTTGTGCAAACAGCAGCGCATTTTCAACAGGTACAACATTGTCCATATAGGTGTGGAAAATAAAAGCTGGCGGAGTATGCGCGCCTGCATGCAGCTCACAGGACAGTTGGCGCTGCATCTGTTCAGATGGCTGATCTCCCATCGCAATTTTCCACATATTGTTTAGATGTCCCGCCGTGTCATCTCCGCAAGTTATAACCGGATAGCCCAATATCAACGCATTCGGTTTATTCTCGCCTGCCTCAATGCCAGCCGCTTCAATCAGCTTCGGATCATTCCACATCGTTCCGAGACTTGCTGCCAAATGACCGCCTGCGGAAAAGCCGCATACCGCAAGCCGATCTGGATCCAAATGCCACTCATCCGCCTGCTTGCGAATAAGACTCATCGCACGGGAAGCATCGATAAATGGCGCTGGAAATTGGCCGTGCTCGGCTGTTGAATATCGAAGCACGAAAGCATGAAAGCCTTGTGCCAAATAACTAAGCGCCACAGGATCTGCTTCACGGTCCGAGGTGTAGCTGTAGCCTCCGCCTGGCAGCACCAAAACTGCAGGCCGCTTCGCCCAATTTGTCATTTCTCTGGAATCCTCGATTAGATAAGCTGTTAAAGTTACACGATTGTCTTCGGTCAATTGAAATTGCAGCGTTTTCATAAAATGCCCTCCAGTATGTTGACAATTCATCATGGCAAGGAATTACATCTTCCTCTACTATCTATTAAAACAGATCACTCTCAAAATGCAAAGCAGCCTCTGACAATATTTTGCCAGAGACTGCTTATATGCTAGACGATTTTGACCAAGCTGTAGTTTTTCTTGCCTTTGCGAATAATAATAAACTTGCCGCCGATCGCATCGCCTTCTGAAAGCTCGTAAGCCAAATCCTGCATCCGCTCACCGTTCACCGATATTGCGCCATTCGTTATATCTTCGCGAGCTTGACGCTTGGATGGTTCGATGCCGACATCTACAAGCCAATCCACGATATTTTTAGTTTCCTTAGCAGCTTCAAATGTCGGCATTTCCTTAAAGCCCTGCTCAATCTCATCAACAGTCAGCTCTTTGATGTCGCCGCTGAAAAGTGCCGCTGTGATTCGTTTCGCCTGCTCCAGCATTTCCTCGCCATGAACGAAGCGGGTCATTTCTTCTGCAAGTGTTTTTTGCGCTTCGCGCTTATGCGGCTCAGTTTGCACTTTTTCCGCAAGTAAATCGATTTGCTCTTTCGTTAGGAACGTAAAATACTTAAGGTATTTCACAACATCCCGATCATCTGTATTTGCCCAAAATTGGTAAAACTCGTAAGGTGTAGTTTTCTTTGGATCGAGCCATACTGCCCCGCCGGCTGTTTTGCCGAACTTCGTTCCGTCCGCTTTAAGCATAAGCGGAATCGTAAGCCCGAATGCTTTGGACTCTGACCCTTCTTTCCTGCGAATCAAATCCAGCCCGCTCGTAATATTGCCCCATTGATCCGACCCGCCGATTTGCAGCTGCACATCCTCGTGCTTGAACAGATGCAAATAATCGATCGACTGCAAAATTTGGTAGGAGAACTCTGTAAAAGATATTCCGCTGTCCAAGCGGCTTGCCACTACATCCTTTGCCAACATAGCGTTTATGCTGAAATTTTTGCCAAAGTCGCGCAAAAACTCAATAACATTGATTTTATGGGTCCAGTCATAGTTGTTTACCATACGAATTTGATTATCGCCTTCAGTAATAAACAGCTTCTTCATCTGTTCCGTCAGCGCTTCTACATTGGCTTGAATTTGTTCTAATGATTGCAGGGAACGCTCTGATTGACGACCGCTCGGATCGCCGATCGTTCCCGTTGCACCGCCAATAAGAATAACAGGCTTATGCCCTGCCAGCTGGAATCGCTTCAGCATAATAAATGGGATCAGGTGTCCAATATGCATACTGTCGCCTGTAGGATCTACACCGCAGTATAATGAAATGGATTTCTCATTCGTTAATTCGCGCAGCCCTTCTGCATCCGTTTGCTGGTTAATGGCATCACGCCACTCTAATTCATCAATAATATTCATCTTGCACACACTCCTCTAAAGTTAATACGGCCCAAGGATAAACGGTTTCGCTGCCCTTTATGCTTGAAAAACAAAAAAATCGCCGCCTTGTCTTGACAGACAAGGGACGATTCATTAACCGTGTTACCACCCAATTTGTATTCTCGCTTAAATATCAGATGAAAATCTGAAATTAAAAAGCTCCGAAATACCACTCTTGGCAAGTTATCGTTCGCCGCTCCGCTTGGCATTACCCAAGATACTCCAGAGTTGTAATTCACAGTCATTGTATGTACCGAGTCGCATCAACCTCGGCTTTCTGAGACAGGAACAAAGCTGCTACTAAGCTCTTTCATCGTATAGCAAATATTAGATTACAGACAGTATAGAGAAATAAATTGGCAATGTCAACCTTGTTCGCACAGTCATTTTCACTTTATTCGTGAAAGCGCCTCCGTAAATCTTGCCGTAATATCCCGCGGCCTTGTAATCGCGCCCCCTACTACAACGGAAGTCGCACCCAGTTCCAGGCAGCGCTTGAACATTTCAGGAGTAAGTACATTTCCTTCAGCAATAACAGGAATGCGAAGTTCTTTCAACACAAGCTTCAAAAAATCAAAATCGTTATGATAAAGCTTGTTTAAAGCAGTTTCTCGCGTATAGCCGTAAAGTGTTGTAGATACGCAATCAAATCCTAATTGCTGCGCAAGCACAGCCTCGCTAAGCGTTGACACATCGCCCATCAGCTCTATTGCCGGATTCTGTGATCTGCAATAATTAACCAGCTCTAATAACGTTTCGCCATTAGGGCGCGCGCGCATCGTAGCATCCATCGCAATCATGTCGCAGCCGCTCTCCAGCAGTTCGTCAATTTCTATTTTCGTAGCTGTAATGAACACTTCACTGCCCTCGTAATCTCGCTTCACGATACCGATCACTGGCAATGCTACCTCTTGCTTAATCGCTATAATGTCCCGCTTCGAATTCGCTCTTATCCCCGCGGCTCCGCCCTCCTTGGCTGCCAATGCCATTTTGGCCATAATAAAGGAGCTATGCAGAGGCTCATGCTCGAGCGCTTGGCATGAAACTACTAATCCGCCTTTTATAACATTCAGCATAGTGCAGTTCTCCTTATTTGCTAAAATAATAAGCTGCTGTCTCCTCAATTTCTTTATTCAATTGTACTTGAGAGTCATGGTCATTATGACTGATAATTCTGCCTGCTAAAAAAGGCTCGTCCGGACCATTGAAGACGAGAAGGCCTTCTCCGCCAGCTGTCTTGTACTGCTGCATTTCGAAGGTTCTTTCTCCCGACATTTTAACACCAATTACTTTTTTTGCAGCGCTAATCTGCTTAAAAGCTGTAAAGACAAATGAAATCCGGTTGTTTGCGGAATACGATATATAATAAAAGGCAATCAAAAGCAGCACGTCAATCTTAAAAAAAGGATACACAGCGCCAAATAATGCAGCATCATTGCCCAGTTTGGCAGCTTTCAATTCTGTACAGGAAAAACAGCAAGCTTAACGAAGGAACGACCGCATCGTTGCGCATCCCTTTTCGGCGGCAGAAAAACAATCCATTTAAAAAAATATTATATTTATGACTTGACAAAGCAAAAAATGGTCAATATAATAAGCAATAATTTCAAATCATCAAATGTACCGATTAGAAATAGTAAATATGTATTGACTTATCAGAGAGCCGCTGGGTGGTGCGAAGCGGCAGGTTGAACATATTGAACTCGTCTATGAACAGTTGCCTGATATGTAGGGTCAACCGGAATTCCACCGTTACAGGGATAGATGGTGATAGCCATCGAATTGAGCTCATTCCTTTTGGGAATGAATTAGAGTGGTACCGCGGGTTAACCTCGTCTCTATAACAGAGATGAGGTTTTTTTGTTTTCAATTGAGGCTGCGCGCGCTGTAAATTGATTTCGAATCATGCTGCTTAACCCTTCAATTAAGCTTTATTTTAATTAAAATACTTAGGAGGCGTTACCTATGACAAGAAATATAATTGTATTTGATACAACGCTACGCGATGGCGAGCAAGTTCCAGGAGCAAAACTGAATATGCAGCAAAAGATCGAGCTTGCCGCTCAATTGAAAAGACTGCAGGTTGACATTATCGAGGCTGGCTTCCCCGCCTCCTCTGCCGGAGACTTCAAAGCCGTACAGGAAATAGCACGCACAGTGGGCGATTCTGTATCGATTACTGCTCTTGCCAGAGCCGTAAAAAGCGATATTGATGCCGTCTATGAAAGTGTTAAATTGGCGCAAAATCCATTCATTCATATCGTGCTTGGCACCTCTAATATTCATGTCGAGAAAAAGTTCAGCCGATCCAAGGAAACCGTTATGCAAATGGGAGTAGATGCGGTGAAATATGCCAAGACGTTGCTGCCTGAAGTGCAGTATTCTACGGAGGATGCATCACGGTCAGACTTTGAGTATCTATGGAGCACCATAGAAGCAGTCGTAAAAGCCGGGGCCACGATTATTAACGTGCCGGATACTGTCGGCTATGCCGTTCCAGAAGAATTCGGCCACCTTATTTATCGCATAAACGATCGCCTTAAAAACTTGAACGACAAAGTAATTCTAAGCGTACACTGTCATAACGACCTTGGCTTGGCAACAGCCAATACGCTTGCAGCTATTAAAAATGGCGCTCAAAAAATTGAAGTGACCATTAACGGGCTTGGCGAACGCGCCGGCAACGCTTCTCTCGAGGAAGTTGTTATGGCGATGAAAGTGCGCGAAAATTACTATCAATGCGCCACAAATATTAATACGAAGGAACTGCTGCGCACTTCCAGACTCGTTACGCATTTAACAGGGCTTGATGTTCAGGTTAACAAAGCGATTACCGGCGAGAACGCCTTCGCGCATTCATCCGGCATACATCAGGACGGCCTGCTTAAAGATAAAAATGTTTATGAAATTATGTCACCCGAAGATGTCGGCGGAGAAAGCATGGAGCTTATTTTAACCGCCCGCTCCGGCCGTCACGCTTTTCGTAACGCTGTAGAAAAAATCGGCTTCAATGTGCAGGATGGGGAAGAATTCGAAAAGCTGTTTGCCAAGTTTTTAGCACTGGCTGACGCGAAGAAGGAAGTTTATGATCATGATGTATTTTATCTCGTAACGAATCATCGCACGATCGATACAAGCAATAGCCAGCTGTTTGAGCTTGCCTCCTTCCAAGTCGTTACGAATGACCTGCATCCTACTGCTACTGTCACTCTGTCCAAAGGCAGCGAGCATTCTACAAGCAGCGCTGTCGGCGACGGGCCAATCGATGCGCTTTACAGCGCCATCAAGCATGTGGCTGATATAGATGTGCAGCTTAAGGATTATAAAATAAGCAGTCTTTCCCGAGGCAAGGAAGCAATTGGCCGCGTTAGCATTAGAATTGAAGTGGATGGTAAAACATATTCCGGCCGCGCCAGCGATACAGATATAATTAAAGCGAGCGCTATCGCCTTTCTTAATGGTATTAACGCCGCTGTTCTTGATCAGCATTAATAGAAGACAAAGAGAAGACGGGTGCATCCTGTACCCTCTTCTCTCCTTCCCTTATTTAGAAGTTATTCAAATTACAGCTTTCCGGTCAAGGCTAGAACGATCAAGCTGACACCTGACACAACAAACCATACGATTAATCCTAGTAAAATCGGCTTTACACCTGATTTCATCATTTTGCGAAAATCTGCGCTAAGCCCTATCGCTGTGAGCGCCATAACGATCATAAACTTCGCAATGATGTCTAAATAACGCAGCATTTGATCGCTAAACAAACCTGCTGTATTCAAGAATGACGCTGCAAGAAACCATATAATAAACCAAGGGAAAACCTTCGTCACACGAAATGTGCCGGTCTGCTCTTCGCTTGCCTGCCTGCTTTTTTTAATGCCTACAATAATAGCTAAAGCAAAGCAAATAGGAATAATCATTGTCGTTCTTGTTAGTTTGACGATAGTGGCATAAGCTCCTGCAGCGTCGCTATAAATATAACCTGCAGCTACTACGGAAGACGTGTCGTTAATAGCTGTGCCTGCTAAAAGCCCAAATGCAGCATCCGACATGCCAAGCCAGTGGCCGATAGCCGGAAATGTAAGAACTGCGACAATATTAAATAAAAATATAGTGGAAATGGAATAAGCGATTTCAATTTCGTCCGCCTCAACGATTGGCGAAACAGCGGCTATCGCTGATCCTCCGCATATTCCTGTGCCAGCACCGATCAAGGTTTGCATTTTTAACGGTATGTTCAAGAGTCTGCCGACCCCATAAGCAGCTATAAAAGCAGATATCAAGCTAATAAGCATGAGCAAAAACGATTCTGATCCAGTACGCCAAACCTCCGTTAAACTGAGTCCGCAGCCTAAAGCAATAATGGACCATTGCAGCACTTTTTTGGAGCTGAATTGGATGCCTGCCTGTGTATATGCCGGCTTTCTCAACAAATTATTAATAAGAACGCCTATTAATATGCCAAATACAGGTCCGCCAACAATCGGCACTAATGAACCTAGCCATGTTGAGAAAAGTGCGAGCAATAAGACGAATATAAAACCCGGCGCTATTTTTTTTATCACTACCAAATTAATTCTCCTAGCCTGGGACGTACGAGAAAGCCCCTTCTTTCTGTTAATATTTCCCAAAGAATATGTAAAGCTTGTAACTAATCATACTATACATTTGTCCGAATCGTTTTGTAAATATTTATATAATGCTATACTGTTACTACAACTATTAGAGGATGGTATTTATATGGCTACTTTTGATGATTTTTTAAAACTGGATATTCGTGCAGGTCAAATTGTCCAAGCCGAGCCGTTTGCCAAAGCACGCAAGCCTGCCTATAAGCTGTGGATTGATTTTGGCGAGCAAATAGGAATTAAAAAAACAAGCGCACAAATAACAGAATGCTATTCATTAGACGAGCTTATCGGCGTGCAAGTGCTCGCCATCGTCAACTTTGAACCGAAGCAAATTGCCGACTTTATGTCGGAGGTGCTTGTTCTTGGTGTATATGCGGAGAAAGGCGTCGTGCTAATTCAGCCTGGACAAGCAGTCCGAAATGGCGACCGGCTAGGCTAATAAAGCTTTTAAAATTAAATATACAATTATTAATTAATGTACCCTGCTTATGCAGGGTATTTTTTAAAATATAGGAAAGTATGTTTTCACCTTATACTTGTTCCTATATTTCACCGAGAAACGGCACATCCTTAGCCAAGGACGCGCAGCGTTTCTTCTTGGTCGGTCCCAGCTGTGACCGCAGTTAGGTGCTACACTATTTTTTCATATTTAAGCGTTTTTAGACTTTCATCCAATTCATTAGAACGAGCTGCGAATAACATAACTAGTAATGTTTGAGCTTTATTAATACGTCTGATGAGGGAGCAAAGCTAATGAGACATAAGTATATTCTTAGTAAAATGAAAAAGGAGCGTCCATTAAAACAGGATTCCGAGCTTTCTAAGCATGTTCCTGCAACGAGATGGCTGAATTCCGCAAATTTAATATCTATGCTCAAAAAATATTCCACACTTTACGTCAAGCCTGACACCGGTTCTTCCGGCCGCGGCATAATTCGTATTAAAAGGCTAAGCGATTCGACATGCCTCATTTCCTCCAAAAATGGCACAGTAAAATGTGCTATAAATGATGCCATGAAGATACTGAAAAAAAGAATGCTGCGTAACAAAAAATATATTGTCCAGCAAGGTATTTCATTGGCAAGCTACAGAGGACGCCCCTTTGATTTTCGCGTAGTGCTGCAGTATACAGATAAAAAGTGGAGCATCACTTGGATGAGCGCCAAGGTGGCAAGCAGAAAAAATGCAGTAGTGACAAACGTTGCACAAGGAGCAAAAGACAAAAAGATAGAGCCGACGATAAGCGGAGCCGACCAAAATTTCCAAACTGATAAAGTCATGTCCGAGCTGAGGGCTATATCTAATCGTATTGCCAAAAAATTAGGCTCGCGTTTTCCAGTTGGCATATTAGGACTGGATATGGGGATTGATAAGAAAGGAAAAATATGGTTTATCGAAGCGAATACCAATCCTAGCTTTCATGGGCTAAGAAAGCTGGATCCTGTGCAATACAGGAGATATTTAAGAGCAAAAAGAAAAATGAGAAGAAGCGGAATGATAAAATAGTTAATAGCTTGTTATATTTTTAAGAAGCAGACCTGCAGGTCTGCTTCTTTGTTTTTTCTGCTTATACCGTTACAACATTCACGCCAGATTGCTGCAAGCCGGCCAGCAGATGCGGATCGGCAGCCTGATCCGTTACAACATGCTGGATCTCACTTTCAGGAGCAAATATAAATAGCTGGTTTGTGCCGAATTTAGTATGATCCAGCACAATATAGCTTTCTCTTGCGTGCTTTATAGCAAGCTTTTTAATTTCTACTTCATACAAATTTGAATTGCTGAAGCCTTGCTGCGGCGTATAACCGGTGGCTCCAAGAAACACGCGGTCGAATCCCATTCTGGCAATTGTTTCGGTCGTAATCGGGCCTACCATGGAGGCTGTAGCCTGGCGCAATATGCCTCCCGTCAAAATAACCTGGACGTTGGCATTCAAAAGCTCGGTTGCTACGTTGAGTGCATTGGTCACGACAATAATATCAGGAATTTGCGTCAAATTGCGGGCAACCTGCAAGGTAGTCGAACCGCTGTCAATAAAAATAGATTCCCCGGGCTTTACGAAAGCTGCCGCTTGCTTGCCAATGCGTATTTTCTCATCCATCAGCACACCGGAACGAACCTGCAGCGTAACATCCTTGCCAATCCATACAACTCCGCCAAAAGTACGCCGAATATCGCCCAGCTTCTCCAGCTTTTCCAAATCTCGGCGAATCGTCATTTCCGTTACGTTGAAGCGATCCTTCAGATCGCTTATTTTTAGCTCATTTTCCGCTTGTATTTGATCCAGCATTTGCTGCTGTCGCGTATTTAAGTTCATTATTATACCCGCCATAATTATTTAATCTTTCAGTTCTATAATATTATTGATCATATACCGTTTGCTAAACGCTTGCAACACATGCTGACAGCTTACTAGAAAACGCAAGCCGGCTGGCCAGTGCTGCGTTTCATAAACCGTTCCTGTCCTCCGGCCCTCTCCATAGTCCCAGCAGATCATCATATTGCCAATCCGTAAGCTCAAGCAGCTGCTCTCTTTGTCTCCAGCCCTGCGCCAAGCGCTTCTCCACGGCCTCCCATTTTGGAACGCCGCTTGTCGCATCCGCTTGCTCCACATTGCATGCACCGACCGCGACCGCGCTATGCAAAGCCTGCTGCGGTTCCAGGCCCTTTAATATTGCTGTCAGGAAGCCTGCAATTGTGCAATCGCCAGCGCCTGTCGTTCCAACAACTTGAACGTGGTAACACGGAATTAACAGCTCGCGCCCTAGCCAAGCACTGCTGCTTGGCGCGCAGGCTCCCATCGCTTGAATACGCTCCTGCCTTGCAGTCGTACGCATATATAATCCATGCTCGCCTAGCTTGATCGCCACGACTGCGGCTCCAAGCCCGATTAACCGGTCTGCAAGCGAGGACAGCGTTGCCCCGTCTATTGCGTTGAGCATACGGCTGCCGTATTGATCCTCCAACTTCTCAAATTCAGCAGGGTCCAGCATATACAGCACCTCTTCAAAGCTAGGCAAAAATAAATCCGTATGAGGAAGGATACGCTGCAAGATGCCAGTCCAATCTGCTTGGCCAGCGTCAGAATCAGGGTCAGGCTTCGCAAGATCCAATGAGGTTGTAATGCCGAAAGACTTTACCCTGCGCAATAAAGCCTCCAGCTCTGTACCGTCATTTGTATACATCTTGCGCATGAGCGGAGGGTAGCCAAAATGAAAAAGCCGCACGCCTTCCAGCTTCTCGCTATCAACATCTTTACTTTCAAACGTATCATTCGTCCCGGTATGATGCAGAAAAACGCGGTCAAATCCGGGCGGACTTATAACGACTGTATAAGAGCTGTTCTCTCCTTCAGTAACGATCATTCCATCAGATAAGCCAAAGCCTGATTCCTGCAATAAATTCAATATAGCTTGGCCGAACTGATCCTTCCCCACTTTGCCCATCAAACGAACGGAGGCTCCCAGTCTGTGCAAGGCTATCCCTGTATTGGACACCGCCCCGCCAGTAGCGGTAAGTGCAGCGCCCACATCAACGAGCTTGCCAGGCACAAACAGTTTATTCAAATCGCTTGGCTGGTGCCGAATAGTCGGAATGATGTCTAAGCAGATATGGCCTGCTACAACAACATCTGCCTTTTGCTTGGACATATTAATCCCTCCAGCGTGCTTATCATTTAGTAAAGCTTAACCGTCTGTCCCGTTCTATTTGATTCCAGCGCTGCTGAAAATAGCGCGTGGCTGGCTGCCGTTTCCTCTGGTGTCGCACAATAAAGCGGCTGATTAACCGCGCCATGGGCCGCTTCATCACAAAACGCTGCCCACATTTGCAAGATGGAATCGGAGAAGCCAAACTCAAATATGGATCCCGTTATGCTGCTGTAAGCCGTCTGATACGGGGCGTCCATCACATGCCACGCTTGAGGACCGCCTGAAGTATAGGGAAGTGAAGCAATTTGTTTCGGATTTTTCGTGTTAAACTCTGCTGAAAACTCCGTACCGCTTATTTTAAGAAACCATGTATTGGCATGGCCAGGCGCTATGCGCTTCATCGAAAGCACCATCGGAAAAGTGCCAGACTGCTCATTTGACACCTCACAAGCCAAAATCGCATTATCCCAAGTCTCGCAAGGGACCATTACACCTGTATGATCCGGTCTTTCACTCACAACCTTGGACAGCAGAGCGCGCACATTATTAGGCTTCCAGCCTAAGCGAAGAGGCAAATGCAGCACATGCATGCCTAAATCGCCCATACAGCCATATTCACCATTCGTGCTGACTTTCCTCTTCCAATTAATCTGTTTATTCGGATCCAAATCACTGGAATGCCAGAAGCCCGCTTCCACTTCAATAATTTTACCGAATCTGCCTTCCCTCACCCATTGGCTCAGCTGATAAGCGCCAGGGAAGAAAGGAAATTCCGAAGAACAGCGCACGAGCACATGAGGATTACGTTCAATTGCATTCAAAATAGCAGCATTCGCCTTCTGATCTATGCCAAACGGCTTCTCCCCTAGCAAATGTTTGCCTGCTTCAATAATATCAATATATATTTGCTGATGGAGATGGTGCGGTACAGCGCAATAAACAGCATCTACCTCTGGGTCAGCAAGCAAATCCTTATAATCAGTATAAGTTCGTTTAACAGAATCAATATGCGCAGTAAACCACTTTGCTGCCTCTTCATTCGCATCGCATACAGCTGTAATTACAGGCTTCACATCCACAGTTGTCAGATGGCACCATCTTGCTGCCGCACTGGCAAACTCCTTGCCCATCAATCCGCAGCCAATAACGCCGAAACGCAATATGCGACTAGACATTAGCGGCCTCCCCTTTCAAAACAGCTAACGCTTCGTCCAGTGAAGCACCGTTATGTACAATAGACATAAGCGCTGAAGTCATGCCCGCCGGATTAGGATGCTGGACGACGTTTCGACCGTAAACGATACCTGCTGCACCCTGCTTCATCAGCTCAACTGTACGGCTTAATATCTCCTCGTCGCCCGCGCGTCCGCCACCGCGAACAAGCACAGGAATACCTGATGCCACTTCAATTACTCGATGATACTGCGTCACATCATCACAAGGATCCGCTTTAATAATATCAGCACCTAGCTCCACGCCCTGACGTACAAGCGGCATAATTTTTTCTATATCACCGTCAACCATATATCCGCCCTTCACATCGTTTGGCAGCATAACTAGCGGCTCTACCATTAGAGGCATGCCATATCTCTCACACTCAGTCTTTAATTTTGCTATATTTCTTACACATTGATGATGGAGCTCCGGCTGCTCCGGAAGCAGCAATAAATTTACGCATATCGCTACCGCATCCATACGGACAGCATGCTCTACCGCTTGATCAATCAATTCGCTAAACAAGGTGCGGGGAAGCTTAGTGCCATAAATATTTGCAGCATCCGTTCTTAATACAAGACCCGGCTTCTTCTTGCCCGGAATATCTTTATAAATTCTTGCCTGGCCCAAACTAAGCTGAATGCAGTCAGGATTAGCCTGAACGACGGTATCAATAGCTTGCTTCATATTTTCAATGCCGGATAAAAAAGAATACTCATTAAAAAATCCGTGATCGATTGCAACGTCAAAGCATTTGCCATCCTCTGCAAACATGCGATTTAATCTAGCTGTTACCGCTGACATAACTCCATCTCCTCCAAATGTTATTTTACAACACTTACTATAACCTGTTTCGACTATAATGTCCATATACAACTTCCTAAATGTTATAAACGAACATTTTATTTCACAAAAAAGCAGTATTACAGTCATTTACTGTAACACCGCCTTTTAAATCAGCACATTAGCATTAAAAGTCGCCCATGCCTAAATTAAACTGCCAGGAAATGCCGAATTTATCGGTTACCATACCATAGTAACTGCTCCAAAATGTCTCTTGCAGCTCCATGCCGACTTGTCCGCCAACCTTTAGCTTATGAAACGCAGCTTCAATTTCTTCCTTGCTGTCAGTTACAATAGAAAGCGAAATATTATTGCCTGCTATAAATGGCATGCCGGGAAACACATCCGAAAACATCACATTGCTTCCGCTTATATTCAGCCTTGTATGCATAATTAACGATTTTGCTTCCTCTGGCAGCGGATAATCAGGATGCTGGGGAGTTTCGCCAAACGTCATTATTTTGGGCATCTCCAATTCGAACACCTCTGCATAAAACTCCACTGCTTCTCTGCAATTCCCATTGAAATTCAAATATACATCTACCGACATCACCATTCACTCCTTTTCGTGTTTTAGCTAAAATCTGCCGGATCGAAAAATAGCAAATATTAACCATAAAGCAAGTATACCAGAAATGGACAAGCCAATCTCAACGATTGGGAAGTTCCATATTTCCGAATGCTGATTGCTAATAGCAGATCCAATAATCAAGCCTACCATAATAATGCTGAACGAAAGCAGCACGATGCTGAGCGATATTTTATTCGTAATTTGATCCATTTTATTTAAAACCTGAGCCAATTCCGGAGTAGTAATATCAAGCTTCAGCTTTCCGCGCTGCAAAATGGTGCTGAGCTTTTTCAGGTTTTTAGGAATTTGCGACAGCAATTCTATAAAATCAGGAATTTCCTCCATCCATTTCAATCCGATACGAACCGGGTTGAGCTGTTCCAGAAACAGGCGCCTGCCATATGGTTCTGCTACATCTATAATGCTTATAGCAGGATCAAGCATCGTTACTACACCTTCCAATGTAAGCAGCGCTTTTCCTAATACCGTTAATTCCACGGGCATTCGTATTTGATGCCGAAAAGCAACACCTAGCAAATCATTGACAGATTCTCCGATACTTACGTCGCTCAACGGAATTTCGTAGTACTTGTCCCGCAGCTTATCGATATCGGCAAGCAGCTGGTCCTCATCAGCGTCCTCCGGTACGATGCCCATCTTGGATATAGCCCGCAATATGCCTTTGGAGCTCTTATTCCGCAGGGCGATAACCAGAGAAGCGAAATGGCTCTTCATATTGATGGACAGTCTGCCAACCATTCCAAAATCAAGCAGACATATCGATCCATCCTGCAGCACTAGCACATTGCCTGGATGCGGATCGCCATGAAAAACGCCATCAATTAATATTTGATGCAGCATTAAGGAGGCGTATTGATACGCAAGCCCGCTTTTGTCTATACCGGTCTCTGTCAGACTTTCCAAATCAGAAAGCTTTATTCCTTTCATCAGTTGCATCGTTAACACTTTGCGCGTGCTATAAGAGGAATAAATAACTGGAACATGAACATTCTCGTGCTTGGCGCATGTTTTGGCAAACTTTTTTCCATTTTCCGCCTCAGCAGAATAATCAAGCTCCTCTTTTAACGAGCGTGCAAGCTCTGCCACAACCTCCTGCAATCTGTAGCTGCTAGCCCATTCGAAATGGCGCTCAGCTATTGCCGCCAACTCTTTAAGCATCTCAAGATCAGTTGCCATATTCGCTGCTATGCGCGGGCGCTGCACTTTTACGGCGACAGCTGTCCCATCCCATAATCTCGCCTCATGAACCTGGCCGATCGAAGCGGATGCTATAGGTGCTTTGTCAAAAGCTTGAAACAGACTGTCAATACTGGCTCCAAGCTCTGCTTTAATAATGCGTTCGACATCGTCGTAAGGGAAAGGAGCTACTTTATCCTGCAACTGCTGGAGCTCCATAATTAACTCGGCTGGCAGCAAATCTGGGCGCGTACTTGCAATTTGGCCAAACTTAACATAGGTCGGCCCTAAATCCTCAAGAATATGTCTAATTCTTTCCCATACGGAATGCTTCTGTTTTTCCTCATAATCGTTTTTTTGAAATTTAAGAATGACGTTAGGCAAGCCGAGATCATGAATGAGGAATCCAAACCCGTTGCGCATAAGCGCAGCTGCAATATGATGATATCGCTGCAAATGACGAATTTTTTTGTTCATGCTCATGTTCATTCCCACCTTCCGTCGTCATGACTGGCATTTTCTTAAAAGTTCGGCTGATCAGCTTTGCATGGATTGCTCCAGCTTTTCAATTCTTGCCGTTAAGGCTTGCAGCTCTTCCTTCGTGGCAAAGTCATTGCGGACGGCTTGATCATTCAGCTTGTTTTTAACGATCGTTTCTAAACGGCCTCTCAGCTGCTCGCCCTTTTCTACCATTTCATTAACGACCGATGCCGACTCCTCCCTGCTAAGCTCACCTTTTTTTACAAGCTCGTCCACAGCCTTTTCAATTTGCTCCTTGCTTTCTACAACGATGCCTAGGCCTAATGAAACCGCTCGATTGACAAAATCCTTCATCTGATTCGCTCCTTTGTTAAAAGACATGGAAAGTCTCTCCTAGCTTTCCACATTTCGTAATTCCCATACTCTGATTTAAAAGAAGTGTTATATTAGACGAAGCTAGATGAGCCAACAAAAAAAAGCTGACGATCTCGTCAACTTTTTCTATAGCGATGAAGTCCGCTTATCATTTAAAATTCGTCACCTAGCAGCTGCTTGAATTTTTCAATATCATAAATAAATATTTTTTTCTTATCAATTCGAATAATGTTTTGACTTTGGAGATCAAGCATAAACTTGGTTACCGTTTCCCTGACCGTACCGCTCATATCAGCAACTTGCTGATGGGTGAGCTTTAAATCGATCAAAACGCCGGACCCTGATTTCAAGCCATGCTTTTCAACGAGGCGATACAAACCGTTCACGATTCGTTTACGCGCATCGCGAAAAGTAAGATCCTTTATAAGCTCATTGGAAGCCCGCAAGCGCTCAAGCGCAGTATACATAATTTTAATTGCGATTTGCGGATTTTTATTCATAACCCATGTAAAATCTTTTCGTTTAAGCACATACAATACAGACTGCTCCATAATCATTGCAGAGGCTGAGCGTGTCTGTTCATTTTCTAAAACAGCCATCTCCCCAAAAAAGTCGCCTTCCCCGAATAAAGCCAAAATAATTTCTCGAGTATCACTTTCTTTATATATTTTCACGACACCGCTTTGAATGAGATAAAACTCATCACCCTCGCCTCCTTCTAGAAAAACATTCGTACCCCGATCATATTTGCGAGTAATCAGCAAAGAAGCTACTTTTTCCAATTCTTCTATTTCAAGATTTGCAAAAAAAGGAACTTCCCTCAAAAAGGCAATCGTTTTATCCATACTTCTTTCAAACCCCTCTCTTCATGTTGCAACAAACCGCTATAAAAATATAAAATAATAGCATTCTTTTTAATATATTTTATCATTCATTTTTAAATAAAGTAATTCATTCCGCAATATATTTGCTTCATCCAGAATAATTGCTGCGCATCCTGTTACAGGCATGACTACTGACTATCAATAAACAGTTGATACAGCAAGGCTTAACGGTGATGGAATCACGATCCATTATTGGTAAAAATGAATATTAATTTCTTGAATTTTGCACTTGATTTTACTATAATTAGATAAAAGTTAATGCGGAGGACAAGAATGACTCAGAAACAAGACGAATCCAAAAAGAGAATTCTTGATGCTGCCAAAATTTGTTTTGCGACAGAAGGCTTTAGCGGGACATCCATTCGTAAAATTTGTGAAATGGCCGAAGCCAATCTTGCACTCGTATCCTACTATTTTGGCTCAAAGGAAAAACTTTACCTTAGTGTAATTGATTATTTATATCATGATACGGAGCAGAAGCTTGCTTATATGGATAATATTCAAGACGCTAAAGCTGCACTGCATAGATTTATAGATATATTTTTACATATGCGCGCGCAAGACAAACAATTCCTTATGCTGCTCAAACATGAACTATCCTCTGGGAGTTCCCGATCTGAAGCCGTCAGCAAAATCATTACCCCCTATTTCGACCGTCTCAAAATGATTTTAATGAAAGGCAAGGAAGAACATGTTTTTCGGTATAATTCACTCAATTTAATGCTGTCCTTTATAGCCTCATTACTAATCTTCCCTGTTTATGATACGTTTCTTTTTCCTGAAGCTGTTTTTGAGCCGCAGGAAATTCAACAGGAGGTTAACGACACTACACAGTTTGTGCTTGCCGGCTTAGGCTGCTGACCTTGGCGCACACACTTATCTCAGCCATTATTATTTAAACCTTTTAATTATTGAACTGCTTCACCTCAGAAGCGCAATAGTTAAAAGGTTTTTTTTACGTATAGCTAGTAACAGCCAACTGCAGCTGCACCCATTTTATATTAAATATCATTCAGTACCTTGCATTGAACAGTACCATATGTTATGCTCTTCTTAATTCGTACTAGTCATGACACAGTATTGTTCAATGAACAGTAGTGAAGGGAGGAAGCATTTCGTGAATGTACAATTTAAAAAAGGCGTATTAAACTTATGCGTGCTGGCATTGCTGGATCAACAGGATCGCTATGGCTATGAATTGGTCCAAATGATCTCCGATCAGATAGAAATTTCGGAAGGCTCGGTCTATCCCCTTTTGCGCCGTTTAATGAAGGAAGGCTATTTGACCTCCTATCTGAAGGAATCGTCAGAAGGCCCTCCCAGGAAATATTACACGCTAACGAAGGAAGGACGAAGCTACTTGAATGATCAGCTGCGTGAGTGGATGACTTTTACAAACGGAGTGAACACATTAATTGCTGAGGGGAGAACAAAATCGGTATGAATAAGCCGGAATTTTTTCAACAGCTTAATAAGCTGTTAGCTAAACTGCCTCATAATGAAAGGCAGGAAATACTGCAGGATTATGAAGAATATTTCACCTTTGGACTGCACGATGGCAAGACGGAGGAGCAAATGATATCTGCACTGGGCTCGCCAAAGCAAATAAGTAAAGAGCTGCTCGCCGCCTATCATATAGAACGCGCTACCTCAACTACTACAGCTGGCAATATGCTGCGTGCGACATGGGCTGTCATTGGTCTCGGCTTTTTCAATTTAATTATTGTGCTTGCACCTTTTGCCGCATTGCTTGGACTTGTTGTTGCAGGCTGGCTGGCGGGCATCAGCTTCGTATTGGCGCCATTGTTTTTCTTGTTTAACATCATTATTGATTTCGAAATGTTTAATTTATTTGAATTGTTTATTTCATTGGCGCTATGCGGCCTAGGCTTTTTTATCATTATTGGAATGGTTACGGCAACAAGAGCGATTAACAATAGCTTCATTAAATATCTCAAGTTTAACATGAGGCTTGTCAAGGGAGGACTTCAAGATGAATAAATTCAAAAAAGTATCAATTATCGCGCTCTTGCTGCTGATTATAGGATTGGTTGGGGCCATCGCTACAAATAGCGAACAGAACCGTCAATTGCCTGTGCAGGAAATTGAAATTAAAGATCCGAATTACAAGCAGATTGAACTATTAACCTACGATGCCAAGGTAGAGCTTTTGCCAACTAATCGAGCCCATGCCTATATTGAAGTATCGGGTCATAAAACGAATAAAAAATTGTCCGTTTCCGTTCAAGATTCGCTTCTATTCATTAAATACGACAATAAGCAATTTAAGCTGTTTAACTTTAACGTTTTTCCAAAAACAGAAGCTATTAAATTATTTGTGCCTGCAAAGCAATACGAGCAAATTAAAGTCAGCAAGCATGACGGCACACTGCTGATCGAGCAGCTTGAAGCGGAGCAATTAGTTATTACAGGGCGCGATGGGCTTATTAGATTGAAAAATACGGTGGCAGCTCAAACGACGATTAAAGGCAATGACGGTATACTTGAGCTGGAAGAAGCGGCTGGCGCAATTAACGCCGATATGAAGGACGCTATTATTAAAATGCATACAGCGAAGCTGCAGTTTCCGATCAGTCTTGCCGCAAGAGATGGTCTCATTCAGTTAACGGTCGTTGACGAGCCGGAAAATGCATTTATTAGCACTAGCATTCAAGACGGGTTAGTATCGCTATTCGGAGAAAGAAACTCAAGTATGCTATATGGCAATGGCGAAACAAAAGTAAATTTGAAGCTGAATGATGGAAAAATTACAATAAAGCGCCAATAGCCTTAATATTGCAAAAAAAGAGCGGACAACCGCTCTTTTTTGCTTAAAAAGTATAAGTTTTTTCACCTTATAATCTGTTCTTATATTTCATCGGTAAACGTGCCCGTCCAAAGGACGGCGGAGCCGTTTATCCTTGATTTATATTTAATTGCTCTGCTGCGAGCAGAACCGCGCCAAAAGCCGCATCCTGCTTAGCCGGATAGCACAATATTTGCGGATAATGCATAAGCAATTGCTCCACTACGGCCTTTTGTATCCGATTATTTTTTAGAAGAACACTGCCTGCAAAAGCGATAGGCGCGCCTTCCTCAGCACCGAACTGGTTCATAATTGGAATCACAAGCTCGACCAGGGAAGCAGCGCTCTTGTCTGCAATTTTCAGTGCAGCATGATCATGCGCATCTAGTGCAGCAGACAGCAATGGAGCTATCGCGGCAATATCCCCTTTACTCGTTGACGGTGCATAAACAAAACCGACTATTTCTTGTATCGTGCTCAGCTGCAGCTTTTCAAAAACAAGCTGTTGAAAAATGGTTGGCTCTGCTCTGCCATCGCTTGCTTGCAGCACTGCGCTAAGAATATCGCGCCCTATACTGTAGCCGCTTCCTTCATCATCAAGCAAATAGCCGAAGCCTCCTACCCTATGCATAGAGCCGGATTTGCTTTTGCCAAAGCAAATAGAGCCTGTACCTGCAATTAAAATGACGCCTGAGCTCCCTTTGCCAGCACGATGCGCTCCATAAAGCGCGGTTACCTGATCTCCAACAATCGTTAATGGACCTGTATATCCCATCTCACGAACAAATTTCTCCAGCTGCGCCTTGACCAATGGATTGCTGATGCCTGCTGCACCAATAGCAGCATATTTGCAATCCGCCCAATCCATATTGCGTGAAATCATTTGACTGGCAATATCCTGAAAGCTTTGCTGTACTCCCGCTTCAGATTTCCCGTTAAGATTAATCGCTCCTGCCGAAAAACGGTGAAGCTCCGTTAATTCCAGGTCAGCGATAACGACTTCGGTTTTAGTTCCGCCGCCATCTATTCCTATAACATAACTCATTCGCTACACATCCTGACTACTTGTATAGATGGTAATCTTTTTTCATCGCTGCAAAACGCTCGCTTTCCTCTGAAAACTGCTCGCGAAGCTCAGCCGCTGTCCCATTATGCTCACGTAATATTTTGTCACCAGCCAAAAGATCGATAAATGGACGAGAGCCTTCTTTAATAGGTGGAAGAAATGAAAATTGCTCGGTCTGCTCTTTCACAGCAAATAACAGCTCTAATCCAATATTGACGGATTGAACGGCCTTTCTGTCCAGCACATGCAGCTGCACGCCTTGGCATAATATGCCCGCATGCTTGGAAAAGGAAGGTCTGAAGTATGCCGGGCGGAAGTGTACGCCTGCAAACTTCTTGCTATTCATTGCGGCAGCGAGCTTAACCGCATCAATAAAAGGAGCTCCGATCATTTCAAAAGGGAATGTCGTTCCGCGGCCTTCAGAAATATTAGTGCCTTCAAACAGGCAGGTGCCTGGATACAGCAATGCAGCGTCAAATCTTGGAATGTTCACAGAAGGCTGTATCCATACCTTTCCTGTGTCAGGAAACTGCAGCTCTCTGTTCCAGTTGGCCAGCTTGGCTACGTGAAGCTTGCAGCCGTAATTCATTTGATCATTGACCATAAGTGCTATTTCGCCGCAAGTCAGCCCGTATCTCATTGCAAGCGGATAATTTCCTACAAAGGATTGAAAGCCGTCCTTCAGCACATTGCCTTCAACCGTAACGCCATCCAATGGATTGATACGATCCAGTATAACCAGTTCTCTGCCTAATCGCGCGCAATCCTCAATCATATAGATCATTGAATATATATACGTATAAAATCTGGTGCCTATATCTTGAATATCATATACAACTACATCTACATTATCCAGCATTTCATTCGTTATACGCTTTGAATCTTTGCGATACAAGCTGTATACAGGAACCCCTGTAGCCGGGTCAGTATAGGTATCGATAAGCGCGCCGGCCTCTTGATCTCCTCTAACGCCGTGCTCAGGCGAAAACAATGCGGTCAGCTCATACCTTTCATGAATAATATCAATCGTGGAGCGCAAGCTAGCATCCACTCCGGTTGGCGAGGTGAGCAGGCCAATTCGCTTGCCTTGCAAAATAGAATGCACCTCAGAGAGCTGATCAATACCATTGCCAATAAATGTACTCATATATAAGTCCCCTTCCGCATTAAGCAAAATCATTCATGGAATAGACGGTTAATTGGCAGCATGATGATGCTGGATCGCCTGCTTCAAACGGCCTTCATGCAGTTCCAGCTGCTGTTTGGCCGCATCTGCATCAAGTCCGGTTTTTATCATCATAATGGCCAGCTTGCTGCTTAAAGCGGCCTGCTCCAAATAGCTTGCCGCAGTATCATAATCGACGGCAGTTACATTTCTAACGATGCGAATGGACCGGTCATAAAGCTTCTTGTTGCTTGCTTTCAAGTCAACCATTAAATTATTATAGGTCTTTCCCAGTTTAACCATTACGCCAGTAGACAGCATATTGAGCACAAGCTTCTGAGCTGTGCCGGCCTTCAAACGAGTCGAGCCCATAATGACCTCCGGACCAACGACAGGCGCAATGCAAATTTCACATGCCTGCTCAAGCCTCGAATGCTTGTTATTTACGACACTGATGGTCAATGCTCCCATTTGACCCGCTTTCTCTAATGCAGCTATTACAAAAGCAGCGCTTCCTGATGCAGATATGCCAATGACAGCATCCTTGCTCGTAACCCCGCATTGTTCTATAAGAGCCATACCTTCTTCAGCATTATCTTCAAAGCCTTCGACTGCGGTACGCAGTGCAATATCTCCACCTGCAATATGTCCCTGCACTAATAGAGGGTCCGTGCCGAACGTCGGCGGGCATTCAGAAGCATCCAGCACGCCTAATCTGCCAGAAGTGCCTGCTCCGACATATAGCATTCGGCCGCCATTTTTTAGAACTTCATATAGTCGATCGATAGCTTCTGCAATTTGCGGTATTTCGGACTCAACAGCAGCTGTCACTTTAGCATTTTCACGGTTGATCAATTGCAGCATTTCTTCTGTCGTGCTTTCGTCAATCATACCCGTCGCTTCATTAATCTCTTCCGTGGTCAGCCCTGCAAAGTATTCATTCATAAAATCATTCCCCTACCTAGATAATATACGCGAAAACTGCTGTAAGCTGATTTTTCTTACTTTTCCCCTTATATACATCGTAATATTGGGACTGATTTCTTGTCAATAGATTTTGAAATTTTATTTTATTATAATATATTATTCTGATATTTTATTTTAAATAAAAAGAGACATTATTTCTGCTGAATAATGTCTCTCATCGTGTAATTATAATGGCAGGTCTCTTTTAGTTTTTGTGCTTGCTTGACAGTATATTATGTGTCTTGGTTAAATACTTTTTAACATTTTGATATTCTGCGCTTGCTACGCCTGCAAATAAAATATCAATTACAGTAAGCATAGCGATACGCGAACCCATTGCTCCGCTTCTTATTGAAATCTCAGGCGTCGATATACTGAGCACAATATCGGATTTGTTGGCGAGCTCACTTTTATTATATCTCGTAAGCGCAATGGTATGAGCATGATTCTTTCTAGTCGTTTCTAATGTTTCTAAAATATCGGACGTATCTCCTGAATTTGAAACAAAAAATGCAACATCATCACGGCCAAGCAGCGTAGCTGCTGTCAACTGGCTGTGGCCATCTGTATAGGCATGGCACATTTTATTAATTCTTGAAAACTTTTGCTCGGCATCCATACATACTAGTCCAGAGGCCCCAATGCCGAAAAATACGATTCTGTTGCATTTAATAAGTAAGTCGACGGCTCGGGCAATTTCGTTGCGATCGATAATACTTAATGTATCCTCAATCGATTTGCTGTTATTGTGACAAATATTTGCAATGATTGTAGTCAATTCATCCCCAGGCTGAATATCCGTATATTGATCTTTCTGTTCCTCATCCATAGAACCGATTGAAGCAGAGATGCTTACAATAAAAGCTCTGTAGCCGCTATAGCCGAGCGATTTGCAAAAACGAAGCACAGAGGCATCGCTTGTTTTGCTCGCAATCGCCAGATTTTTAATGGACAAATGCGGTATTTCATCTAAATTTGCCAATACGTACTCCGCTACCATTTTTTCTACCGGAGTGAGGCTTTCTTTCATATCACGTATTTTTATAAGAATATTGTCATTTATCGCCATTTTGACTACCTACTCACATTAATTATTTTTCAACTCTATTATATCAGCCTAAAATTTTATTTCAATTCACATTTCTTCATTAATAGTAGCAAAGCCAAATGGCTTTAGCGGAATGTAGAACAAAAAAAAGAACGCGTTGCCCGGATGCTTCATCCAGGATGCGCGTTCTTGCCTTGCAACTTCCTATTATGGCGTATAAGTTCCTGTACTCGTAGCCTTTACATTATACATTTGGACAGATGACTCTATAACATACTCTGGCGGCTGCTGTCCTCTTTTTTCACGGTGCCCCGCAATATGAACCGGACTTTTCTCCCAGTTTTTCCAATCCTCTTCCGACTCCCAGCGAATCATCGCCACTACTTCCTCGCTATCCTTGCTGCGACGATTAACCATAACGGTGCGATCGATAAAGCCCTTCATTTCATCGACAGCCCCCTGACGGCTAAATCTCTCTATCACTTCATCTGCAAAACCAGGCTGAACAACTATTTTCCTTAATTGAATAAGCATTGCATTTCCTCCTTTATGAACAGCGCTGCATAATCTTCCTTTGTATCTCTTCCATATTATGATATCGATAACGATTCTCAATGTCAAATAATTTGCCATTTCCAAGCATATATTCGCTATTATTATTCGACTTTCATTGCTTAGACGTTCCCGCTTCGATATAATGAGCGAAGATATAAATTATTGTCGAGGAAGGAATTAATAACGATGTATGTTGCAAACAACTGGACAGATTATGAAGTATTGGATACGGGAGACGGAGATAAGCTGGAACGCTGGGGAACTTATATCCTGCGCCGTCCGGATCCGCAAATTATTTGGCCTATAGCCAATGAAACAGGACTTTGGAAAAAAGCCGACGGCCATTATTTCCGAAGCTCTTCAGGCGGCGGCAATTGGAAGATGAATCCTTCCCTGCCTGAACGCTGGACGATCTCCTATGAAGATCTATCCTTTCATATAAAACCAACCAATTTCAAGCATACCGGTTTATTTCCAGAGCAAGCTGTCAATTGGAGCTGGATGATGAACAAAATCCGCAGCGCTAATCGTCCGATCCGCGTGCTGAATCTGTTCGCTTATTCAGGCGGAGCAACCGTGGCAGCTGCCAAGGCGGGCGCTGAGGTATGCCATGTTGACGCTGCCAAGGGGATGGTGCAGTGGGCCAAAGAAAACGCCCAGCTATCCGGCTTGGAGTCGGCTCCAATCCGATATATTACTGATGATGTATTCAAATTTGTTCAACGCGAGCAAAGACGCGGCAGACAATATGATGCGATCATTATGGACCCTCCGTCTTACGGACGCGGACCACAGGGCGAAACATGGAAGCTGGAGGACAGTCTTTTCCCATTTCTGCAAACATGCACCACTATATTATCAGACACCCCTTTGTTTTTGCTTATTAATTCTTATACAACAGGCCTGTCCCCTTCGGTCCTGCACAATTTGCTGCATATGACGATGAAGGCAAAGTACGGCGGCCAAATTAATTGCGGTGAAATTGGATTGCCGATTACAGCATCTGGACTGCACTTGCCTTGCGGCATTTTAGGACGGTGGGAAGCTAATTGATCCCTATTCCTATTATTTACGAAGACAACCATTTGCTAGTGGTTGAAAAGCCTCAGGGCATTCCTTCCCAGGAGGATGAAACGAAGGATACCGATATGCTGACGCTGCTTAAAGAGGACCTTAAGCAGCGTTACAATAAGCCTGGCAATGTGTACTTGGGTTTGGTGCATCGGCTGGACAGGCCGGTTGGCGGCGCTATGCTGTTTGCCAAAACATCTAAAGCGGCTTCCAGAATGTCCGAGGCCGTGCGCAGCAGGCAATTTGACAAAACCTATCTATGTGTTGTCAATGGCCAGCCGCCAGCCAAGGAAGCTGCGCTTGTGCATTATTTGCGCAAGGACACAAAACGCAATCACGTCACCGTGTTCAACAAGCCTGCCCCTGAAGCCAAGGAAGCTATTCTTGATTACCGGGTTATAGCGATTAAAAACAATTCAAGCCTGCTCGCCATTTCGCTCCATACTGGACGATCACATCAAATTCGCGCACAGTTTGCCCATATCGGCTGTCCTTTAGCAGGAGATTTAAAATATGGCAGACAGGGCAAGTCATCCGCGTTATCAACGATTGCGCTTTGGTCAACCTCTATAACCACAGCACATCCCGTTACAAAACAAACGATGACTTTTCAATCCATTCCAAAAGGAATTCATGTGTTTGCTGAATGGTCGGAGGACGAGCTGCAAGCAGCAGCAACAGCCTATCTATCTTCAATACATGCTGAAGGGAATTAAGATGGAATGAGAAGAAAAAGAAGAAAAAAAAGATTTCTGCTCAAAACGATCATCTCTCTAGTGCTTGCAGCGCTAGTTTACGGTGTTGTTTACTTGGCTTCTGATCTAATCGATAAACAAAATGAAAACACTCCAGGCAATGACTTGACGGTCAATACTTCCAGCACGCCAAGCATAGTGCCTACAGCTGCTACGCCTGAGCCAACGCCAGAAGCTCCCGTATTTCAAGAAGCGGTCTGGGTCGGTGTCGGCGATATTATGAGCCACTCGCCGCAGCTGCCAGGCGCTTATATTAAAGCGGAAGACCGTTATGATTTTGATCCCTTCTTCAATGAAGTGGCGCCAATTCTTAAGCAGGGCGACTGGATAATGGCAAATTTAGAAACACCAGTCGCAGGCGCTGATATTGGATATTCCGGTTACCCGACGTTTAATGCGCCGAATGAGCTGGTCGAAGCGCTGCAAAATGCCGGCTTCAATTTGTTGACGACGGCCAATAACCATTCCCTCGACAAAGGCGAGCGGGGCATACTGCGCACACTGGAGCTGCTGCAGAAGCTTGGCTTGCAATATGTAGGCACGGCTGCATCGCAGGAAGAAGCGGAAAAGCTTTTATTAGTGGAAAAGAACGGCATCGTGATGGGGATCTTATCCTATACGTATGGTACGAATGGCATTCCGATCCCTGCCGGAAAGGATTATCTTGTTTCATTAATCGATGAAACAAAAATTAAAGCGGATATTCATAGAATCCGAGAGGCCGGCGCCGATGTCGTTACAGTAGCCTTGCATTTTGGCACAGAGTATCAGACGATGCCTAATGAAGAACAAAAAAGACTGGCACGCTCCCTTGTAGCTGCTGGTGCAGACATTATCGCAGGCTCTCACCCCCATGTGCTGCAGCCTTATGAGCTTGTTGAAACAGTTGATGACAACGGAAATGCCAAGCAAGCTGTAATCATATATTCTATGGGCAATTTCATCTCCAATCAACGCGGCAACTCCAAGGATTACGGAGCCATATTTAAAGTGAATATACGTAAAAATATGACGGACAAAACGATTGAAATTTCAGATGTCGAAGTGACGCCAACCTGGGTGCACCGCTACAAGCCGGATCAGCATTACAGATATCGCATTTTGCCTGTAGAAGAGACGATAGCTGCTTCTTCAGACAAGCTGCTGAAGCCTTCTGATTATGAAATGCTGAAAAAGGATTTTGATATGCTTGTAAAAAGGCTGGAGGCTCTAAAATAAAAATTATGGTGTAAAGCTCCCGGCATTAACAAAAAAGCTGATCAGCCTCTCTCTGCTAATTGCAGTTAAAGGTTGATCAGCTTTTTAATTATCGGCAGCTTGCAGTGGCATTTATGAGCTTTTGGCAACCTTGCCTAATAAATAGACAAGCAGCTGTTGATTATGCTCGGATATTCTGTCCAGGGACTCCGAAATCAGCGAGCTCCTGACAAGTCTTCCGCGCTCCGTTTCCTGCTTTCCTTTCTCAGATACGCTAATCCATACTACACGCCGATCCTCTTCATCCCTGGTGCGAACAATAAGCTCATTTCGTTCCATGCGATCCAGCAGCGTAGTAATGGCTGCAGGAGAGGTAGATAAATGTTGGATAAGATCAGACGGCTTTAACGTCTCAGCTTCCAATATTAGCTCAAGCACATTAAGCTGTCCCTCCGTCAATGGCGCAAGCGCCTGCTCCAAGCTCAGCTTCCAATCTCTCGACATTCTGGTCCATAATCGTGTGAAATCATCAGCAATCATGCTATTCACCCGCTTCCTATCAATTTCCGCGTTATCTACTTTTAATTATAGCAATTGATAATGTCGAATAAAAGATTAACGCGATTAATAGTTTCAGTCAATTGCTGAGGTATTCGTTCACTCCATGACAGATTGAGACAAGCATACTGTCGTTTTTTGTTGCTTAAACGATTATGCTTGTCTCCAAAAAGTTCATGTCTTCTCTTTAATTATTTTCCGCTCCTGCTTCCATCACATAGGAAGGCTTTTCAAACGTAACTTCAATTGCTTCCTTCTTATCCACTGCAAGCAGCTGCTTTCCTACAGATTTCCGATCCTCAATCGGCGCTTTTTCCGAGGAAGCCTCAAGCTTTGTATTGTGGTTCGTTATCGCTATAATATGTTTTTCTTCTGTGCAATAAAATGCCGCTGCAAGAACCGTACCATTTGGACGGACTCGCTTGCCTTCTTTAAACTCAAACGTTGGAACGCCTTTACCGCCTCTGCCTTGAATCGGATAGTCCAGCAGCAGGGTGCGCTTCGCATAGCCTGAATCCGAAATGACTAACAGCTCTCCTTCGTCGTCTGCTACCCATAATGCAGCAATGACTTCATCATCGCTTTTCAGCTGGATGCCTCTTACACCGGAAGCGACGCGCCCCATTGTATTAACTTCACTCTCAGCAAACCGGATGCTCATGCCATCCTTTGTGACCAGCAAAAGCTGCTTCATGTTGTCGCTTAGAGCAACCTTAATTACTTCATCCTGATCCGCAACCTTGCAGGCGGCAATCGAATTGGAACGAGTCGTAAAATAATCCTTTAGCTCAGACCGCTTTACCTGCCCGCGCTTTGTAACAAAAACGATCGTTTCTGTTGACTGCTGAATATCTTTAACTGGAATGACCTCGACAATACTGTCTTCCTTTGGCAGCGGTACAATATTTACGATAGCTGTTCCGATGTCCTTCCACTTGAACTCCGGTATCTGGTGAACAGGAAGCATATAATACTGCCCTTTTTTTGTGAAAATAAGCAGATTGTCCAATGTATTTACCGGCAGCACCTGACGAATCATATCGCCTTCCTTCACACCGGAGCTTTCTATATCACCGCCGGATCTTGTGAAGGACAGCATGCTTGTCCGTTTCATATAGCCGTCCTCGCTTAATGTGACGAGCACTTCTTCCGCATTGACAAGCACCTCTACATTTACTTTAAGCTCTTCTACCTCGCCGCGGATCACTGATCTGCGATCAATGCCGAATTTGTTTCTAATTTCAGTCAGCTCGTCTTTGATTACGCCGATGAGCTTTTTTTCATTTTCCAAAATAGAACGCAAGTAAGCGATTCGCTTCATCGCTTCCTTATGCTCTTTTTCTAAAGAGGTAATCTCCAAATTAGTAAGACGATACAGCTGCAAAGTCAAAATTGCATCCGCTTGGCGCTCCGTAAATTGGAACAGCTTTACTAAATTGTTTTGGGCATCCGCTCTATTTTTGGAAGCTTTGATAGCAGCGATAACTTCATCCAGTATATTTAACGCTTTTACGAGCCCTTCCACGACATGAGCACGGTCTTCCGCCTTCTCTAATTCATAGCTCGTTCTGTGCGTTATAACTTCCTTCTGGTGCTCGATATATGCAGACAGCATGTCCTTAAGACCCAGCTGCATCGGTGTCTTGTTGACAATCGCCACCATATTGAAATTGTACGTCACTTGCAAATCGGTACGTTTCAACAAATAAGCGAGAATGCCTTGCGCATCCGCATCCTTGCGCAGCTCAACAACGATTCTAAGACCGTCCCGGCCGCTCTCATCACGTACCTCTGCGATTCCTTCTACCTTGCGTTCAATTCTTATGTTTTCCATCGCCGTTACTAGTCTTGATTTTACGACGCCATACGGTATTTCAGTAATAACAATTTGCTGCTTTCCGCCGCGCAAATCTTCAATCGCTGTTACCGCACGGACATAAATGCGGCCCTTGCCTGTACGGTAAGCTTCTTTAATGCCTTCTTCTCCCATAATAATGCCGCCCGTAGGGAAGTCAGGCCCGCTCACATATTGCATCAGCTGCTCTAGCTCCAAAGCCGGCTTTTCCATTAATGCAACCGCTGCATCAATAACCTCGCGCAAATTATGCGTAGGAATTTCTGTGGCAAAGCCCGATGAAATGCCGCTAACACCGTTAACAAGCAGATTAGGATATCGAGATGGCAGGACGACAGGCTCTTTCGTTGTATTGTCAAAGTTATCCTTAAACGCCACCGTCCGCTTATCAATATCTCTTAACAGCTCCATAGCAATGCTCGATAAACGTGCTTCCGTATAACGCATTGCAGCTGCCGGGTCATCATCCTGCGATCCCCAGTTGCCATGACCGTCAACAAGCGGATGCGCCATCTTCCAAGGCTGCGCCATCCGCACCATACCTTCGTATATGGACGAATCGCCGTGCGGATGATAATTACCCATTACGTCGCCGACTGTTTTGGCTGATTTGCGGTAAGGCTTATCCGGCGTGTTGCCTGCATCATACATCGCATATAGAATACGCCTTTGTACAGGCTTCAAGCCATCTCTCACGTCGGGAATAGCCCGATCCTGAATAATATATTTTGAATAGCGACCGAAACGATCACCAACAATTTCTTCCAAATAAGCAGGCAAAAACTGCTCTAGAATGCTCATGGACAGATCCCCCTATTCTTCAAATTGTGTAAAGTCGACATTTTCGATAATCCAGCGCTTGCGGGGATCAACCTTATCTCCCATCAGCGTCGATACTCTGCGTTCTGCCTTGGCCGCATCCTCGATCTGCACCTGCAGCAGCGTTCTGGATTCAGGATTCATTGTCGTCTCCCACAATTGATCAGGGTTCATTTCCCCTAAGCCTTTGTAGCGCTGTAGCTCATAGCTCTTGCCGTATTCTTTCAAATAATTTTGCAGCTGCTCGTCCGTCCACGCATAGCGGACCGTTTCCAGCTTCCCTGATTTTTTTGTTATTTTATATAAAGGCGGCTGCGCAATATATACTTTTCCCGCGTCGATAAGCGGCTTCATATAACGGTAGAAGAAAGTGAGCAGCAGCACCTGAATATGCGCGCCGTCCGTATCGGCATCCGTCATAATAATAATTTTGCTGTAATTGCTTTCATCGGCTTCAAATTCAGAGCCGACACCCGCTCCGATCGCCCCGATAATAGCCTTGTACTCATCATTTTTCAAAATATCTGCGAGCTTTGCCTTCTCAGGGTTCATAGGCTTCCCTTTAAGCGGCAAAATCGCCTGATGCTTGGAATCGCGCCCTTGCTTGGCCGAGCCGCCAGCAGAATCTCCTTCAACAATAAACAACTCATTGCGTGAATAATCCTTGGATTGAGCAGGTGTAAGCTTCCCGCCAAGGTTGGTGCTCTCGCTCCGCTTTTTGCCGCTGCGGATTTCCTCCCGCGCCTTGCGTGCTGCTTCTCTTGCCTTCGAAGCTTGCATGGCCTTCTTCAGCATAAGCTGGGCTACCTGCGGATTTTCCTCGAGAAATTGCTGCATTTTTTCTGAAACTACCGCATCGACAGCGCTGCGCGCCGATGCGCTGCCCAGCTGATCCTTTGTTTGTCCAACAAACTCTACTTCAGACATTTTAATATTAATTACAGCCATCATGCCTTCACGCAAATCAGTGCCCTCAAGATTTTTCTCTTTTTCCTTGAGCATTGCCGCCTTGCGCGCATAATCGTTCAACACACGCGTATAGGCAGTTTTGAAGCCTGTTTCATGCGTTCCTCCGCCTCTTGTAGGAATAGAGTTAACGAAGGAAACAAGCGTTTCTGTATAGCCGTCATTATATTGGAATGCTACTTCGACCTCAATATCGTCACGTTCGCCGAAGTAATGCACCGCCTCGTGCAGCACCGACTTATTTTCGTTCAAGTATTCCACGAACTGCTTGGCGCCGCCCTCATAATGGAACACATCCTCCGCTGCACTTCGTTCATCCCTTATCGTTACTTTTAGGCCAGAATTCAAAAAGGCAATTTCTTGCAGCCGCTCAGAAAGCATATCATAGTTAAAGGATACTCCGCCTTGAAATACACGCTTGTCCGGCAAAAACGTAACTTTCGTGCCTGTACGATTTGTATTTCCTACAATTTCCAACGTTGATACCGGTTCTCCAACATGCTCCTTGCCCTGCTCATCCACCCAATATTCAAAGCGCTGGCGATGAATTTTTCCTTCCCGGAAAATTTCAACTTCAAGCCACTCGGACAAAGCATTCGTAACCGATGCGCCTACTCCGTGCAATCCGCCTGATTTTTTATATCCGCTGCCGCCAAATTTACCTCCTGCATGCAGCATCGTAAATACGACCTGAGGAGTCGGTATGCCCATTTTGTGCATGCCTGTAGGAATACCTCTGCCGTTGTCATAAACCGTAATAGAGCCGTTCTTATGTATCGTCATTTCAATTGCGGTACAATATTTGGCCAAATGCTCATCAACTGCGTTATCCACAATTTCCCATACCAAATGGTGCAAGCCTGAGCTGCTTGTGCTTCCTATATACATGCCCGGCCGCTTGCGAACCGCTGTCAATCCTTCAAGAACCTGTATATCATCAGCGCCATACTGCTGATCAGTGCCAGCAGGCTGCGTGAATAAATCCAATTGCTCTGTCATAAGTTCCCCCCGTTCAGTAATACACCTTCCGCTATTTTAATGCAACAGCCCGCATTCGTAAAGTAACTCGTCGTTTATAACGACATTTTATACGATTAACGGCTAAAGTGCTAATTTTCTTAAATAACGATGCAAGCAATAAGAGGAAGACTGCCAAGCCAGCCTCCCTCAAGCATCATTCGTATAGTGCTGCCAGCATAATGCCCAGAGCTGCTTCATAAATTTCTTCGAACTGGCTAAGCGGCAAAGGATTAACACCTTCACCCAGCTCAATCGTAAACCCGGGCCTGCGCCAATTCTGAATAAACCAATCCTTATAGCCTGCGGTGCTGTCTACATACCGAACTGCGCTATAACCGCTCACTCTGGCAAATTCATTGGCCATGGTCTCTGCTTCAGGCGGCTCCAACTGCTCGAACCCCCAATATATCACTTTTCCTTGCGTATGAAAAGCAAGCACATGAGCAAAGTCCTTGCGCCTGGTGAATTCCGCCAAGCCCTGAACCTCCGGCTCAGTAAGCGGGGCTGTTCCGGAGTAATCTCTGGGAGCCGGCTGTTGAGGGCCTTGTACCGCATCCCGCTCCCATAATGCAGGAAATTGCTTATTCAAATCTACGCCGCGAATATTAGCTTTCCAGCCGCTAAATATTTCATTGCCGTCATTTATTTGCAGTACATTGCTGCGATAAGGCTCCTCGTCTGGCGGGCCTTCTATCACTAAATCTACTCCATCGGGATTCAGCATAGGAATAACATACATCGTAGCAGCCGCATACCATTGCCTCATATTAAGCCCGCGAATGTCCGTTCCGGACGTTAAGGCCAAGGCATACTCATTAAGAAATCTGACGAGCACAGGGGTAGTTATCCACTCATTAGCATGAATCGAACCGTTCATATGAACGCGCTTTGGGCCGCTGCCAATCGACAAAGCGATAATTTCCTTGCCCATAACTGACGTCGCAGCTTGCTCCAGCTGCATGAATGGATAAAGCTCAGCGAGGCGTGCAATATCTTCATTTAGAGCTCCATAGGTATAAGGACGATTCGTATTCACTACCATTGTCGATACTGCAATTGGCAGCTGCAGCAGAAGGCCAATCGGCAAACCGTAAACGGAGACGCCCGGATTCAAATGCATAAGCTGATTATGCTTAACTCCAAATCTCTGTTCTATCGCCCATAAGGAATCACCGGCTTTAACCGTGTAGCTTTGCAGGCGATAACCGGGAATTTGCACCGTTTGCCCAATTTGCAGCGCCTTGGCATTTATTTGCCGGTTGGAATCGATAAGCAGCTGCAAGGGCAGCTCAAACAGCTGGCTATACAACCATAAAGAATCTCCGTGCTGTACATATATTTTCAAGCAGCAATCCCTCCATATGCCTATTTGCAATATCATATGGCGAAACGCTGCTTCTCGTGTTATTTATATTTACTCCAGTTCGGATCGCTATTGTCCAGCAAATATGAAAAATCATTTTCTAATTTTTTTTGCGCCTGCCGCTTGGCTTCCGCTTCCTTTTCTTTTTCCCGCTGCTTGCGCTCCTGCTCGGCTTTCTCTGTCTCCTTGGCTTGCAGCTTCAGCTTATCCAGCACATCGGCATTGAGCAAATCCTTAAGCATATTGCCGCTTGGCTGCGCATCCATTTGCTTGTTATGATTCACAGCTTTGCTTTTCTTTTTTGCCATAGCTTTTCCCTCACTTCTTGCTGTAATAATTGATGGAGAGAGCTTCAATTGCTGCTCGCGCGTTCGTTCTTGCCTCTTCAACATTAGCTGCGCTGCACAGCGCAACAGCCATTCTCCTGCCTTCGAGCGCAACCGGCTTCCCAAATATTCTTACTTGCGCAGATGGAACTGCCAACGCTTCCTGAACGCCTTCTATCGTGTAGCCTTCACTTGCGCGGTCTGCTTTGAGCGTTCTCGAAGCGCCAGGCGATACGAGCTTAATAGAAGGGATCGGCAGTCCTAATATAGCGCGGACATGCAGGGCAAATTCAGACAGCTCCTGCGTTGCCATCGTTACCATGCCGGTGTCATGCGGACGCGGCGATACCTCGCTAAACAATACCCCGTCTTGCGTTATGAACAGCTCGACCCCAAATATTCCGAAGCCGCCCAGCTCGTCGGTAATTGTTCTGGCAATATGCTCAGCCTCTTCAATTTGGTCCGCGGTCATAGGATGAGGCTGCCACGATTCAATATAATCGCCGTCCTTCTGAATATGGCCGATCGGCGCGCAGAAGCTCGTGCCGGATACAGAACGAACGGTCAATAGGGTAATTTCTGACTCGAAACGCACAAATCCTTCGACTATGATGCGCTGCTTGCGCGCCCGTCCGCCTTCAAGCGCATATTGCCAGCAGGCTGCAAGCTCCAGCTCGGAGTGGCAGACGCTCTGCCCTTTGCCTGATGAGCTCATAATCGGCTTGATTACACAAGGAAAGCCCAGTACAGCCGCAGCGGCTTGCAGCTCCTCAAAGCTGTCCGCAAAGCGGTATGGCGCCGTTGGCAATTGCAGCTGCTCGGCAGCCAGCCGGCGGATGCCTTCCCTATCCATCGTTAATTTGGCAGCTCTTGCAGTTGGAATAACGAGGAAGCCCTCTGCTTCAAGCTCAACCAATGTATCTGTAGCGATTGCTTCTATTTCCGGAACGATATAATCAGGGCGCTCTCTCATAATTACATTTCTTAGCGCCTCGCCATCAAGCATATCTATCACGTAGCTTCTATGCGCAACATGCATCGCAGGAGCATGCTTGTAGCGGTCCACCGCAATCGTCTCAATTCCCATTCGCTGTGCTTCTATCGTGACCTCTTTGCCCAGCTCGCCTGATCCAAGCAGCATTAATTTACGTGCATGAGCATGTAGTGGAGCAGAATAACCCATAAAAAATAGAACCTCCCGAAAGCTTTTTCTTTCATTGTGGAGGTTCTAAATTGAAAAATCAACTATTTCTATTTGCAGCGCTTATATAAATCGGTACTGGGCTTCGATTAGGCCATGGTAATAGCCTTTCTTTTCCATTAATTGCTCGTGGTTGCCCTGCTCTACAATTTTGCCATGATCCAAAACAATAATATCATCGGCATTGCGGATCGTAGACAGGCGATGAGCGATCATAAATGACGTTCTGCCTTTCAGCAGCGCTTTAAGCGCTTCTTGGATTTTCAGCTCCGTATCGGTATCGATGCTTGCGGTAGCTTCATCCAGAATGAGAATACGCGGATCAGCGAGCAACGCTCTGGCAAACGACAGCAGCTGGCGCTCTCCCATTGAAAGCACATTGCCCCGCTCCTCTACCTGCGTGTCATAGCCGTCAGGCAAGCTCATAATGAAATCATGCGCATGTACAGCTTTGGCGGCCTCCACGATTTCCTCGTCGGTCGCATTCAGTCTGCCATAGCGGATATTGTCCCGAATAGAGCCGCTGAATATGAACGTATCCTGCAGTACAATACCAACCTGAGAGCGCAAGCTTTCAATTGTTACATCTCGTATGTCCGTACCATCAATTAATACTCGGCCTTCTACAGGATCGTAGAAACGGCATAGCAAATTAATGATTGTACTTTTGCCAGAGCCAGTATGACCTACGAGAGCAATAGATTGGCCTGCCTTCACATCGATCGTTACAGATTTAAGCGCCTGTCTGCCTGGCTCATACTCAAAAACGATATGGTCAAACAATACATCGCCTTTAATGCTTGGCAACGGCTTCGCTTGATCCGCTTCCCCGACATTAGGCTTTTCGTCAATAAATTCAAATATTCGCTCGGAAGATGCCATTGCGATCAGCAGCTGCGAGTACATTTGCCCGAGCCTGTTGATCGGCTCCCAGAAGTTACCCATATAATTGGCGTAGCCTACTAGAAAACCGACTGTAATAGCGCTTGCTTGAACTAGAGATGTTCCATACCAGAACAAGATGCACGTGCCTACTGCTGCAGTAATTTCTATGACTGGCCCGAACAGCTGATTAAGCGCGGAAGCTTTATTCCAGGACTTTAGATTAATCGTGTTCATATGGTCAAAAAAGCCCATATTATCTTTCTCTTGCACGTAAGCTTGTGTAACCTTCATCCCTTGAATGCTTTCATTCAAGTGCGCATTGATGCGCGACTGCTTCATCCGAACATCCTGCCAGGCAAAGCGGATTCGCTTGCGCAGGGAAGTCGATACAATAAACATCAGCGGAACGGTAATCATTACTGCCAAGCCAAGCTTCACATTCAAAACTAGCAAAATAATGACGATACCTACAAGCTGTATGCAGTCCATCAGCAGGTTAACGACGCCGTTGGTAAACAAATCCTGCAGCGCATTGACATCATTGGTTACCCTTACGAGCACCGAGCCTGCTGGACGCTTATCATAAAAGTTAAACGACAGCTTCTGAATATGCTGAAACAAATGATTGCGCAAATCATAGATAACTTTTTGGCCGATAATGCTTGTATATTTGATGCGATAGCTGTTGGACACCCATTGCAGCAAATATAGCGCCAGCATTGCGCCGCCAATGATCAGCAGCAGCGTAGTATCATTTTTTCCAATCGCCTTGTCAATAGCTACTATAATAAGAAGCGGAATGGTTAAGCGAGTAATCGTGCCTAGTACCATCATTAGAATGACCGGCACAAGCTCCTTGCGGTAAGGCTTCATATAATTGAACAAGCGGGCTAATTGCGCCCAGTTAAAAGGCTTTTCGATCTGATCGTCATCCTGATAGACAAAGCGTTCGTTGCGGTTTCTCAGCTTTGACTTTGACATTGTACTCATTACACCGTACCTCTTTTCTGCTCCAAATGCACAACATTCGACTCAGCGGCAGATGCCCGAGCTTTTCGCTGCTGCAGCAGGTAATCCGCATATTGAATTTCATACGTATTGCGATATGGGCCCGGCTCGTGAATAAGATCAGCATGCTTCCCGCGCTGAACAATGTGACCGTTATCCAGCACAATGATTTCATCGGCATGACGCAAGGAGGATATGCGATGGGCAATGATAAACGTCGTGCGGCCCTTCATCAGCTCCTTGAAGCCAGCTTGAATTTCATGCTCCGTTTCCATATCGACTGCGCTTGTTGCGTCATCAAGCACCAAGATGCGCGGATCGGTCAACAGCGCTCTGGCAATTGCAATACGCTGCTTCTGTCCGCCGGACAGCCCCATTCCCCGCTCTCCAACAATCGTGTCATAGCCTAGCGGAGACTCCATAATAAAATCATGCGCTTTCGCCAGCTTGGCTGCCCGCTCAATTTGCTCCTGTGTTACGTTGCTGGCGCCATAAGCAATATTGTCGCGGATAGAGGCTGAGAACAGGAACGTTTCCTGAAACACAGTTGCAATTTGCCTGCGCAGGCTTCTTACATTCACATCTCGAATATCGATGCCGTCGAGCGTAATAGAGCCATCCTTCACATTGTAAGCGCGCATTAATAGCTGTATAATAGTTGATTTGCCTGAACCGGTTGCGCCAAGCAACCCGATTACTGACCCTGCAGGAGCATCCAGCTCAATATCGGTTACAGCATTGCTTTTATCCGGATAGTTGAAGCTGACATGATGAAAGCGAATATGTCCGTGAACTTGATCTTTATTAAGTACGATGGCATCCGGCTTATCCTTAACATGGATATGCTCATTCAGCAGTCCCAGCACCCGCTCCCCCGAAGCCTTGAATTGTGTATAGTTGTTAATGTGGAATCCCAGTCCCCACATCGGTCCGATAATGTACCAGATTAAGCTGAAAAACGCAACGAACTCGCCAAGTTTAAGCTGATTATTAATGACGAGCAAGCCGCCTGATATGAGCAAAATAACTGCGCTAAGGTTGGCGACCAACTCCATCACCGGAAAATACTTCGCCCAAATCTTAGCGGCTCCTACCTGATTTTTTTGATAAGCATCGCTTCGAGTGGAAAATTTCGTTACCTCATGGGACTCTCTCGCAAACGACTTTACTGTTCTAACGCCTGTAATATTTTCTTGTACAGCTGTTGTCAAGTTACTAAGCGCCTGTCTCATCTCCCTAAATGCGGGATGAATATGCTTTTCAAAACGCAGCGCCAAAAATCCGAGAAAAGGAATCGTAATCAACGTGATCAATGTTAACTGCCAGTTAATATAGAGCATCATTGCTCCGCCAAAAACAATCATAAGCACCATGTTCAAAATTTGTGCAAAACCAAAGCCAATGAAGTTTCTGATCGCTTCCAGATCAGCGGTCAAGCGGGACATTAAGTCTCCAGTCTTGGCCTTGTCGTAGTATTGATAGGACAAGCTTTGCAGCTTATCATACGAAGCATTGCGGAGATTATAAGCGACTTTGTTGCCTAATCTTCCGCCAAAAAAACCATGTAAAAATTGATTGATCGCTTTTGTCGCAATTACGCCGACAACGAGCAGAGCCAGCATTGGCACCAGTTCAAATTTCTTCGGCTGAATGACATCGTCAATCAAATACCGCAGCAAGTTTGGATAAATGAGGCCGAGCGCAGTAGCACACATTAAAAATAAAATCGAAGCAATTAAAAACTTACGCTCCGGCCAATAAAAGGCCTTTAATTGCCTTAGTACGTCCAACTTGATCCAACTCCCCATCTTTGGTTTTTTTGTTTGTTTTTACTTGTTTGTTATTGATATGAATGAATATTAACAGCATCGCTTAAGAGGAGCAAATTCCAAAATGTTGCGAATATGTGAACGAAACAGCTTATTACGGCGATAACAGAATATAGCGCTGGAAATACTCCTAAATCGTCTAAAAACATAGCCATCCATACGTATTGCTCGCTTTTTGAAAAATTAACATAGTTCGCAAAAAAAAGCGCTAAAAGGATTGACAATCCTTTTAGCGCATCGAGCGAATCATGATATAATTTCGGTAAAAAGTGCTATCGATTAGAGATGAATGAGCTGAACGTGCAGCGCTCTCCACTCTTCAACTTTTGAATGATTTTGCAAGGAATCGCTCATTCCTTTAATATGAGCCTGCAAATCTTTTTCAAGCTTCAGCTGCTCTTCTTTCGTTGACTGTTTCCAGCATTGCTCATAATAGCTGGTCCAGCTTAAAGTATGCTCGCTCATCCAGCCTTGCAATCCAGGAAGCAGCAGCTTTTCCAGCTCTGCGCGCAGCAGTCCCTTGCCCTCGCCCTCAAAGAAATAGCGCGGTGACTTGAATTTGCCCCACAGCCACTTCACATCAATTTCCTGGGCCTTGAAGCTGTTTAACAGCGCGGGAGCCTCCAGCCCGGCCCCTTCATATTTCGGCGCCTTATAAGCCAGTACCTGCTGTTCAAGCGATTCAGCCATATCTGCATACAGCTTGCCCTGCTGCTTGTGGAGATTGCGCTCTACCCGCAGAGAGGTAGCCTGCAATTCCTGTTCCAGCTCGCGCTTAAGCTGACGCTCAAGCTCAAGCCAGGCTGTCAGAAGCATCTTTTTCATGTCGCGGCCATCATCCTGTAAAACAGCTGGATTGAAGGAATAATTATAAAATTCGCCAAAGCGGAACTGAATCCGCTGCAGCACGTAATAGTGCAGCTCGCTTATGTCCTGCTTGAGCTGTTCGGGAGCAGACTGCTCGCCGAACAAGCTGAGGCTTTGCATGGCACCCTTTGAAGCGGCAGCCAAACGCTCCAGCTCTGCAGCACGATCTGCAGCAGCTCCGCGTGCGCTTGTCAGCCAGCCGCTAACGGTAGCTTTAATACGCTCCAGCTCCTGCTCTGCCGTTTCAATGGCAAGCGCCCCCAAGTCCTGCTGTACAAACGACAGGAAGGCTTGCTCAAACAGAGGCAGCCCTGAATTCTCCAGCAGCATGCTATCTCCAGCCAGCTTGCCATCAAGAGCCTGCAAGCTGGAAACTGGAAATAATCTTGGAAAACGGATTTCATGCTGCAGCAAATTAGCCTCAACATGCTTTAATACCCCTTCCAGCTCTTCCTTGTCTGCTGCGAGGTCTGCCGCATTTACGATAAAGAACATTTTATCCAGCTCAAATTGATCCTTCACTCTTCCCAGCTGCTGCAAAAATTGTCTGTCAGCCTGAGAGAATGCATGATTGTAATACGTGACAAATAAAACAGCATCGGCGTTTTTAATATAATTAAAGGCTACTCCTGTATGCCTTGCATTTACAGAATCGGCGCCTGGCGTATCGACAAGCACGATTCCTTCGGCTGTCAGCGGGCAATTATAGTGAAAATCAATAGACCTCACAAAACAGGAGCGCGACTCCTCTGCAACAAACCGTTCGTATTGCTCATGATCAACCTTCAGCTCCTGGCCCAAGTCATCCTTATGCTCTGCCCAGCCGTTGCGTGCTGCTCGCAAAAAGCTATAATGCGCCCTGCCGCTTGCACCTATTTTGTCAGGCGTCAGACGGTCTGCCGCAGCCAATATGCTTTCAATATTGGTGTAAGCATGCTTATTAGCCTCTTCTCCTAGCAAGGCCAATGAATAAAGCAGATCATCAAGCAGCTCTTCTTCGGACTTCATCACGATGCGAGCCGTACGGTGAGGATACTGCTTTGTAGGAGGCAGCAAGCGATTGATTGATGCAGTCGTCGGATTAGGCGAGACAGGCAATACAGGCTCTCCAATTAGCGCGTTAGCAAGCGATGACTTGCCAGCGCTGAACGCACCGAACAAAGCAATCGTAAAGCTGCTGCTTTGCAATCGGTCCGCTTTATCTCTTAATGCGGCGGCAGCCTGCTCAAGGGCTGCGTGGCCTTGCAGCAAATCGGCCGCACGCTGCAGCTTGTAGCCGGCATCACGCTGCTTGCCAAGCGCATTGCCGCTTGCAAACGCGCCAGCCGCGTCTTTCGCAGCGGCAGCAGCATCTGACGACGTCTTAGCAGCTGAAACTGCGTCGGCCAGGCTTGCCTCCTGCCGGCTGCTTGCCTGCCCGTTATCAGCAGTCGCCTTATAGGTCTGAGCCTTTGCTTCAAACCGGGCTGGCTTAGGCAGAGCAGGCTTGCTCGATCTGTCCGGCAGCATCCCTTTCAGCTCCTGCTCCCGCGCATCAGAAATCTGGTCAAGCTCTTCCAGCTTGACCACAGCAGCAGCTTGAGTGCCGAGCTGTGCCAGCTGTTCACGGACGGCAGACAGCTTGTTTTCGTTTTGAGCAGCAAATTGTACAACAATCATATCAATAAGTTCAATTGCATTTTTCCGATAAATGCTTTTAATATCTGCAGCCAGATCCTTGCAGAAAGTCATCGTGTATTCATTGCCGAATACTGCGCCAGTATGGATTCGACGCAATAGCCAATCGTCATCAGGCAGCCAAGATATAGCGGCCTGCAGCTGGCTTTCCAGCTGATCCGACTCATAACCTGCCTGCTCTGCAGCCTGCCGCAGCAATTGCTTGAGATGCCATTCAATCGCCGCGCTAATCAGACTGTGCAGCTCGCTGCGGAACTGACTCAGCCTTTTTTCCTTTTCGGCAGCCGTTTTGTTGCCCGCAAATAAAAAACCGCTCTTGAAGCCCGGTTTTTGGCTCTCTAGAAATAACTGAGCCAAGTCCCTCAGCGCTGCCGGTGTAATATTTGCATTATCAAGCAGCGACTGAAGCTGCTGGCGCAGTTCCTTGCTCATAACGTCAGGCCCGGCTTCCAAGCTGTCTTTGCTCGCTTTAATACGCTCAAGCTCCAGTTTGGCTTGCGCTGCAGCTTCAGGCCCTCCAGCCTGCTCAAGCAGCGATGCCCGCTGCTCCTCCTCCTGCTGCTCCAGCCACTTGATATGCTCTTGCATAACATGATGCAAGGACGCCTCTACGCTGTAGCTGCACAGCGTTTGACGCTGCACCTCAAGCTCCTGCAGCAGCTTCAGCAGCGCATCCCATTGATGGTATGGATGCTCTGGCTTCCGCAACGATAAATAAATAATGCCTTCCGGCTCCAAATGCCAAGCGTGAAAAGCATCCTCAACGCTTTGACAGTACGACTCAAAGCTTATTTCATTCTCTCTATGCTTATCGATTTGATTTACGACAAAATAAAGCGGCTTTCCCCAATCCTTCAGCTGTTTGGCAAAAGCAAAATTTATTTCTGACTGTACATGGTTATAATCCATAACATAGAACACTACATCTGCCAAATGAAGCGCAGATTCTGTTGCCAGCCGATGCGCATCATCCGTTGAATCGATGCCGGGGGTATCCAGCAACGTAATATGCTCGCCGAGCACTTCACTAGGGTAATGGATGGACACATGCGTAAAGGTCTCTCCATCCACGCAATATTGCTCGAGCTGATCTATCGCAACTTCAGCCTTTGTACGTTGACCGTCTTTCATCGTTTCTACTCTAGCGATTGCCTGGTCGCCGCCTTGAATAGAGACAACGTTGGCACTCGTTGGAATCGGGCTTGATGGGAGCAGCTTTGCTCCGCATATCGTATTAATCAAAGTAGATTTGCCTGCCGAAAAATGTCCGCATAAAGCAACAGTAAGCCGACCCTCGGTCAGCTTACTGCTCAGCTCTTGCACTTGCTTGGCTCGCCTTTCGTCATTACTGGCTGCCATTGCGGCGGCGGCATCGTATAACGCTTGCGCTATGCTTTGCACCGTCATGAATGTCATTCCTTTTCAATTAGTTCGATTCTTCATCCTGTGATGGCAAACAAATTTCAAATACATTGCCATGCTGCAAAATCATTACTCCGCGTTCCTTTTCCCTCATAACTACAACCTCAGGCTTAAGGCGCATTCTTTCGATGTATTGGTCCGGCACGTTGCCAGAACCGCTTACTGTTACACCTTGTACAGTAATATCTTCATTTTCTTGCGGCGGTGATTCAAGCACCTCTTCGTAAAGATCGGAAAAAACTTCAAAATTGTTTGTGTATACAGAAATACATTTCATTAAAATCATCCCTCGTTCGCTAGTTTAGGGTGCAGGGTACAGCATAGCTGCAGTCCATAAGCAGAAAAGTCATATGTAATAACTTCTACTGCAGTTGCATCTATAAAAAACAATACAACAGCTATTATGCTAGCTTACCCTTTTTTTTGGATTTAACTATTGGCTTCATACGTTGCTTTCCTTCTTTGCACAAATCAAGCAGCGGGCAAATTGCACATTGCGGACTTTGCGCCTTGCAATGATAGCGACCGAAAAAGATTAAGCGATGATGAGTAATTGTCCACTCGTCTCGCGGCACCAGCTTCATCAGCTTTTGTTCAACTACTAGCACGGAGTCCTCCGTCTTTGCAAAACCGAGACGCTTGGATACTCGCTCCACATGGGTGTCAACCGCTATTGCTGGTACACCAAAGGCATTAGACATGACGACATTGGCAGTCTTGCGGCCAACCCCAGGCAACTCGACTAAACCTTCATAAGTTTGAGGCACTTCACCATCGTATTTATCGATTAGAATACGGCATAGCTTCTGAATATTTGAGGCTTTGCTCCGAAACAAACCAATGCGTCTAATATCCTGCTCAAGCTCCTCGAGAGGAACACTTAAATAGTGTTCAGGACGTTTAAATTTCTGAAATAACGTCGCCGTTACCTTGTTAACCGTCTCATCTGTACATTGTGCGGATAACAACACAGCAATCGTCAGCTCAAACGGATTCTCATGTACGAGCTCGCAATGGGCGTCCGGAAACATAAGAGCTATTTGATCTAATACAACACGCATTTTTTGCTTAGCATTCATTGTTCTCTCTCCTCAAAAATTAGGCAGCATACGAGCAAATCTGCAACTGCAACAGATTTGCAACTGCTTAAGCGAACACTCATAAACACTATCGTTCAAAGTGTAGCGAAATTTGTCACTGTGCGCAACCCGAAAATGATAAAAAAACAAAAAAAACTGCTCATAAGAGCAGTTTTTCACAAAATATTAATTTGATCAATCCTAATTAACCATTTGAAGAAGTATTTACCGTTTGAAGCTTCTTTAATTCATCGCCTACGAATGTCGCATCAACCGTAGAACCTACCTTAATTTGATTAATTGTTTGCTTGCCGCCGGCTGCAGTAAGCAGCTCAGCATCAAGCAGCATATAATCGTTTTCTTTCGTTGTCGCATTTTTCATCGTTATTTTTTTGTTTATTATATCCACAGCTGTAACCTGGAACTGTTCCGTCACATGAACACGAATAGCGCTGGCTTCAACCTTTGTAAAATTCAGCGAAACAGTAACTTTCTCGCCTTGGCGCATATCACCAATCGATGCCGCTGGTCTGCCTTTATAGTATACAGGGGCATTGGTGTAAGGCAATACAACCTCTTCTCCGCCATCTAGGCGCATAGTAATTGTCTTTGCGTTTGTATCCCAACGAACCATTTCGCCCGTATAGCTGTTCACAAAATTCAAAGACACAATCTCATCATGCGTGTAGCTTACTGTAACGTTAACGTTTTGGTTAAGCATCTTCAAAGCGGTGTCTTTTTCCATATTATTACCAAAATAATTAAATTTTGTTCTGCCGCTGAAGTATAGAACCTTGGCTTGTTTTCCAAAGGCATCTGATACAGTAATAAATTCAGGCAGCTTTTCATTGTAATAAGCTTGATAGCCAGCTAGCGTCTCAACCTGACGATTAACAACTTTGATCGCTGTCACCTGGTCTTTTTCATTTAGACTAAGCTCAACGTTATCCTTTTCTATAAGTAAATCATCTAGCTTGGCGTTGTTCAGGCCTTCAATTGTAACGACCGTGTTTGGCGCTAAAAATTTAGTAACAAATCCAGTATCATCTTGAATTGTAACTATTTTGTTGTTAAATTCGTACAAAAGACCTTTTGCCGTCGTTACAACCGGTGCAGAGGAAGCCACAATGCTAATTGTACGAGGCTCCTCGCGGAACGTATCACTTGTAATAACAACCTGGCGATCACGCTTCAAATCAGAAATTTGCAGCGTTGTCCCTTCCTCATTCTCAATGACGATAGACGGATCGTATTTGAACTCTACCGGCTTTTCATCAACTAGCACATAAAGAAGCTTCTCTGCTTCATTATAATGTACAACAGTGCCATTTACCGGTTTAATATGCTGCACGTCGCCTTCCACTTCAACATATCTTGCTACGCCGTCCCTAGCAATAATCGTCACGTCTCCATACTCTAGCAATTGCTCTTTGCTGCTGGCAGACTCGGAATTATAATGATAGTACGCTGTAGCATCAGACAGGCTATATTCCGTTTCTTTGCCGTTAGCATACAAAGTAATCTTATCTTCCGTCAGATTTGAAATGACGCCGCTCTCTTGTCCTGTATATTCTACTCCGATATGACCTTGCGCTCTGCTGAACAAAGTAGCAAGACTTGCACGATTAATGTTTGATTTGGGGCCGAAGCGATCCTCGGACAGCCCTTTAACAAGACCTAATTGAGTTGCAGCGTTAATAAAGCCAATATATTTGCTGTCCATAGCTCCAGCATCGCTGAATCTTGATTCCGTATTTTGCAGCTGCTTGGCTACTGCCTCTTCGCCAATCGCCTTGACGATCAGCTTCGTTACCCATTCACGGCTGGCTGGACGAGAGCCCCATGCCTTGCTGCTGTCATCTTCAGCTATTTGATACTCTTCATCGCGATCAAGCAACCCTTGCTCAAAAGCAAGCTGTATGTATGGCTTATAAAAATTATCTACTACAAATGACTCTGTAAATTGAATCATCGCATGCTCATCGATTTGATTGGCAAGTCCAGCAAAACGTAGAGCCATAATGACAGCTTCCTGCTGTGTAATACTTCTCTCCGGCCTAAACGTAAAGGTGTCGTTATTTTCTTGATAACCATTAATAATGCCTTGTAATGATAGCTTAGCAATATGCTTCTCTGCCCAATGACCAGCGGCTACATCAGTAAAGGGTGTCGCTTGCTTTGCAGCAGCTTGGTTGGCATAAATCGCAACCGGGTCCGCTCCCAAAACTGCAGCGGAGCTTGAACCGATAAGTGTAACAGCAAGCGCACCGGTAATAACTTTTTTCCATGTGTAATGCAGTGGCATTCAACATATCTCCTTCAACTCTATTATATTTATCTCTATTGTCACTCTCTTGTCATAGGATAGTCAAGCCCTACGTGACCCATTAGGCTCTCTGTTTCGTTCCCATCCACCAAAATTTCAATTCCATCTACAAAATCAAGCTGAAACAACGTTTTCTTAAGCGATTCTAGCAATTGCATCTCTCCGGGCGCGCCAACTCTCGCTTCATCCGGAAGCGCAATATCAATCGTAACGATGCCATCCTTCAATTGAGTAGAATGAATCGGAATAGGCTTCCACAGCGATGCAGAGCCGTTGCCCGGATCGGCTTGCAATGAGGCTATAGCAGCTCCAAGCAATTCATGGTCATTGCTGTAAAATACTTTTTCCGTTCGTTCAGTCAGCTCCATGCTTTCGTTTTCCACCGCATAAATCGTTAGTTCCATAGATTGCTGCTCCACAACCGGAGGCTCTGGCGAAGGGGATACCGCCCCTCCGGTCCCGTTATCCTTCTGCACTGCTCCACAGCCGGAAAGCAGCAGCACTAGTGCTGCTGCTGCAATCCAAACCTTCTTACGCTTAGTCATATCCAGCATGTTATTTTCACCCGCTTTAATTCAGTTTTAAAAATTCTTTGATGCCTAATACCAATTCAGCAGCGATACGATCCTGGTTTTTATCGTTATACAACACTTCCAAGTCGTTCGGATTGGAAATATATCCTGTTTCCACTAGAACAGCCGGCATAGTCGTTTCCTTGATTACGACAAATGGCGCTGTTTTTACGCCGCGATTGGCAAGCCCTGTTCCTGCAACGAGGTGCTTCTGCATAATGTTGGCAAGCTCCTTGCTGTTATCGCGATAATAATACGTTTCACTGCCTGTCGCTGTGTCTTTGGTAAAGCTGTTAACATGAACTGAAACAAACACATCGGCCTTAACTTTTTCTGCAAAAGCAACACGGTCACGCAGCTCGATCTTCACATCGTCAGGCCTGCTCAAATGTACTTGCACCCGCGGATCTTTTTCAAGAATTGCCTTCATTTTATTTACTACAGTATACGTAAAATCTTTCTCCAGCTTTTTCTTATCCTTGCTTACTGCTCCTGAATCCGTGCCGCCATGGCCTGCGTCAAGCACAACATGATATATCTTCCCTTCGCCTGGATCTGAAGGCTCCGGAGTTGGAGTTGGCGTAGGGGTTGGCGTAGGATCTACCGGATCAGTGGTCGGCTCCTCAGGAACTTCACTGACAGGCATAAGCTGAATCGTAATTTGACCATCAGATTGGGTCATGACATGTCCGATATCATCCTTGAGATCGATTACAACTCTAGCGATTAAAGGGTCGCTGCTAAAGGCGGAATGACGATAGGAATCTATAAACGGATTATCCTCTACCTGCACCTCTGAAAAGTGATTTCCGGTATAGCTTGTACCTGGCAAGTCAATAACAAGCCTTCTAGGATTGCTCAAGTAAAATGGTTTGCTTGGCTTTACCTCGCCTGAGTATGTAATGTTTAAGGTTGAAGCTTGGTCAAAATCCACCGACTCTACATAGCCTGTCGGCACAATAGGCTGGCTGCCATTATCCGATGGATCAGGATCGGGATCGGGATCAGTCTCCGGATCCTTATGGCTAAACATATGTACTTCGCGCTCTGCATCTTTCCATTCAAACTCCAGACCCAGAAGCTCTCCGATAAACCGTACAGGAACCATCGTCCGCCATTGGATCAATTGCGGAACGGCATTCATAACCTGAGGCTCGCCGTTAACCATAACCGTCGAATCATTAATAATTAATTGAATGAGCGTATCATTGCTTTTAACGGTTACGCGCTTTAAATCTCCCTCCCATTCTACCTCATAGCCCAGCCCTTCTGTCAAAATAGCTAAAGGAACGAGCGTTGAGCCTTGAATAATGGTCGGTTCTACATCACTATACAGCCTTTTGCCATCCAAAAACAGTTTAGGGGGAACGGAGGCATGTCCAACATTAACAAAAGAAGCAAAAAAGAGACAAGTAAACATGACGACAGCAACAATTTTTTTCATTCCACACCTCGAATACGATATTGCCCGCTCCGCATGTGTTCTTTCGACATGCACAGACATATAATAAGACGCTTTTTGTCATAAAAGGTTGCGCAAAATTGAGAATTTTTTCTATCAATCTTTCTATCAATCTTTCTATTAAGTTACTGGAATGCAGCACATGCTGTAAGTTTTCGAGGTAAAACTATTCATATCAAATGCTGCTTCGTACAAAATCGATCCGTAGCTCATCAATTCATGAATAGCTGTAACGAATTCTGAAGGGGCTATTACTTTTAAAATATGCCTTTTGAGATTTTAACGAATCGTGAATGAGCTATTTTTCATAAAATGCCCCTTTTGAAATTCTAACGCAACGAAGAGGTGCTATCTGTGAACAAATGCTCATTTGGGCAGTGTTTTATAGCAAATAAGCAAACCACGATTCGTTACAATTTTAAAACAAGCTTTTTCAGCATAATAGCGCTGCTAACATTCGTTAGAGTTTCCATTTCACAAAAAACCCTCTGGCAAATGCCAGAGGGTTTTTCAGAGAACTCTTGAAATTATTTATTTGCAAGCTTATCAGCGTGCTTTGCTTCATATGCTGATATTTTGTCTTCATGCTGAAGCGTTAGACCGATATCATCCAAGCCTTGAAGCAAAAATTGTCGGCGGTGCTCATCCAAATCGAAGGAGATGCTTAGGCCGAATTCATCGGAAAGCTGTTTGCTTTCAAGATCAACATTAAGCTTGTAGCCTTCATGCTTAGCTGTACGCTGGAACAAATCTTCTACTTGCTCCTCGCTTAGCTTGATTGGAAGAATGCCGTTTTTAAAGCAGTTGTTATAGAAAATATCCGCATAGGACGGAGCAATAATTACTTTATAGCCATAATCAAGAATCGCCCATGGAGCATGCTCACGGGATGAGCCGCAGCCAAAGTTAGCGCGGGAAATCAGAACCGATGCACCCTCATAACGAGCTTTATTTGGCTCAAAATCAGGATTCACATCACCGTTCTCGAAAAAGCGCCATTCATAAAATAGAAATTGACCGAAGCCGCTGCGCTCAATGCGCTTTAAAAATTGTTTTGGAATAATTGCATCTGTATCTACGTTTACGCGGTCTACTGGAGCAACGATACCCGTAAGCTTTTTAAATGGTTCCATATTAATTGTTCCCCTCTCCTGCTAATGTAAGTTCATTAGTTCGCTACTGCTTCTTTGATTTCCCAATCACGCACATCTGTAAAGCGGCCATTAATCGCAGCTGCTACTGCCATTGCAGGCGATACTAGATGCGTTCTTCCGCCGCGGCCTTGACGGCCTTCAAAGTTACGGTTGGAAGTTGAAGCGCAGCGCTGACCTGGTTGCAGCACGTCAGGGTTCATAGCAAGACACATGGAGCAGCCTGCATCGCGCCATTCAAAGCCTGCTTCTACAAATATTTTATCTAGGCCTTCTTTTTCTGCTTGCAGCTTAACGCGGCCGGAGCCCGGTACGACAATAGCCGTTACCTTGTCGCTGACTTTGTAGCCGCGAGCGATTTCAGCAGCTGCTCTAAGGTCTTCAATACGGCCATTTGTACATGAGCCGATAAATACATAATCGATTTCAATTTCTGTCATCGGCGTGCCTGGCTTAAGATCCATATACTCAAGCGCTTTTTCTGCCGCTTTACGTTCATTTTCAGTAGCCAAATCAGCTGGGTTAGGTACAGAAGCTGTAATATCAGTACCCATGCCAGGGCTTGTTCCCCATGTTACTTGCGGGATAAGTGAATCAACATCAAACTCAACAACAGTATCGTAATGAGCGCCTTCATCAGTCGTTAGCTGTGACCAAGCTTCTACCGCTTTGTCAAAGTTCTCAGGGGCATACTCACGGCCGCGCAAATAGTTAAAAGTAGTTTCGTCAGGAGCAATCAAGCCTGCGCGAGCTCCTGCTTCGATGGACATATTACATACTGTCATGCGCTCTTCCATCGTAAGGTTAGTAATCGCTTCGCCTGTATATTCGATAACATATCCGGTTGCAAAGTCAGTGCCGTATTGCGCAATTACGCCAAGAATCATATCCTTAGCTGTAACGCCAGGCTTGCGCTTGCCGTTGAAGCGGACTTCCATCGTTTTAGCTTTGGATTGCTGCAAGCACTGCGTAGCAAGCACATGCTCAACCTCGCTTGTGCCGATACCGAACGCCAAAGCGCCAAAAGCGCCGTGTGTTGAAGTATGGCTGTCGCCGCAAACGATTGTTTTGCCTGGATGCGTAAGGCCGATCTCAGGTCCCATTACGTGAACAACACCTTGATCAATATTGTCCAGATCAAACAGCTTTACTCCAAAATCCTTACAGTTTTGAGTAAGGGTATCGATTTGCTGCTTGGAGATTGGATCTGTAATATTGAAACGGTCCTTTGTCGGAACGTTATGATCCATAGTAGCAAACGTCAAGTCTGGACGGCGCACTTTGCGGCCGGACATGCGAAGCCCTTCAAAAGCTTGCGGAGATGTAACCTCGTGCACCAGCTGCAAGTCAATATAAATTACGCTCGGCTTGCCTTCTTCCTGGTGAATGACGTGATTGTCCCAAATTTTTTCAAACATTGTTCTTTTTGTCATTGATACTCACCCCATCGTTTCATTCAGTCGATTTCAATAGAATTTAATTAAACCAATCATATCATGTCTTTCTTCATAGAACTAAGATATAATATCTATAAGCTCTATAGTTATTAACTATAACAATTCCAAACTGTCGCGTCTATATATCAATTTCGGAAATAAAAACTAATCTAATTCAAAAGGATTGATTCCCTATGGAATTCAGACAGCTGCAATATGTCATTCAAATAGCAAAGGACCACAATTTCTCGCGTGCCGCAGAAAAACTTCATATTGCCCAGCCTTCGCTCAGCCAGCAGCTTTCCAAGCTGGAGCAGGAGCTTGGCCTGCTTCTTTTTAGAAGAACGACTAATTCCGTAGAGCTTACGCAAGCGGGACAAGTGTTTGTAGAAAGAGCCCAGCAAATCATAGATACGATTGAACAGCTCAAGCAGGAGATGGATGATATGGCGCAAATGCGCCGGGGCAGGCTGGTCGTTGGCACATTGCCGATAACCGGCGCTCATGTTCTGCCGCTTGTTCTGCCTGTGTTCGGCGAGAAATACCCGCAAATCGAGGTTGTGCTTGTAGAAGAAACGACCGCCAAGCTTGAACAGCTCACCGCTAGCGGAGGCACGGATATCAGCTTACTGTCGCTTCCATTAATCGATGCATCCTTGTCTTGGACACCTTATATGGAAGAAGAAATATGCCTTGCCGTTCCGCCAGCCCATCCACTGGCGCAAAGGAATGAAGCCGTTCCTATCGCTGAGCTGAGCGATGAGCCGTTTATCGGTTTAAAACGTGGACAAGGCTTTAGACAAATTACAGTCGGATACTGCCTGGAAGCAGGCTTTAATCCGCAAATTGTGTTTGAGAGCAGCAATATTGAAACGGTGCAATCGCTCGTTGCAGGCGGCATGGGAATTGCGTTTGTTCCTAAAATGTTGACAAGAGCGGCAGGCTCCGATTTTACACCGGTATACCTGCCGCTCCTGCCTCGCCCTTCGCGCACGCTTGTAGTAGCCAGCCGCAAAGGCCGATATTTATCCAAAGCTGCTGAAGCGTTTATTCACACGCTCAACGAAACGATTAAAACCAAATAAACGGTTCATTTAGCTGAGCACTTATTATTCGTAAATTTCGGGACGACGGTCTTTGAAAATCGGTATTCTGGCACGCACCTCGTCAACGAGGGCCAAATCTATATCGGCATAAATGATCGTCTCTTCCTCCTCAGCATGCGCGATGACCTCTCCCCATGGGTCTATGACCATCGAATGGCCAAAGAAGTGCGTATCCCCGCTCTTGCCTGTTCTGTTGCATGCGATGACAAACATTTGATTTTCAATGGCGCGCGCCATCAGCAGCGTTTTCCAATGATGCAATCTTGGATGCGGCCACTGAGCAGGCACAAATACGATTTTAGCCCCATTCAAAGCTAGCTTGCGCGACAGCTCGGGAAATCTAGTGTCGTAGCAAATAAATGCGCCGGCTTTTTCCCCGTCCACCTCAAACAAAGCTGTTTTCTCACCCGCACTTAAATACTTTTCCTCATCCATTAAACGAAACAAATGTATTTTGGAATAATCAGCCACTTCATTGCCATCGCGGTCAAATGCAATCAGCGTATTGTAGACTTCATCCCCGCGCAGCTCTGCAATCGAGCCGCCAATTATATTTACTTTGTATGCTCTGCTCAGCTCGGACAGCAGCTGTCTCGTTCTTTCACCATTTCGGTCCGCCAGCTCTTTTATTTGATCCAGTTGAAATCCTGTATTCCAAAGCTCTGGAAAAATAACGACATCTGGTTTGACTGCTTGTCCTGCCGCCTCTGCAATCATGGACTTCACTTTTTCGTAATTGGCTTCAACATCGCCGATTTTAATATCCATTTGAAGCAATGCAATTCGCATGGCTGTTGACATTAGAGCCTCATCCTTCCTTAGTTCCTTTATTTCTCTAATGATACCTGCTCATGCTTACGTGTCAAGATGGGCAACGTAATAGCAATGACATGAAAATCCATCTGTAAAGGAGAATAAACGATGTATTATAAACAAACCGCGAAGTGTGCCGCTTTTTTGCTGCTGCTTTTTCTTTCATTGGGAATGTTCCAAGCAGCTGCAGCAGCCCCGGCGCCAACCCAATCGGCGCCCTCCAACCTGTCACGCCCTGTACAAATATTTGATGTGAAGGCTGGAAAAGTAATTAAAAGCATACCAAATGATGAACAGTTTCAAACAATGGCCAGAGGTTTTCTGGGCACAGTCACGGGGCTTGCGCCACAAATCGCGCCTGACAAAAACTGCAGCTACGTGTACCGAATACCTTTGAACGAGAGCTATGCTCTTAAGGTTGGCGAGTTATCTATTCAAACAAATGATGTATTTATTTTTCATTGCGAAAATTCAAAACCGATTATCCTTTGCTTCAATGAACAGCGGAAACCCTTTGTACTTGAATTCCAATCTGATTTGACCCCGCTGCTCATCAAGCTAAAAAATGCCTGACCAGCTTGCTTCTTCTCAACTAAAAAGAAACATGTTAAAGTATACTAAAATGATATGTTTACTATGAGGGTGTGAAGAAGTGGTTAATCAACAAGCAATTCAATTTAAGCCGGCAGATCGACTCGCGTCCTTGCCTACGCAATTTTTTTCCAAGCTCGTTGCGAAAGCTAACGCTCAAATAGCAAAAGGACGCGATGTCATTAATTTGGGACAAGGAAACCCGGATCGGCCTACACCTGCCCATATTATATCCAAGCTGCAGGAAGCCTCGACCAATCCGCTTTATCATAAATATCCGCCTTTCAGCGGATATGCTTTTCTGAAAGAAGCAATAGCTAAACGTTATAAGGACGATTACAACGTGGACTTAGACCCGCAAACGGAAGTAGCTATTTTGTTTGGCGGCAAAACTGGCTTGGTAGAAATTAGTCAATGCTTGCTGAATGAAGGCGATGTTTGCCTTGTTCCTGATCCTGGCTATCCGGATTATTGGTCAGGCGTTGCACTCGCCGGCGCCAGCATGTCCTTCATGCCGCTTAAAGAAGAAAACGGTTTTTTGCCTGATTTGCAGGCTATTGACCCGCATATAGCTAAGCAAGCCAAATTAATGTTTATGAATTATCCCAACAACCCGACAGGTGCTGTTGCAGATAGCAAATTTTACGATGAAGTTATTGCATTTGCCAAAAAGTATAATATTGCTGTTTCAAGTGATTTCGCCTATGGCGCGATTGGCTTCGACGGAAAAAAGCCGATCAGCTTTTTGCAATCTGAAGGAGCAAAGGATGTCGGTGTTGAATTTTATACGCTGTCCAAATCCTACAATATGGCTGGATGGCGTGTCGGATTTGCGTTAGGCAACAAAGAAATCGTTGCGATGATCAATCTTATTCAAGACCATTATTACTGCAGCTTGTTTGGCGGAATCCAAGAAGCGGCAGCCCTTGCGCTAACTGGCTCTCAGCAATGTGTTCAAGAGATTAACCAGCGCTATGAGCAAAGAAGAAATTGTGTCTATCAAGAGCTTGAGCGAATTGGCTGGAAGGCTGCGGCGCCAGGAGGCTCATTTTTCTGCTGGCTGCCAGTTCCCGCTCCTTATACGTCTGAGCAATTTGCTGATTTGCTGCTCGAGAAAGCCGACGTTGTAGTAGCACCTGGAATCGGCTTCGGTACTCATGGGGAAGGCTATGTCCGCCTGGGGCTATTAGCGGATGAAGAGCGCCTTCAAGAGGCTATTGCGCGAATTGGCAAATTAAATCTTTTCTAAAGCCAATCCCTGCTGCACAAAGGCTTCGGTCAGCTTTACAGTAATAATGGATCGTGATATGCTTGAATGTATAAGCAAAATAAGAACGTGAAACGTAATGATGGGACTATTAAGCTTGATACGGTCATGACAGAGAGCGAATTCCACCGGCTGCAAGAATTCGTCTTGGCCACTTGCCGAACCTACCCCTGAACGGCCGATGAATAATCGGACAGCGCCTGCTGTTACAAGGCATAAGCTGGATGCTTCCCTCCGTGGAAGCATCAATAAAGGTGGTACCGCGGAAGATAGACTTTCGTCCTTTTTTGGACGGAGGTCTTTTTCTATTTCATTATCTTTTTCATTATAAGTATGTAATTATTAGCTATGGGATGGGATTTTATGACGGAACGTATAGTAGTGAAAATAGGCAGCAGTTCGCTCACTTCCGAAGAAGGCGGGCTTAATCGGGAACGAATCCATTTTTTTGCAAGCGAGCTTGCCAAGCAGCATTTGGCTGGCAAGGACGTTATGCTCGTCACTTCGGGTGCGGTTGCAGCAGGCTTCAAAAAAATTGGCTACCCTGTCAAGCCGAAGGCCGTACATGAAAAACAGGCTGCTGCTGCAGTCGGTCAAGCGCTGCTTATGCAGGCTTATCAGGAAGCATTTTCTGAGTATGCTATTACTTCAGCACAAATATTGCTGACCAGAGCTGATTTTTCCAATCGCAGAAGAATTCAAAACGCTCAAATGACAATAGAAGAGCTGCTCAAACAGAAAATTATACCTATTATTAATGAGAATGATACAGTTGCCACCGATGAGCTCGTACTTAAATTTGGAGATAATGACAATCTCTCCGCACTTGTCGCAGCAATGACCAAATCAGCCAATCTCGTTATTATTACAGATATGGATGGTCTGTATACAGAAGATCCACGCATTAACCCGACTGCAAGTAAAATTGATCGCGTTGAGCAAATTTCCAGTGAAATATTGGCTTTGGCTGGAGGGGCAGGATCAGCAGTAGGAACAGGCGGCATGCGATCAAAAATTGAAGCGGCTAGAATAGCAATGCGCGGCGGCGTGAATGCTTTTATCGGCAAGGTCCAGCAGTTGGGCGATTTGGAGCTTGCCCTATCCGGCAACGGCAAAGGCACCTATTTTGATACGAAGCTGCACAGCCTGTCTATGAAGAAGCAATGGCTCGGCTTCCATTCCTTATCCGAAGGCCGCATCATTGTTGACGAAGGCGCAGTTTCGGCGCTCGTTACAGGCGGCAAAAGCCTCCTCCCTGCCGGCGTCATTAGCAGCACAGGAGATTTTCACCCTGGCGATGTTGTTGAAGTATACAGCAAAAGCGGAAATATTGTTGGCCGCGGTGTAGTCAATTATTCTGCGCAGCAGCTGCTGGCTGCTGCAGGATTGTCTACAGAGGAAGCAAGCCGCAGAGTGGACGCTGCAAGATTAGAAGTCATTCATCGCGATGAGTGGGTATCTTTGTAAACACCAAAATCATTCATTTTAAATAAGGAGGCTATGATAATGTCTAATGAAGTAGTTATGAAAGCAACATTGGCACAAAAAGCGGCTAGAATTATGAATAATGTAACCACGGAGCAAAAGAATGAGGCATTGCTTGTAATGGCGGATGCATTGGTAGCTGCAAGCGCCGCAATTATTGAAGCGAACAAATTGGATCTGAAGCGCGGCCAGGAGCAGGGCACCAGTTCCTCTATGCTGGACCGGCTTGCCCTTGATGAGAAACGGATTGAGGCCATCGCGAATGGCCTGCGTGAAATTGTACAATTGCCTGATCCAGTCGGAGAGCTGCTGGAGCAGTTTGAACGTCCTAACGGCATTCATATACGCAAGCTGCGCGTTCCGCTCGGCGTTATCGGCATGATCTATGAAGCCCGTCCTAATGTTACAGTTGATGCTACTGGGCTTTGCTTGAAAACTAGCAACTGTGTCGTACTGCGCGGCGGTTCAGCTGCGCTTGAATCCAATCGGCAAATCGTAGCGGTGCTGCGCAGTGCGCTCGAAAATACGGCTTTGCCTGCTGATGCTATACAGCTCATTGAAAATTCAGACCGTTCCTCTGTCAATGAAATGCTGAAGCTGAAAGGCTTGCTCGATGTAATTATACCTCGAGGCGGAGCAGCGCTAATTAACAATGTAGTTGAAAATTCGATTGTTCCGGTTATTGAAACGGGCGCAGGTGTATGTCATACCTATATTGATAAAGATGCTGATGTACAGATGGCTTCCGAAATTGCATTTAATGCCAAAGTGCAGCGTCCTTCGGTTTGCAATGCGATGGAAACTTTAATTATTCATCGTGATTTCGCAAACCTTCATTTGGAGCAACTTATGCAAAAAATGATTGAAGCTGGAGTTGAGCTTCGCCTCCCTTCGCCTTACGATCAGCAAGTAAAAGGCTCTAAGCTGGTTACCGAGCAGGATTATGCTACAGAATATAACGACTATATTCTGAACATTGCTATAGTGGACAGTCTGGATGAAGCACTAGTGCATATTAACCGCTACAGCACGAAGCATTCCGAATGTATTGTTACAAATAATAAAGCTCTTGCTGAACGCTTCATTCAAGAAATAGATGCAGCAGCAGTATACCACAATGTGTCCACCCGTTTTACCGACGGTTTTGAATTCGGCTATGGCGCTGAAATCGGCATTAGCACACAAAAACTGCATGCAAGAGGTCCAATGGGTCTGCCTGCTCTAACTTCGACGAAATATCAAATTACTGGCAATGGACAAATCAGGCAATAAAGGAGTATTCGATATGAGTGAAGACATAACAAATCCTTCCGCTCTTAGCAACCAGCGCATTTGCTTTTATGGGGCTGGAGCTATGGCTGAAGCGATTGTACGCGGAATACTTAAGCAAAATTTAATCGAAGCAGGCAATATTTCGATGCTTAATCGCAGCTCTGAGGAGCGATTAACGTTTTTGCAGAAGGAATATGGCGTGCAAACGATTCTTAACGGCATAACTCAGGAGCAGCTGCTAGTGCAAGCGGATATTATCGTACTGGCTATGAAGCCTAAGGATGCGGTTACTGCGCTGGAGGTTTTAAAGTCCCACTTAAGAGAGGAGCAATTAATTGTATCGGTTATTGCCGGTTTATCGATTGCTTCCATCAAACAGTTGACAAGTGAGAAGCAGCCTGTCGTTAGAGCTATGCCGAATACGTCCAGCACGATCGGTCTAGGAGCTACAGGAGTCAGCTGCTCGCCAGATGTAACAGACAGCCAGCTTGAAGCTATGAAAGCTATATTCCAATCTATCGGGTATTGTACGGTAGTTGAAGAAACACTGCAGCCTGCCATAACTGGCGTATCTGGCAGCGGACCAGCTTATGTATACCGCTTCATGGAGGGCATGATCAGCGGAGCGCAGTCGCTTGGACTTTCCTATGTTGAAGCCAAGCAACTAGTCGCCCAAACCGTGCTTGGTGCCGCCGAGATGGTTCAGATAACGAATGAAGACCCCGCGGAATTGCGCCGAAAGGTCACCTCCCCGAACGGAACGACAGAAGCAGCATTGAATGTGCTTGGCGAGTTTCAATTTGCCGAAGCGATACAAGCTGCAGTCAAGCGTTCAGCTGATCGTTCCGTTGAGCTTGGAGCCGCTATTGAAAGGAGTATTTCACAATGATAGGACACTGTATTGCAACTTATCGCGCCTACGATGACAAAGCAGATTTTAATAAAAAAGCACAGGGCATCGCAGTTGGGCTGACAGTAGGCAGCTGGACAGAAATGCCTGAGGCACAAAAACAGCATATGGAGAAGCATTTGGGCAAGGTTGTTTCCGTTCAGGTGCATGAACCCGCAGACTTGCAGCCTGGCGAGCGATATGCGGATATTTCAATCGCTTACCCAGACATTAATTTCAGCCGAGATATTCCCGCTTTGTTAGTTACAGTTTTCGGAAAACTTTCGATGGATGGAAAAATCAAGCTAATCGATCTTGAAGTATCAGAAAGCTTTGCTTCCGTATTCCCTGGCCCTAAGTACGGGTTGGAAGGCATAAGAAATATACTAGGGGTGCATGACCGCCCACTTCTGATGAGCATTTTTAAATCTGTCATCGGTTATGATCTGCCGAATTTACAGGAGCAGTTTTATAGACAGGCGCTTGGCGGCGTCGATTTGATCAAGGATGACGAAATTTTGTTTGAAAACCCGCTTACGCCGCTGGAAAAGCGTGTTGAGGCGTGTATGGAAGCAGCGCGCAAGGCAGAACAAGCAACAGGGCAAAAGCTGCTTTATGCGACAAACTTAACAGGACCCACCTCTAAACTGGCGGAAAACGCTCGAAAAGCAATTGCAGCTGGAGCGAATGCGCTTCTATTTAATGTGTTGGCATACGGATTCGATGCTCTGCATGAGCTAAGCAGCGATCCGTCGATAAACGTTCCTATTGCAGCCCATCCTGCTATGGCTGGCGCTCTATATCCATCCCAGCATTACGGCATAAGCGCCCCCTTGCTGCTAGGCAAATTAATGCGTCTTGCAGGAGCGGACCTAGTCCTGTTCCCGTCACCATACGGTTCAGTTGTCATGCCAAAGGAAGAAAACCTGGCTGTTCAAAAAGCATTAATAAACGATATGCATCATTTGAAAGCAAGCTTCCCCGTGCCTTCCGCCGGCATTCACCCTGGGCTGGTCCCTTTAATAATCGGCGACTTTGGTTTAGATGTAGTTGTGAATGCTGGAGGGGGCATTCACGGTCATCCGCTTGGAACAGAAGCTGGAGGACAAGCATTCCGACAAGCGATCACTGCAGCTATGAAAGGCGTATCCTTGCGAGACGCAGCCAGCCAGCCAGGTCATGAGCCTCTTGCAGCGGCTATCGATGCGTGGGGGGTTAGAGAATGAGCAAGCAAAAGGTTATCTTTTGTGATTTCGATGGAACCATCACTATAAATGACAATATTATCGCAATTATCAAGCACTTCAATCCGCCGGGCTGGGAAGAGCTGGTACAAAAAACGTTATCAACAGAGCTCTCGATCAAGGAAGGCGTCAGCCAATTATTTCGGCTGCTTCCTTCTTCGATGCAGCAGGAGGTCGTTGATTACAGTGTCGGCAACGCGCGTATTAGAGACGGATTTGCGCAATTTCTGGATTATTGCAAAACAAACAATATTTTATTTTACGTTACGAGCGGCGGTATAGATTTCTTTGTTTACCCGGTTCTAGAACCGTTTGACATTCCGAAGAACCATATTTACTGCAATGGCAGCAGCTTTGAAGACGAGAAAATAGAAATTTTATGGCCTCACCCATGTGATGAGCATTGCAGCAACAACTGCGGAATGTGCAAGCCTGCCATTATGCGCTTATTTCCGGCAGAGCAGTACGAGCGGATCGTAATTGGGGACAGTGTAACGGATTTTGAAGGAGCAAAGCTGGCAGATCAAATATTTTCCCGTTCGCATTTAACAGAAAAATGCAAGGAGCTGGGCCTCACTCATACTCCTTTTGAAACTTTTTTTGACATAATCGATGCAATGACGAGCTCAGAAAGGAATTAAGATTATGAAGCTGGATCAAATATCTTTAGAAGAGAAGCAAAGCGCATTAGCTGAACTGAAGGAAGTTAAACAATTATTCGCCTCACGTGGCTGGTTTGCCGGCACAAGCGGTAATCTTTCGGTGCGTGTCGGGGATTATGACGCAAATGAATTTAATTTTGCAATTACCGCCAGCGGCAAAGATAAAACGATTCATACGCCTGAGGACTATTTGTTTGTTGATCAAGATGGAAAACCAAGTGAAAAAACAAACCTTAAGCCTTCTGCCGAAACGTTAATTCATTGTGAAATATACCGTTTAACAGGCGCTGGCGCGATTTTTCACGTCCATACCGTCTATAATAACGTCATTTCAGAATATTTCTGGGACCGCAAATCAGTTCCAGTCGATGGTGTTGAATTGATTAAAGGCTTCAACATTTGGGACGAAGAGGCGCAAATCGAAATTCCAATTGTATCTAATTTTGCGCACATCCCTTCAATTGTTCCTGAAGTGACTGAGCGTCTAGATAAAAAAATACCGGGTATCCTTTTGCGTAAGCATGGCATATATGCTTGGGGCGCTAATGCATTTGAAGCGAAAAGACATTTGGAAGCTTTTGAGTTTATTTTTGAGTATGTATACAAGCTGGAGCTTCTGAAGCGCGGATTATAAACTTTTGAACTTTAATCTAAATACATTTCATGCGTCTAGATTCACTTTTTTATCAAAAAAAAGATTCTAAATGGACTTCGTCAGGCTGATAAAAAACCGAAACTAGTACTTTTCTATGATGGCAAACTTTAATTTTGTGGAAGTGCCGATTATGACGTGATGCTAACCAATTATATATGAATTTTCATATACAATTGTGTTTTTTGGGGCATTTTAGCGTATTGTGTATGAAATTTCATATACATTGAGCCGTTTTAGGTGGTACCAATCAATTATGTATGAATTTTCATATACAATTGTGTTTTTTGAGACATTTCAGCCTATTGTGTATGAAATTTCATATACATTGAGCTGTTTTAGGTGGTACCATTCAATTATATATGAATTTTCATATACAATTGTGTTTTTTGGAGCATTTCAGCGTATTGTGTATGAATTTTCATATACAATTGTGTTTTTTGGAGCATTTCAGTGTATTGTGTATGAATTTTCATATACAATTGTGTTTTTTGGAGCATTTCAGCGTATTGTGTATGAAATTTCATATACATTGAGCCGTTTTAGGTGGTACCAATCAATTATGTATGAATTTTCATATACAATTGTGTTTTTTGGGTCATTTCAGTGTATTGTGTATGAAATTTCATATACATTGAGCTGTTTTGCTCGAAAACTCCCCACATACAAGCGGAAAAAGGGCCGATAACGGAAACAGAGTTCGCGAAACAACAAAAATAGTGTTTTTAGGGCAAATAGCGGAACGAGTGACCGCCAAATATAAGCAAACGTTCGCTGAGCCCCATCAGAGTTCGAGGTCGCCGACTTTTAAGGCGACAACTATCTGGACACACGTTCCGTTATTGCGCCGAAATCCCCTCATTTGCTCGATATAAGTGACACACGTTCCGCTATTGCTCGAAAACTCCCCACATACAGCCGGAAACTGGGCCGATAACGGAAACAGTGTCCGTGAAACAATAAAAATAGTGTTTTTAGGGCAAATAGCGGAACGAGTGACCGCCAAATATAAGCAAACGTTCGCTGAGCCCCACAGAGTTCGAGGTCGCCGACTTTTAAGGCGACAACTATCTGGACACACGTTCCGTTATTGCGCCGAAATCCCCTCATTTGCTCGACATAAGTGACACACGTTCCGCTATTGCTTTTTTGCGGTGATGCTGATCGGCTTCGTCAGAAAAGTTACTTTTTCAACAGCCTGTTTTCATGCAACTAGTTTTATTGAATTACGCTAAATTTTGCGAATCTCGCCAAACTAATGTACTTTTTCCCCTTAGAATAACAAAAAGGTAAAATTCATAAAACAAAGTACAGGAAATGCAGTTAGCTTTAAAGCGAGAGTACTTGTTCCACAACACAGTTTGCCATTATTGCAAAACTTGTTGCCGTTCAGCTCTTCCGTATAAATCTAAAAAAAGCGAGGGCTAGTCACGACTAATCCTCGCTTTTTCTCATCACTAATGTCTTGTTGTAATCACTAATGTCTTGTTGTAATCACTAATGTCTTGTAATCACTAATATCTTGTACACTAATGTCTCGTATTCGTATATAGTCGTTTTACAGACGGCCAGCCCGGAATTTCTGTGTATGCACCTTAGCTTCCTCTACGCTTGTAATCCGATTGCGGCCCCACTCCATTAAGATACGGTCGATATAGCGCATGCTTAATTTTCCTGCAAATACAGCTTCCTTCAATGCGAACAGTATAATCTCTTCTGTATAGCGGTCCTGATCCAGCCAGGCGCTGATCGTCTCGCATTCCATCGGCGACAGCAGCCGCCCAAATTCCTGCTCAAAGCTTGAGAATAATTGCGATGAAGACGATGACTGAGGCCGCGGCCTAGATGATCTTTCTTGCTTTTTCTGCATCCGCCTATGCTCGGCATGCCAATGCGAAGCTTGCAGCAGCCACCCGCTCCAATTATACCTTTCTGATTGAACGCCAGACACAGGATCAATAAAATCATCAATTGAAATATAGCCGTCACGCATTAGTCTGCTCAGCATAGCGCCAATATCTTGAACAGGCAGACCCATTCTATCTGCCAATTGCTCTGGCGTAGGAAATTCAATATGCTCCACCTGTGCAAATTGCATCATTTGCAGCATAAGCATCGCTTCTGAATTGGATAACCCAAGCTGGCTATAGCTGTGAAGCAGCATAGATGAAACATATATACCGCCTTCCTGCATCGCAGCAGCCATTCCATGAGAGTAAGCCTTCCAGATTTCGTCGTTCATGAAATGACCCCACCTCCACTATTCGGAAGCTGTTACAGCTTCTTTATCTTTTCCTACAATGCGATACGTATCTCTCGCTATTAGCAGTTCCTCATTAGTAGGAACAACCAGGACCTTCACTTTAGAATTCGCAGTTGATATCTCACGCGGTTCACTGCTTCTAATCTGATTAGCCTCGGCATCAATCTCGATGCCAAGGAATGAAATACCGTTACATACAGCTTCTCTCACGATCGCTGAATTTTCGCCAATTCCTGCTGTAAAGACCAGCACATCAATACCGTTCATTGCAGCCGCATATGAGCCTATATATTTCTTCAGTCTGTAAACATACATGTCAAATGCAAGCTGGGCATTTTTGTCCCCCTCCTGCATCGCTTCTGTAATCTCTCTCATATCGCTGCTTGTTCCAGAAATAGCAAGCATTCCGCTATGCTTATTAAGCATAGAATTCACTTCGCTTAACGTTAGCTCTTCCTTATTCATAACATAAGGAACGATTGCCGGGTCAATATCACCACTGCGAGTTCCCATCATCAGGCCTTCAAGCGGAGTCATACCCATACTTGTATCAACTGATTTGCCGTCCAGAATGGCCGCACAGCTCGCTCCGTTACCGATATGGCATGTTACCATTTTCATCTGCTCGAGCGGCTTATTCAAGTATTCAGCTGCGTGTGTGCTTACGTAAGCATGCGAGGTGCCATGAAATCCATAACGTCTAATTTTGTGACGGCGATACAATACAGTCGGAATCGGATATAAATACGCTTTGCTGGGCATAGTCTGGTGAAAAGCTGTATCGAACACGACTACCTGCGGAACATTAGGCAGATTAGATTCGACGGCTACAATGCCCATCATATGCGCCGGATTATGAAGCGGAGCCAAGTCGAACAGCTGGCGGATTTCCAGCTTTACTTCCTGTGTAACGAGCACCGACTCCTTAAACACTTCGCCTCCATGAACGACGCGGTGGCCAACAGCATCGATTTCGTTCATGCTTTTAATAATGCCGAACTCGCGGTGAGTCAGCATGTCTATAACACGTTTTACAGCTGTGACATGATCCAAAATTTCACTCACATCTCGAATCTCAGAGTGCCCTTTCGCTTTATGAGTAATGATGGATGAGTCCATGCCGATTCGCTCAACCAGCCCTTTGGCGATTACTTCTTCATTCTGCATATTGTAAAGCTGATATTTGAGAGAAGAGCTGCCGGCATTTAGTATAAGAATAATCATGATATACGGTCCCCTTCTTCATCATATTTAAAGAAGCCTTCCCCTGTTTTTACGCCTAATTGACCAGCTCTTACTAATTTTTTCAAAACGATCGAAGGACGATATTTCAATTCGCCATAGTCGCGGAACATATTCTCAAGCGCCGCCAAAACAGAATCCAGACCAAAGCGGTCCGCCATTTCGAACGGGCCATGTTGGAAAGAATACCCGATACGCATCGCGTCATCGATATCCTCTACAGAGGCAACGCCTTCCTCCAACACATGCAGCGCCTCATTAATAAATAAAGTTATAAGCCTTGTCGTCACGTACCCTGGCGATTCATACACCATGATTCCTTTTTTATGTATAATATCGTCAATGAAACTTTTAGTTTTTAAAAATGTTTCCTCGGACGTTTTAAGACCTCGAATAATTTCTACCAAATCTATTTTTAATACTGGATAAATAAAGTGCATGCCGATAACTCGTTCTGGATGCTGTGTAACACTGGCGATTTCTGTCAAACTTAGCGCAGACGTATTGCTGGCGAGTATAACATCTGGACCGCAGCAGCGATCAACTTCTCTGAACAGCGCTTTCTTTTCTTCCAAATCTTCAGATATTGATTCAATAACAAGCTCGCAATCTGCAAGCGAGAAATAATGGTCTGCACCTTGAATGCGTGATAAAATAAGCTTTTTCTCAGCATTCGTAAGCGCCCATTTTTCAATTTGCTTATCAAGATTCAGCTCTATCATTTTAAGCCCATACGCCAAGCGTTCAGTCGTACGTTCTACAATGATGACATCTAGACCACAAGCTGCAAGCATTTCTGCTATACCTTGCCCCATTGTGCCTATCCCTATAACGCCAACCTTTTTAATTTTCACATTAATGGCTCCCTTGAGGTTGTTATACAACCAATTATAACGAATTATAAGGAAAATTAAAGACAGACGAGACGTCTGTCCTTAATTTGTAATAATGAAAACGCTTAATGGTCGTTATTAGGCATGAAGCAGCGCTCTAAACTCATTTCCGTTCAACGTTTCTTCACACATTAACACGGACATGGAATCATCGATTACTTGTTTATGCTTTAGCAGGCTTGATTTTGTTTCTGCCATTTGTTCATCCAAAATTTTTCTGGAGATTGTAGCCCAGCCATCAGGGGTCATCATAGAAGCATCGATGATGCCAAGCTCCGTCAACCCAGATTCCACTAAAGTCCGAACCAGACTGACAGCTTGATCAAAGTCGCCGCGGGAGCCTGTACTTCTCTCACCATAAAATATTTCTTCTGCCGCCGCACCGCCAAGCGCTATTTTAATTTGATCCAGCAAATACTGCTTCGTGTATAATGTTTTATCATTCTCAGGGTTATGCCGCACGTAGCCTAGCGCTTGTCCCCTTGGCGTAACGGTAACCTGAGCAACGCTGCCCGGACGTAGCAGCTCCGCCATAATAGCATGGCCCAGCTCATGTCTGGCTACGCGATTCCGCTCCTCCAAGGAAGCTTCACGGTCCGTTCTTTCCCCCATCAGCACCTTGTCAATAGCCATTGTCAGCTCATCCTCTGTAATGACAGTCTTATTATCACGCAGTGCATATATTGCTGCCTCATTCATAACAGATTCCAGCTGAGCGCCCGAGAAGCTGTAGGATTGCGTTGCGACTTTCTCTAGATCTACAGCCGGGTCTAGCGGTTTGTTTTTGGCATGAATATTCAAAATATGAAGACGGCCTTTTTTGTCAGGCAAATCTACATGGATATGTCGATCAAAACGGCCCGGACGGGTAAGCGCCGAATCAAGCAGTTCCTTTCTATTCGTTGCAGCAATAATTAATAACTGCGGGGCTGCTTCGCTATGAATGCCATCCATTTCAGTCAGAAGCTGATTTAAGGTTTGATCGTATTCACGATGCTGCCCACCATCTCGCTTGCCGCCTATGACATCAATTTCATCAATAAAAATAATGGCGCTGTTTTTACCGGCTTTCTTCGCCTTCTGTCTTGCCTCTTTAAATAAATCACGAATACGTCCTGCCCCTACCCCAACATACATCTCAACAAATTCACTTCCCGATGCTGCCAGATATATAGAGCCGGTATAATGAGCCGCGGCTTTTGCCATCAAGGTTTTCCCTGTACCTGGAGGCCCAGTCAGCAAAATGCCCTTTAAAGGGCGAATGCCAAGCTTTGCAATCTGCTCCGGCTTGATCAAAAAATCTAAAGCCTCAATAAGCTCCTGCTTAGCACGGTCTTGGCCGCCAATTTCTTCAAAACTAAACGGCTCGGAGCTTATTTGGCGGTCATTTTTTTGCGTGGGCACTGCAGCTAGCTTCGATTTGCCTCTTGTTGCCGCAACGATAACTGTAGCTGCTAGCATACCTACAATTACGATCGGCAGCAAATTAATATTAATAACTACCAAGAAAATAAGCATAACCGGAATAATACCAATTGCTATCTCTTTACTCATATTACGCATTTGACCACGCTCCCAGCAGATGTGGCGTGCGAGGCAGCACCTTATGCAAAGCTCCCTCGTTATTCGTCAAAGTAATATATACATTATTATCATCAATATCCGTTTTAACTTGAACATTATTATATTTACTTGCGATTTGCTCAAGCGCCGTCGGAATTTGCGAGTACGTTTTATTTTCCATAGCTTCTGCTATTTGAAACATCGCCGATTGCCAAATGCCTTCAAGCTGAGCATTAGCTTCGGAATCGATTTGAAGCTTTAGCGTTCTATTGCCTATTACACGTTCTCCATTATGTGCAATCGTTTCATACACTTCTCTTAAATTAGCGGTAGGTGCAAGCTCAACATTAATTTCAATCCAATCACTATCGCGCTTCGGCTTGTCCGCATGAACAATACCCTGCACATCTTTTATCGCCTGCTCAAGCGGAGCTTGAACGGCTACTTGTTGGTAAATTGCCCAGCCGCCAAATAAGACCACAGCTGTCGCTAAAGCCGTGAGGAGAATTGGTTTAAATTTCAAATTAGACATTATGGCATCCTCCTGCTGTATATTAAATTTCGTATTTCTTAAATATAAGAAAGTATAAGTTTTTATACCTTATATCTGTCCTTATATTTCATCGGTAAACGCGCCAGTCCGAAGGACGGCGAAACCGTTTATCCTTGTATCACTTTTTCTATACGAAAGTATATCATATATATCAGCAGAAATGATGTTGTAAATACAGGAAAACGGAACATTACTGTTCCGTTTTCACTGCCCGTGTCGCTTTAACGTTCCGTTTTGTTAAGCATTTGATATTCGTCAATAAATTGTCCATCTGTCGCACGATAAAATGCATAATAGTATCGATTGTCTTTTTTCAATTGGACTTCCCATATGAGCTGGCCTTCCATAAAGCCTAGCTGTATTTTTTTTATAGCCGCCTCATCCGTCTGCTGCAGTTTACTTTTTATTTCATCTTCATTAAGCAATTCGGCGGAGCTTATTACAAACGGATCAATCTGCCTCCGTATAACTACCGTTAGCAATTGTTGATCTTCCGTCGTGCCGCTGACGATCCAGCTCGCTTCATCCCAAATGTACTTATGAATGGATTGAATTTCCGTAATCTCAGTCTGCTCCATTACTTTATGAATAGCGGCTTCTTTCTCTTGCCACAGCGGCTGCTGAATAGCTCTATAATATAAAACACAGCTTATAATAAGCGCAGCAACTGCGATTATTGTAACAATCAGCCAGCGCTTAGGATTCATGAGCGGCGGACGTTTTTTTTCGATAACTCTCATTATTGGCTGATCATGCGCTTGAAGCTGGCTTCCGCTTCAAACTTGATTTTTTCTTCATCCAACAGCAAGCATTCGCGATTGCGTACCAATTGTTTGCCGTCTATCCAAACGTGAAGCACATCCTTGCCAGATGCAGAGTAAACAAGATGGGACACAATATCCGTCATAGGATAAAAATGAGCTTGATCGATATTCAAAGCAATAAAATCTGCCTTCTTGCCTGCTTCCAGGCTGCCGATTTGCTCGTCCTTCCATAATGAACGTGCTCCGTATATAGTGCCAAGCTTCAATGCCTCGCTAGCCGGAATAACCGTCGGGTCATAGGATACACCTTTGTGAAGCAAAGCTGCAAAGCGGATTTCTTCAAACAGATCCAGATTATTATTGCTTGCCGGACCATCTGTGCCGAGCGACACACGCATGCCCGCTTTAAGCAATTGCGGCAATCTGGCTACACCGCTTGCAAGCTTCAAATTGCTGATCGGATTATGGGAAATCGCAACATCACGCGCGGCAAGCAAAGCAATTTCTTCATCGGTAAGATGAACGGCATGAGCAAGTAAAGTTGGGCAAGAAAAAAAGCCTAAACGATCCAAATGCTCAACTGGTCTAGCGCCGTAATCTTTAACGTTTTGCTCTACCTCTGCAATCGACTCTGACATATGAGTATGTAGGGGCAGGTTATAATCGCGCGCCGCCTGTACAAATTGCTCAATATAAGCTGGAGGGCAAGTATAAGGCGCGTGCGGGGCCAGCATCGTTGAGATTCTGCCACCTGCTTTACCATTCCAATCGCGTGCGAAGGAGATGGCGTTTTGCAGCTTCTGCTTTTGCTCTTCTTCCGAGCAAAGCCCGATTACGCCTCTTGTCAGCATACCGCGCATGCCAGAGTATTCAGTAATTTCGGCAACTAACTCCATACGATCATACATATCTACAAATGTAGTCGTACCGCTTAGCAGCATTTCTACTTGCGCAAGCGCCGCTCCATTTTTAGTATCCTCAGCCGTATACTTCGCTTCCATTGGCCACATTTTTTCCGACAGCCACACCTGCAAATTCTGGTCATCAGAAAAGCCGCGCAGCAGCGTCATTGGCGTATGTCCATGAGTATTGATCAGCCCAGGCATAAAAGCTTGCTTCGCACCGCTAATTTGCTCTACATTTTGTTCAAGCAAATGCTGTGGCGGTTCTGCTTCGCCGATATAAGTAATGACATCATTAGTTACAACCATATGACCTTTAACTACCGGCTGCTCATCGTTCATCGTTACAAATAGACCGTCTTTAATCCAAATTTGACCCACTCTCTTCAACTTCCTCTCGGTTTAAATAATAGGCAAGGCTAAGCAGCTCTTTTGTAAAATCCGCATGGTGGATTCTTACCTCTTCAGGAACACGCAAAACGGTAGGGGCAAAATTAAGTATGCCCTCTACGCCTGCATCAATAAATTGATTAGCTACATTTTGCGCTTCCGGGGCTGGAACTGTAATAATGCCTATGCGAATTTCCTGTTCATCGATAGTTGCCTTCAGCTCATCCATTGGCTTCACAATCAAATGATTTATTTTTGTCCCTACCTTAGCAGGATGGATATCAAAAACAGCGGTTATTTTCATATTGTCCTTGGAGTACTGATTATAATTGCAAAGCGCATGTCCAAGGTTACCGGCTCCTACTAATGCAACATTTATAATTTGATCCACTTTTAAAATTTGGCGGATTTTCTCACTTAAATAGGTAACATCATATCCTATCCCCTTGCGGCCAAAATCACCAAAGTAGGCAAGATCCTTGCGTATTTGAGCAGGATTCAAATCAAGCTTAATCCCTAAATCCTGTGAAGAAATAGTTTGCACTTCATGATACTGCAATTCATTGAGCACTTGCAAATAAATCGGAAGGCGTTTGACAACCGCTTCGGATATTTTGGCTTGCTTCATTATTCTACCTCCACTTGAGCGGGATTGAGCCATTCTCTCATGCGTACAATCATTTGATCGGCATGCATCGTTTCAATTTTTGGTCCTGGCAGCGAGTACAAAAAGTGCTTTCCATAATAAGTCTCTATAACACGTGTATCATAAATAATAACGATACCTTTATCTTGTGCTGAACGGACTAATCTGCCAAAGCCTTGCTTAAATCTGATTACGGCCTGAGGAATAGACAGCTTCATAAAAGGATTTTGCTTTTTGCGCAGCAACAGCTCCGCCTTCGCTTCCGCTAATGGATGATTCGGCGGCTGAAAGGGCAATCTTACAATTGCCAGACAAACAAGTGCATCGCCAGGAATGTCCACTCCTTCCCAAAAGCTGCTTGTTCCTAATAACACTGTCATAGGATGCTGCAAAAACCGCCTTGTCAGCTTCGTCCTGTTACTGCTGTCCATTCCTTGTCCCAGCACGGTAATGTCGGTACCGGCCAGCAACTCCTTCAATGGTTCATAGGTCATTTTGAGCATCCGGTAGGATGTAAACAAAATAAGCATTCGACCTTTCGTTTCTACGGCAGCGGCAGCAAGCGACTGCGCTAATTTTTCAATATACTTGTCGCTGACCGATGCCCCTTTCAATACCGGAAAATCTCTAGGAATAACGACCAGCGCTTGCTCCCTGTAATTAAATGGAGATGGCAATAGAACCGTTTTTAAACGACCCTGCTCCTCGTATCCTGATAATCCGAGCTGTTCAGCTGCATACTGGAAAGATTTTTGAACGGTTAAAGTAGCAGAAGTTAGTACAATACTATCTTTAACATCAAAAAAATGCTTTTGCAATTGCTCGCTGACATCTACTGGTGCAGCATATAATTGCACAGATCGAAACCGGTAAACAGGATTTGCTTCTATCCAATAGACAGAATCATTTTTTTCTAGCTTGACAAATATTCTAAGCTCATCCTTAATTCGCGTCAAATCACGCATAGCTCCATTAATATCAACTGCTAAAGCTTGGGATTGGCTTTCCTCTGCTCTTTCTTTTATATCATTGAGCATTTTATCAACCGTTGTAATTATACTGTTCAGCTCGATATGAACATTTGATTCTGCAGCAGCTATCGCTTCCCATTGCTTCGGCAACTCTTGGCTGGAAATCCGATACACAACTCCGCCTGTATCTGCATTGTCCTCTGAGCCATTTGACGTAAGCTGAAACATAAGCTCATACAAGGCATCCCATTGATCCTTAATCTCCTGCAGTTGGGGAATGACTGCATCAATCGTCTCTATCCAGGCCTCTTTATGGTCATCCACTTCTTCGTTCAAGCTGGAGCGAAGTGATAGCAGCATGCCAGTACGTGAATCCTTATATAATCTTGTGGTGATTTGAGGCAATTGCAAGTAAGCAATTTGAATGCCAAGATGCTTGCCGGCTACATCCTCGACATGATGCGCTTCATCTACGATAAGATGGCGGTAAGAAGGCAGCAAGCGATGATCGGCATGTATATCTGTAAACAGCATGGAGTGATTCGTTATGCAAACATCGGCTATGCTAGATTCATGCTTGGCCCGATGATAGAAGCAGCGCTTAAACCATGGACAGGCTCTGTTCAGACAAGAGTCAGCATCGCTGGAAACGGCTGACCAGTACTCTGCGCCGCGATTGCTCAAATTCAATTCTTCGTAGTCACCGGTTTCTGTCTCATTCAGCCAGACGACCATCTGAGCTCTCGTCAGCATATCATCATTCGTGCTGATTGGCTCCATACCGTTAACTTTAGCTTCAAATTTGCGCAGACATAAGTAATTTCCCCTGCCTTTAAAAATCGATGCCTTGAACGGAAACGGGAGCACTTCTGTTAATAAAGGAATGTCGCGATGACGCAGCTGCTCCTGCAAGTTGATTGTATGTGTACTTACGACAACTTTCGCTTCTTTGCGAATGCTATAATATAAGCTCGGGATTAAATAACCTAGTGATTTTCCTGTTCCAGTTCCTGCTTCAATTAATAAATGCTCGTCATTGCTGAGCGCATTGTAAACATGATGGAACATTTCTACTTGGGCAGTCCTTTCCTCATATTGAGGAAATTTTTGCTTAAAATTATGCTGGATCATATCCAAATATTGCTCAAAGCTTAATTGGCTTATATCCAAATCAGCAGCAGCCTCTTCGCGCGGCGGCTTTTCCTCTGTCCATTCCCGGGCGCGCAATGCAAATTGGCGATAATAATCATATTCGGCAGAGTCCAAAGCTGTTTCACTTGATACAAGCTGCTCTGTCTGCTGTATGAGCCAGCCAAAATCACTGCCGGCATCTATTAAGACAGATAGCCGCTGCAAAGTAAGCAGCGGCATCTGGCGCAGTTTTTTCATCATTTCGATAAAAATTAATGCAGTAGCCATTGCGTCACTGTCTGCACGATGCTGCTGCTCATGTGATACTTCAAATAGCTGTGCAACAACTCCAAGCTGATAAGAGGATATGGAAGGATATAATACGCGCAGCATTTCAATCGTGTCAAGCCTGCGGCCTACAAAAGGCAAATAGCCGCATTGGTCTAAAGCTCTGTTGAGAAATCCTGCATCGAAAGCCGCATTATGAGCGACAAGAACAGCATCATCCAACAGCGGAATCACATTTAGAATAACGTCATCAAGCATTGGCGCATCAGCAACAATTGCTTCATCAATGCCGGTCAATGAAGTTATAAATGCGGGAATTTCTACAGAAGGCTTTACGAACGAATTGTAAGTTTCCACAACCTTCAATTGTTCATCAACGATTACTGCAGCTATTTGTATGATTTCATCTTCTATTCCATGACCTGTCGTTTCCAGATCGATTACAGCATACTTCATTCATCCCTATCCTCTCACAAACAGCACAACTCCGTGCTCCCAAAATATAAAGAAAGCTGCTTCGGCTGGCTTAGACATGCTTCAAGATTATTTAATGAGTGCGCAAACTGCGGATAAACATCATAAGCTTTCCTGAAAAACTGCTCGGCAAGTGATAAATTTCGTTCAATCGCTTGTATGCAGCCTAGTGCATTATATCCCAGTGCAAGCCACTTTGGATAATCAGTCAGTACAATAAGCAACTGGAATTGTCGCTGTGCCTCATGCCATTGCTGCATATGCATCATGCTCATGCCCAAAAATAATCGGGCCATATTGCTCTCCGGGGCCAATCGGATCACTTGGCTGAATTGATCGGCAGCTTCTGAAAACATAAATAAATTATAATAGCCCTTGCCCTTATGAAGCGCACTTTCAGCATCCCAAGTCAATGTGCTGTTTGTTTGGCTAAATTGATAATCCTGAGCTATCTGATTTGCAGAAATCGACGATGAAACAGTATCGCTTTTTGATGACTGCTGCATATGCTCATCCATTTCTACAGCTTGGCAGCTATTTTGCGATTCGGCAAAGCAGGTCCATTTTTCCTCAAATTGCAGCCATTGCTCGATGCATAAATCACTTGCATGCTTCAGCTCAAGCAGCTGCTGATGGAACTCGTCCTTTTGTATTTCATTGGCACAAGGGTACTGCTCAATAATATGATCCAGCATCTCGTTCATCGTTGAAAACATATGTTGAAAAATGACGCATCCCGCCTTTGCAAATGAACTAAGGAGTTGATACGTACATTCTCTGTCGTTCAGGATGTTTTCATACTCATCAGACAATTGTAGAATGCGGTTCTGTGCCCATTATTTGAACGGGCTTATTGTTTTCACCGAGTATAACTACAGTCGGATTATAGTTCCGGGCTGCTTCCTCCGTCATCATTGCGTATGAAATAATAATAACCTGGTCACCCGGCTGAACCAATCGTGCTGCCGCGCCATTTAAACAAATAACACCAGAACCTCTTTCTCCAACTATAACATAGGTTTCCAGTCTTGCTCCATTATTGTTGTTCACAATCTGCACTTTTTCATTTTCCAAAATATTGGCAGCCTCCATCAGAGCTGCATCAATCGTTATGCTGCCAACATAGTTAAGATTTGCTTCCGTTACTGTGGCACGGTGCAGCTTGGACTTCATCATCGTTCTATACATGGGTCATCACCTCCACAGGCACTAATAAACTATTGTCAATCAATCTTGTTTTCCCAAAATATACAGCTACCGCGAGCAGCAGCTCCTTGTCATTGTCTGACAGCTTTTGAGTTAAATCGATTTGCTCTAGCTCAGGATAGGCGAGCAATTGCACATAGTCAATTTTCGCCAATGGTTCTTTATTAATTCTGGCTGTAACTTTTTGCAATAATAATTGTCCTGTAGCTGCACCATCCTGCTCATACAGTTCAGTCGCCATTCGCATAGCCTGCGACAAGGCGACCGCCTGAATACGCTGTTCTGCTGTCAGATACACGTTTCTGGAGCTCAATGCAAGCCCGTCAGGCTCTCTTACAATCGGGCATTTTACAATTTCCACATCCATATTCAAGTCATGGACAAGCTGCTCGATAACGGCTACCTGCTGCGCATCCTTCATGCCAAAATAGGCTCTGCTTGGATTCACGATGTGAAACAGCTTGCTTACGACTAATCCAACGCCATCAAAATGCCCTGGTCTGGATGCTCCGCACAGCTGATCTGTAATTTGTGCAATCTTGATTGAAGTAAGCGGCTTTTTAGGATACATTTCCTCCACTGACGGCAAAAAGACAAGATCAACGCCGCAGGCAGCAGCAAGCTCAATATCTCTTTCCTCATTACGCGGATAACGGTCCAAATCTTCATTCGGACCAAATTGCATCGGATTGACAAATATACTAAGCACAACAATTTGATTTTGTTCTCTTGCAGCACGCATCAAACTTGCATGACCTTCATGCAAAAAACCCATTGTAGGCACAAAGCCTACTGTTTTATCCGATTCACGCAAATCGTTTAAATGTGACTTTAAATCTTTTATTGTTCGGCATATCATCATGACTCGCTCGTCCCCTTCTGCTTGGCATCCCCATCAATATTTCCATATAATGCAGCTGGCGCCTCAGCCGCAGGCTGAAAGGCATGCTCTTCTGCAGGGTATGCTTTGCTCTTCACATCAGAAACGTATTGTTCTATAGCAAGCTTGATCGTAGTACCGACATCAGCATAGGTTTTTACAAATTTTTTAGGGATATAAGGCGATGAATATTGGATCAGATCATGATAAACAAGCACTTGCCCGTCACAGCCCCTGCCTGCGCCTATACCGATTGTAGGTATATTGACGCTGCTTGAAATCGCATAGGCCGCTTCTTCCGTCATCAATTCAACGACAATACTGAATGCGCCAGCTTTTTCAAGCGCAATCGCATCCTTAACGAGCCGTTTAATATCTGCTTCATCCTTGCCTTGAACTTTATAACCGCCTATTTGATGAACCGCCTGAGGGGTCAAGCCAATATGCCCCATAACAGGAATGCCAGCCTCAACCAGCGCTTTAACTTCTGATGCGATTTCTTGCCCGCCTTCAAGCTTTACAGCATGAGCGCCGCCTTTTTGCATAATTTGGGCAGCATGGCGAAGCGTCGCTTTTTTTCCAGCCCCATAAGTCATAAAGGGCATATCTGCAACGATAAATGTATTTGCTGCACCGCGGACAACAGCTCTGGTATGATAAATAATATCATCCAGTGTCACTGGAATTGTTGTATCATAGCCTAGCACTACATTGCCCAATGAATCGCCAACCAATATTACATCGATGCCGGCTTCTTCCGCAATTTTCGCAGAAGGATAATCATATGCAGTAAGCACAGATATCGGTTGATTTTGCTTTTTCATGTCCTTAATCTTTGTTATTGTCAGCTTTTTCCTCATCAGTACCATCCCCTTAAGGATATTTTAAACACAAAAAAACCTTTTAGCCATTGCTAAAAAGGTCCCTTAACTGAAAAGGAAACATTAGAGAACACCGCTTCCTTCTGTCTCGGTCCCTTCGGCTCAGAGCAGAGTACGCATTGTTAATCTTTTACAATCCGTGTTGAAATTTTTCTTGCCCGCGACAGTGCAGCTTCAAGGAATACCGCCTGTCAAAATTTATAGTATCAAATTGTGGCCGATTCGTAAACAACAACATGAATCCAATTATTATTGCTCGGCGGCATCAATCCAAAGGTTCGCCCATCTCAGCTGAAAAAATAGATTTTTCAGATCCGTCCTCAAGACGAACTTTAATCGCTCCGCTTTCCTCAAGACCTGTCGGCACTCCTATAATAACACCTTGTGGAGTAGTAATCACTGCAGCTTTTCCAATTGAGACCGACAATGATTCCCATAATGGGACTATCGCCTGAAAGCCCTGCAGCTTGTACAAATCATACAGTTGCTCCCATTTCTCTAAGAAATGGGCAATAATATCCTCCCGATCAAATTGTCTGCCTGCTGCCATTCTAAGCGATACTGCTTTACTTAGCATTTTCGCCTCATAATCCGCATCACATAAATTGACACTGATTCCGATACCCGCAATAATATACTTCAATCGAGTATCCTCTGCTGTTGATTCCAGCAATATGCCGCTAATTTTTTTTCTGTCGATCAGCAAATCATTGGGCCATTTTATTCCGATTGGAAGCCTGGTTTGCTCTCTCAGGCTAGTGCATAGCGCAACAGCAGTTAACAGCGTAAGCTGAGGCGCAAACTGTACGGGCATATCAGGACGAAGCACAAGACTCATCCAAATGCCTTTGCCCGCTGGAGAAATCCAAACTCTGCCCATTCTGCCGCGACCGTTATTTTGCTGCTCAGCTATAAACAACGCCCCTTCTGCTGCGCCGTTCTCAGCCGCTTCTCTGGCTACATTTTGGGTGGAGTCAACGGCATCAAACAGTTTTAGCTGCTTGCCAAAGCGTTCGGTCCTTAATTTCTTTTTCAGCTGTTCTTCATTAATGAGCTTTGGAGCACTTACGAGCCGATAGCCGAGCTTGGTAGATGCTTCAAATTCATACCCTTGAGCTTCAAGCTTGCGTATTTGCTTCCAGATGGCTGTCCGGCTTACACCAAGCTCTTCGCTAAGCTTAGCTCCAGAGATAAAGCCTGCTGGATAATTATGAAATAGCTTTATTAATGGATTCATTCATTCAACCTCGTTTTTCCAGGCTAGCGCATGCTGTGCCAATTGATCATAATTATTGCTTACTTCACCCAATGCGGCACTCAGCAGCAATTTTTGCAGCAATTGTTTAACCCAAGGGCCTGCCGGCTTATTCATTATCTGCTGCAAATCCTTCCCTGTAATAGCAAGCTCCTTCAGAGTGCTCAAAGGGATGAGATCTGCGTGATCTTTTAATTGCTTCAATTCCGCTAAAGCAAAAGGCAATTGACTATGATTAAGCAGAGCCTCCGTAATATGCAACCAGTAATAGACGGTTTGCTTGCCATATTCAATTATAATAGCTGCCCATTCGTGCGAGCTTATTTCCCCTTCTTTATTTTTGATCTCCACTGCGGAAGCATGCAGACGTAAAATAAGCATAATTTGACTTTTTCTTGAATTTGAAAAGCGTAATTGCTCAAGCCAATGCTCAGCTGCTGATAAATTCAGAGCAGCTATAAAAAATGCAGCCCAGCGCAAATCAAGCTTATCCAGCCTATGCAATGAACGAAGCTTGTCCAGCTTGCTACTCATAATACAAAGTCTAAAGTCTACTTCCTTCGCCAGCGGCACTTTTACATGCAGCAGCAGCTCGCTTGCGATCAGCCATCGGAGGCCTCTATAAGGATTGCTCGCTTGAAGAAGCTTATCAAGCTCAGCTTGAACCCGTTCCATGGCGATATGCTTCATCAGGCTTCGTCTTGATTTAATAGCACGCCACATCGAAATAGCAGGCGCCAGCTCATAAACTGCAATGAACCTGACGCCGCGCAGCATTCTTAACGCATCCTCTTCAAATCTTTCTTCTGCAGAGCCTACCGAATAGAGCATCGAGCGAGCCAGATGCTGCCTTCCATTAAAAGGATCGGCAAGCTTACCGTCAGCGTAAAAAGCCATCGCATTCATCGTGAAGTCTCTCCGCTTCAAATCCGCAAGCAAGCTAGACACATAATGAACAGACTGCGGCTTTCTATGCTTCTCGTAACTGGAGTCTTCACGAAAGGTAGTAATTTCATAGGTCTGCTTGTCCCAGACAACGGTGACCGTTCCATGCTGCAGTCCTGTAGGGATTACTTGTTCGAATAAGGCCATCGTTTGCTCCGGCAGAGCCGAGGTTGCCAAATCAATATCTGCAATAGGCAAGCCTAACAGCGTATCGCGCACAGCGCCCCCCACAAATACGCAGCTATGGCCAGCCTCCTCCAATCGCCTTACGATGGGCAAAGCCTTCACCATCATTTGCGGCAGCTCCATTATCACGGCTTCCACCACCAGCTCTTTATTTATTATTCATTAGTCCGAGCAGATCGGAATTGGCAAATCCACATCAATGCCCAAAACCCTGTAATAAATTTGCTCATATTGCGTTGTAATAATATCATTGCAAAATTCGTGCCTTGCCCGATGAATACAAGCTTCCTTGAATTGCTTATGCAGTTCATCCCCGCTCAGCAATTTGACGGCATAGTCCGACATTTCCTCCACATTGCCGATGTCTGACAAAAATCCTGTTACCCCGTGTGTAACAAGCTCCGGTATTCCTCCGGCATTGGAGCCTATAGTCGGCACTCCGCATGCCATCGCTTCCAGGGCTACGAGTCCAAAGCTTTCCTTCTCTGAAGGCAGCAGCAGGACATCCGCCATAGAAATAACCTGTGCAACATCCTCCTGCTTGCCAAGGAAGCTCACCTTATCCTCAAGCCCTAAGCTTTGCACCTTGTGCTGAATTTTTGATTGCTCAGGCCCTTCGCCGACAAGCAGCAGCCTAGCTGGCATTTTACTTTGCACATGCTGAAATATATCGACTACATCACTTACTCTTTTAACCGGTCTAAAGTTAGAAATATGCATTAATATTTTTTCATGGGGTGCCGCATAGTCGGAACGCATATTCGACACATCTCGCGGATAATAGACTCGTTTGTCTACAAAATTGTACGTAAGATCAATAGGTGAAGCTATATCGAGCAGTCTTTGTGTTTCTTGAATCAAGTCTTTGGATACAGCCGTTACAGCGTCGCTTTTATGTATAGCTAACCGAATCAAATCTTTCAAGGATTCATCCTGTGCAAGCACTGTAATGTCTGTGCCATGCAGGGTTGTTACTGTTTTAAGCTGTTTTCCAACCATTTGCTGAGCCAAATAAGCGCATACAGCATGCGGAATCGCATAATGAACATGCAGCAAATCCAACTGATGCATATTGGCCACTTGGGCCATCTTGCTGGCTAGAGACAAGTCGTAAGGCGGATAACGAAACACATAATAATCATTTACTTCTACTTCATGGAAAAAAATATTTTTATGAAATCTGCCCAATCGAAAAGGAATGCTATGTGTAATAAAATGAATTTCATGGCCACGCTCAGCAAGCAGCTTGCCCAGCTCAGTTGCCACGACACCTGATCCGCCAAGCGTCGGATAGCATGTAATACCAATTTTTAATTTCTTGACCATGTAACGGGCACCTCCTTTTCTATTATGCTTCTCCATTATTCAAACAATGAAATGCCAAATGGCTGCTTGATGGCGAAGCCTTCTGCGTAGCTCCAGCCTCTCATGCGGCCGAGCAAGGAATCTCTGGCTTCTACCTTATCTATATAGCCATTTGTAAGCGGCGTGGACACACGGTCCAGATCGCCCGCCGCTGCTTCAAATTGTGAGCGGTAAGCCATAAGCGCCTGCTTTTTCTGTTCATAATAATCGGTTACGTTAACCATTAACGAAACATTCTCTACATCATTAATAAAATAATAAATAAGCTGTTCGACTTGAACAGCCGGCAGCTGCGGCATATATTTGCGTAATTTGGCATTAAATACCGCTTCTTCAATCAGCTTGCTGCATGCAATATGATCAGGATGCCTGTCAACCCAATAAGGCGCAAATACGATTTTGGGCCGATACTTCCTGATTTCGGCAACGATTAAATCAAGCTGGTCGCGAGTACCAAGCAGCCCCCGATCCGGCAGCTTCAAGTTGCTGCGCACGGATAAACCAAGCACCGCGGAAGCCGCATCGGCTTCTTGCCGACGCAGCTCTACGGTGCCATTAGAAGACATTTCAGCTTCAGTCAAATCGCATACTCCTACCTTGAATCCGGCTTGCACATGCTTTGCTATCGTCCCAGCCATACCGATTTCGGCATCGTCTGCATGCGCGCCAAATACAAGAATATCGAGCTTGTCCATTATTCAGTCACTCCTGGCTTATACTTATGAACGAGCTCACGCCAAGCAAAATCACCACGCTGCAAAGCTCTTACAAGCAGCTCTGCAGTTGCGATATTAGTTGCTACAGGAATGCCTTGCACATCGCAAAGGCGCAGCAAAGCTATAATATCAGGCTCGTGCGGCTGAGCCATTAAAGGATCACGCAAGAAAATGATCAAATCCATCTCATTTTGAGCAACGAGTGCTCCAATCTGCTGATCGCCGCCAAGCGGACCTGAACAAAAACGATGAATGGACAAATTTGTCTGCTCCATAATTCGCTGACCCGTCGTGCCTGTTGAAAACAAATGATATTCTTTAAATACAGATTCATAGGCCGTAACAAAATTAACCATTTCTTCTTTTTTTCTGTCGTGAGCTATAAATGCAATGTTTAGCATGAGTTTCCCCTCTCGCGCATCGGTTGCGCTAATCCATAATATGTTCGAAGCCGTATATTAGGCCGGTGTAGCCCATTACTTTTTTAACCGCCATATTGACGCCTGGCATATAGCCCGCTCTGTCATAGGAATCGTGGCGAATTTTGAGCGTTTGCCCAAATCCGCCGAAAATAACCTCCTGCTGCGCGAATACACCCGGCAGTCTCACGCTATGTATTCTAAAGCCGTTGTAATAGCCGCCACGTGCGCCTTCAATCGTCTCTTCCTCTTTTGGATTGCCCTGTCTAAGCTCTTCGCGCACCTCAGAAATAAGCTCGGCTGTTTTAACAGCAGTGCCTGATGGCGCGTCCAGCTTCTGATCACCATGATATTCAATGATTTCAACATGAGGCAAGTATTTGGAAGCTTCAGCTGCAAATTTCATCATCAATATAGCACCGATTGAAAAGTTAGGCGCAATAAGTCCGCCAATGCCTTTTTCCTCGCATTGCTGCTTAAGCTCTTCAATTTGACCCGCAGTAAAGCCTGTAGTTCCAATTACAGGGCGCACGCCATACTGGATAGCTGTTTTCGTATTGCCGTATGCTGCTTGAGGAACAGTAAAATCAATTAGAACATCCGCATTTGAGCTGCCCAGCGCATCCTCTAAAGATGGATTAATAATGACGCCGGTATCACCCTTGCCGACTAACAAGCCTGCATCAACAGGTCCTGCTGAAGGATCAATGGCAGCAACCAGCTGCAGCGCTTCATCCTCCAGCACCATTTTCAATACTTCACGGCCCATGCGTCCGCCTGCTCCCGTTACTGCCACTCTAATTTTATCGATTGTCATCATAATCACCTTTTCATTGTCTATTTCGTTTATTGGAAATCTTACGGTATTTTCTTTTAATATTTGCAAATAAAGTGCGTGCTGCGGCATGGTCAGGAGACAGCTTTAATGCTTCTCGAACGTATTTCAACGCCTTCTCTATATCTCCGGCAGCATCATAAACCATACTTAATGTAAAAGGCACTTCAAAATTCAGAGCATCAAGCTCAAATGACCGTTCCAGCTGCTCAATTGCGATGGTCCATTGCGGAGGTTTAGCTTCAATTGCTTGCTGCGCAGTAATATATAGCAATCTTGCTTCAACTACCTCAGCTTGATAAAGAAATTCTTGATTGTGAGGCTCAAGCAACAGCGCATGCTTGGCATAATCCATTGCTTTTTGCCATTTGCCGCTTCGCGCACATGAAATTGAACAGCGATAATAATAATCAGCTACTCGAGGCTCGAGCTCAATTGCCTTCTCAAACCAATAGATAGCCGATTCAAAATCGTTGCGCAATATAAATTCATATGCTTTTTTCACACATGCTGCTCCATCCATCTGTCCATCCTCCTTGTACACAGACTGATGTTACAGCATATGTCATAAGCTTGACTACAGTTCGTCTTGCGTCTTGCGCTCCCAGCGGTTCGCATCCCGGCTGTTGAACTTATCCATCACCTTGCTGTGGGCTTCTGCCAGATCAATATTAAGCGAATTTGCAAAGCATGCAAGCAGAAAAAGTATATCCCCCAGCTCTAATTCAACAGAGTTTTCTGCTTCGTCTGTTTTTTTCGGCTTCTCGCCGTAAGCATGATTGATTTCGCGGGCAAGCTCGCCAACTTCTTCCGTCATTCTAGCCATTAAGGCAAGCGGACTGAAATAGCCGACCTTAAATTGAGATATATACTCATCGACTTCTCGTTGAACATCCTGCAAAGTTTTCTGCGTCATCCTGCATTTCCTTTCCAACATAAACTATATGTATATGTTACCGTAACACAGTTCATAAAATCAATGTTTTTTGAAAGTTCAAATTCACCATACTATATAGTAATAACGTGAAGCAAAGGAGCTTACAATCATGCTTTCGAACTTTCGCGACTGGCGATCTATATTGGCGATTATGCTTGGCACAGCCATTTACTCCTTTGGCCTGCATTACTTTATCGTCCCTAATCAGTTAATGGAAGGCGGTGTAACCGGCATAGCGGTTCTGCTCAATTATGCGCTTGGCCTGCCGCTTTCCATCACTACACTTGTGCTTAATATTCCACTATTTCTGATTGGCTGGAAGCAGCTTGGCAGATCACAAATGGTGTACACGCTGCTGGGCATCTTGTCTCTATCCGCTTTTTTGGCTGTATTTGAACAGCTCATTAAGCTTGGCTATGTCGTGCCGTTTCAAGGCAGCCATGATTATATGCTTGCCGCATTGTATGCAGGGGTTTCACTGGGAGCCGGTTTGGGCATCGTATTTCGATTTGGAGGCACTACTGGAGGAATTGATATTATTGCCCGGATTATTTCTCGCAAGCGGGGCTACAGTATGGGGCAAATTATTTTGAGCTTCGATGCTGTCATTATTATGTCAGGACTGCTTTACGTAACTATTGACAAAATTCTTTACACACTGGTTGTAGTATTTATCGCCTCTAAAATTATTGATTTTATTCAAGACGGCGCATACTCTGCCAAAGCTTTTTCCATCATATCTGATCAAAGCAAGCAAATAGCAGATGATATATCTTTGCAATTAGAAAGAGGCGTCACTTTGTTTGCTGCCAAGGGAGCGTATTCCAATCAAAAAAAAGAGGTCGTTTACTGCGTTGTCCCAAGACAAGAAACACGTCGTCTAAAGGAAATTGTTCGCCGCAACGATCCTCGCGCATTTATTATAATAAATGATGTGCATGATGTGCTTGGAGAAGGCTTTAAAGAGGAATAGCTGTAACCCTACCCCTTGGCAATAGGCTTCACACCGTAAGGCGCCAGCTTATATTTGCGCCAGCTTACGAATGCAAGCACAGTAAAAATAAAACCGCCAAAAAACAGCGTCCATCCAAGCGCCTCTGATTCCGGACCGACAATCAAGACGGAGGCAGCAATACTTTGAGTGTTGTCTTGAAATAAAGAGATAAACACTGTATGTAGCGCATCAACAGAAGCTACAATTTCATTACGTTTTTCTTTAGTGGCATAAGGCTTGTCGAACAGCAGTTTTTTGGTGTGAGCGATCCGCTCTTCAACAGCGGCAATTACTGCAGGCTCCTGCTCCATATACCCGGCAAGCTTCAAACGGTCATATTTCCCTTCAATGCTCGTCATAATCCCTCTCGCGGCTTGAATAAATCCATCAGACTGCCCATATAACGATTTTTTCAGCAGAGCAATATCTTCTTTTAGCAGCAGCTGATATTGCAGCCATAATGCTGTTTGAGGCCGAATCTGCGAATCAATAGCAAGCCTGAGCTTGGCAGCCTGCTGATGCCAATTAACCGCTAGCGTGCCTGATTCCATGCTGATGCTCAGCCGTTCAACCTCATGCCGCAATTGCTGCCAGCCGGTTAACCGCACATCAGTGCTTTTTTCCAAGTAACGTTCAACATATTTCTTCAGCTTTTGCAGCTCCACATAGCCAGCTTGTCTATTATCAATGACTGCAGCCTCATAAATTTTATTAATAGATGCTTCCAGCTGCTCCAGCAGCTCTGCATTTTGCGCAGCCGTTGTTGGGGCGGAATAACCCGCGGCAAAGGACTTCGTTAAAACTGCAAAAGAACCAGCTAGCAGCACAGCACCGAATAAAGAAAAAATAATGATTTTGGCTCTCATGAACATCCCTCCACTATAAAACTATGAAGGGTTGTCCTTATTTATTACGACTTTTTGCCCCGATGCAGAAGCAAAGCTAACAGCAAGCTGCACAAGGATAAGCAATACGTAAATATTTTTACTTGCTGTACTTGATCTTTAAGCTCATAAGGCAAATTCGGGTAAATCCCATACGTATAATCTGCTGTATCATTAAGCAGCAGCCAGCAGGTAGCAGCAGCTAGCATAGACTTACTAACAGTCATAAACCGCATATATAATAGAGCTTCTATCGCCATCCCCAAATGAGAGACAATGAGCATCATATCCGTTGCATAAATATCGCCGCCTTGATAAATGCCAGCCAAGATGATAGCAACTGCCCATACCCCATATTTAACTGAACATACTACAGCTAAACCTTCAATAAACATTCTGCCGTAACGGACGAGCTTGCTCTTTCCTGTTGGAGGAAATAATAAGTAAAGTAAAGCCAGAGTAAAAAACAAGCTTGCAGTCGGCGAATCCGGAACGAATACGAGCATCCATAAAGGTTTAGTCGCTGCTGTAAGCTCGAGCTGACCGCCATACCATATGTATCCATATATTGTTCCTAAAAAATTCACGATAAACAAGAGCCATAAAAAAGTGCGGTTCAGCAAAAAGGAACGGCTCCAAAAAAAAGATAAATTCATTGCATCGAATCCTTTCGATAGAAAACCTTAACCTGCTTATTTTCAAAAAACCTGACCGTATACGATACGATCAGGTTTTTGAATGATTTGCTTATTATTACTGCTTTTGCTTGGACAGCCATACAGAAAGCTGATTGATTTCGTCTGCAGACAAGGAATCTGCAAAGCCTGGCATCGCACCATTATTACGTCCTTCTGTAATAACCTGTGCAATTTCCTCAGTTGTCATGCGGTTTCCTACTCCTGTTAGAGCAGGTGCGCTTGCGCCTGAGAAGTCAGCCGCATGGCAGCCGATACAGTTAGCTGTTTTGGCAATTTCCATTGCTGGATCATCCGCGTCGATAATCGCTGCCTTCTTAAGCGGATTAGGACGAGGCTTGCCTGCCTCAATCGCTTCTTTGGCACGCTCAGCGCGCAAATGATGCTCTGGTGTTTGTCCATTTTCTTCAAGCATATGTTGATAATGATCCCAAGAGAAATATGTCAAGTACACGCAAGCCGCCAATGTAAGAATCATTAGCGAGGAAGCAATTGGACGACGGTAGAAGCGGCGCTCTTTCCCAGTGTCCAGGAATGGAGCCAGCAGCAAGCCGCCGAACATAATGCCCGGAATACCAATTGTACCTAACAATACATAATCCTGTGATACATATGGATACTTCAAGAATTGATATAGAAACAGGAAGTACCAGTCAGGCATCGGAATAAAGGATGCATTCGTCGGATCTGCCGGATAACCTAGCGGCGCAGGCTCAGCGACAACCCAAGCCAAAAACCCAACCAACACTACTACACCAACCATCCATTCCTTAAGCAAGAAATACGGTATAAATGCTTCAGATTTTCCCGGATAAGCGGAAAAGTCTGGCGGAATATTCGAATGGTTAACTTTCTTTACTCGCGAATCACCAACGTATACTACCTTTTCTTTTGATGAATGATCTTGAGCCATACGTTACCCCTCCTTTTCGCTTATAACGGTCCTGAAATGCCCTGTTTCCGAATCATCAGGAAATGCGCTGCCAATAACGCTATTAGCGCACCTGGCAAGAAAAATACGTGAATCGCGAAGAAGCGAGTCAGCGTCTGCGCGCCTACAATGTCGCCGCCGTATAGGAAGTCAGCAATGTAGGAACCGATGAATGGAACGGAAGCTGCAATTTCAACCCCAACTTTTGTTGCGTAATAAGCTTTGTTGTCCCACGGAAGCAGGTAGCCTGTAAAGCCTAGACCTAGCATAATGAAGAAAATCAACATTCCGACAACCCAGTTCATCTCGCGAGGCGCTTTGTAAGAACCTGTGAAGAATACACGTAAAGTATGTAGGAACATCATTACGATAACCAAGCTGGCACCGAAATGGTGCATACCGCGAACAATTTGTCCAAACGCAACTTGGTGCTGCAGGAAATCAACACTCGCATAAGCGTTAATAATATCCGGCACGTAGTACATTGTCAGGAACATGCCTGACAAAATTTGAATAACTGTAATGAAAAACGTCAATCCGCCAAAACAGTAAACGAAAGCCGAGAAGTGATGGGCCGGGTTAACGTGCTCAGGCACCTCATGGTCGGCTACATCTCTCCAAAGCGGCGTAATGTCAAGACGTTCGTCAATCCAGTTGTAAACAGTTTTAAACATCTGCAGTTACGCCTCCTTACTTAACTCTTGAGTTCGGTTTAATTGGTCCTAAATAGACGAAGCCATTTTCTTCGTTTACTTTGACATCGTACTCATCAAGCGGCAATCGAGCAACGGTAATGTTTTTACCATCTCTCGTATAACGCGCATCATGACAAGGACAATCGTACTCGTTCAAGCCCTTCGTGTTCCAAAAAATCGTACAGCCCAAATGCTTGCACACTGGTGATAGTGCAAAAATGTTTCCTGCATCATCTTTGGAAATCCAGGCCACCAGTTCCGGATCGCTTTCATACCATCCGTCTACCTGATGAATTTTAAATTTGAATTCTTGCGGTTCATTCGTAATTTTGCTGACCTCAACAACCTTTACGTAGGCTCCCTCACTCTTCTTTGCTAGAAGAGGGTCAACTGCAAAACGAACCATTGGCAAAACAGCGCCACCCATCATAAAAGCAGTTGTGCCGCCGAGCGTATAAGAAAGAAATTGACGCCGGGACATCTCTTTGCGTTTAGCCGGGCGATGCTCCGCCTCGTGTTGTTCGTGGTTACTCATCTTCTGTTCTAACCCCCTTTTTGCCAACCATATCTCGCGTTTTGCCGCACGGCAAAACAAATGACGAACTAGGACATAACTTATAATAGCCTAGCAATATAAGAGCGTCAAGAATTTGGCACAATATTTGAGGCCTATTGGAAATGACGTTCAATAATTTGTTGTCATTTTGTCACATTTGAATATATGTTGGTTTTGTTTTCTCCACATTCCTGCTTTATTATTCATAAAAAGACCAAATTTATGTAGCTTGTCCATTCCAAAGCTCTCTCATCATTACAGCTACCTTGCTGCTTTCAGGCAAGCTTCCGTCATGCTCCGGCCGAAGCACCATACTGGCGTTATTCACTGCAACATCAAGCCCGGCCTGCGCTGTAGCAATTAATACATGCTTGAAACCTGTTTTTTTCAAAGATTTGCATACTTGCTCCAGCATATTACGCGAAGCCTCGTCGTTAGTATAGAAATGCATTGCCGGGTAAGTAACAACCCTTCCCTTAAACGGAATTTCAATCAAATCCATAATATCCCGCAATTTCTCAAGCTGCTCTGTCGCCTCAAAGGGCTGCTCAATGCCCGTCAACCCTGTAACAGGGAGCAGGCAGGTGTCGAGATATGGCTGCAGGGAACCCCATTCCTCCGCAGATATTTCACTAAACTTCATTCCGCGCATCCACTCCTAGCTGCATATCATTTTTTACTGATCACTATTATTCTACAAAAGAAAGCTTCCAAATGCTAGACCAGGCGAGCTTAGTGCCTTAATTAGCATGGAAGCTTATTAAAACTTAATATGAAGTAAGCTCATTGCGCTGCTGTACTAATGCGTGAAATGTGCTTTCATCTCCGGCAGCCAATGACTTATCAATTTCATCATTCAATTTGTTAAGCGCGAACGTACGCAAAGCCTCATCCAGCACCATTTCCGCTGCCAGGCCAAGCATAGCCTCGTATGCGACTTTCATTTTATCCATAGGATGCACCTCCGCCTTCTTGCGTTTAAGAGATCCTATATTCGATTCCTTTCGTCACGTAGCTCTCCATCGTTCTTCTCATTCGCGTAAGATCATCCTCTGTCAATTCACGTACGACTTTGGCTGGTGATCCGAGAGAAAGCGTATAGGAAGGTATTTTTTTGTTCTCGGTTACTATTGAACCGGCTCCTATTAAAGCATATTCACCAATTTCAGCCCCGTTAAGTACTATGGCCCCCATTCCGATTAAAGTGCCTTTGCCTATCGTACAACCGTGGATAATGGCGCTATGGCCTATAGAAACCTCGTCCGCCAATAGAAGCGGCTGATCTGTATTTACATGTCCCACAACACCGTCTTGAACGTTGCACCTGCTGCCAATTCTAATAGGCGCCAAATCTCCTCTTAGCACAGCATTAAACCAGATTGTGCTCTGCGGGCCAACTGCGACATCGCCGATTATTTTTGCGCCCTCTGCTACATAGCAATCCTGCTGCAGTGTAGGAATTATTCCTTTGTATGGTATAAGCAATTGCTTCATCTCCCTTCGGTGGGGAAATTTTACCAATGTGCCAGTCGAATGTCAACGCAGCATTTAGCCTGGTTATCTACTGTACTGCAGCTCAGCACTTATAGGTGCCTTGAATTACCGCTTTGCCAAGCGGAGTAATACGGATGACTCTGCCTGCAGCAGCATGCTCACCAATGCGCAGCAAGCCAAGATGCAGCAGCATCGCAATGACTCGCTGCTCCAATATAGACTGCGCGGAATCGTAAAAATACGGCTTGATATAGGGCAGCAATATTTGTTCGATCGAAGCAATTGTCACCCACCTGCCGCATAACTCGGCAAGCCAGTTTACAATAGCCTCAAGATTAGGAATAGGCAATTTGTATTGCTTCAGCCAGTACTGATACAGTCGCGAGATTTCCTGCTCATTTTTAGCAAGCAGCCTTGCCTCGCCTGCAGGCGTAATCGCAAGAAGCTCATTTGATTGCTCGGCAATATAACCAGAGAACCTGCAAAAATCATAGAGCAGCGAAAAACGATTCGGGTAATGATTGAAATGACGCCCGTAACCGAATCGCCATTCCCCTTTGGCCGGCGGCTGCTCTCCAACGCTAAGCCTATCCAATATTGCCGTCAGCCAACGCTTATACATCGAGCCGTCAGCCGCCAGCTGAATGTCATTCTGCTGAGCATATCGCAAAAAAATAGTGATATCATCCTCAAACAACAGCTGTTCATCACGGTATGCTTCCGGTTCATTGCAATATTCCAGCTTTTGTGCAAAGCTGTGCAGCATAATTTTTTGGAATCTTTGCTTCATATCCTGAGGGACATGAAATAAATATTTATTTGGGCCGCTGTAGCCATTGAACAGCCAACCTCGATGTTTAAAGGTTGCTATCATCTCTCGCGGGCTTTTGACCGTTTCTTGCACGGATTTGAGCTTCTGCTCAGCTTTTCGTTTAACCCCTTTTGACTGCTTGACAGCAGAATCGGCGCTTCCTGCAGCGTTTGCGCTCTGCAATGCGACTTGAACGCCGTTAACAGCATGCAGCCGGTCGCTCTCCTGCTCAAATCTGCTCTGCTGGGCCCGAGCGATCAGATCCTCCATGCTGTAAGCTTTTTTCGTTTCAAACAACAGCGTGTTGACGAATCGCAGCTCTTCAAGCGTCATTTTATGGACATGCTCATCAAATGCTTTGCTGCTCATTGCCGCCAAAATGGATTGAATCAAGTCATGCTTTGAGTTGCTGCTGCAATCACATTTGTACATATCGGCAATTCTATTAAGCTGCTGGATATCCGCATACACTAGCATGTCTGACAAATTCATCGCGTTCTCCCCTCCTTAAGCTCAACTAGCTTTAGTATGGGATAGTTTTTATTGTTTCAAACTAGGCATGAAAATAAAAAAAGCTCGCTGGCGTCAGCCAGCGAAGCTTATTTCTCGACCAAATGGCGAGTGCAGTTATATAGCAAAGGAATCCAATCATCCTCATTCCAGCTCAAAATGGAATAGGAGAGATTCATTAATCTTTCGTCCTTCAGGTCAGAGCACAGCTGATTAAGCATAACCGCTATAAAGCTGCCATGCGAAACAAGCAGAACATTATCATATTGAGCCGATGCGCGCAAATCATTCAAAAAACTCATGCCGCGTTCAAATACAGCTTCATCCGGCTCCACCCCATAATGCTCGGAACGGCTTCGCCAATCCTTGCCCCAGCGCTCGATCCGCTCCGGTTCAGCTGTTCCTTCTATTTGCCCGAAATTTCGTTCCTGCACCCGCCTGTCTGGCGCCAGCAGCGGCAATTGAAGAGCCTCAGCTACTATAGCGGCAGTATCGTAAGCTCTTGAAAGCGGACTGGAAATAACCGCCTCCCATATTTGTTCATCCTGCTGCAATCGGGCAGCCAGCTGCTTAGCTTGCGCTATCCCTGCTTCATTCAACGGTATATCCGTCTGCCCTTGAGTAATACCCTGGCTATTCCAATCGGTTTGTCCATGTCTAACGAAGCCTATTTTCAACAAATACAACTCCTAATCCAAAGTAATATTCAGCTTCTAGTTCGCGAAAGCCAATTAAGCATCAGCAATGCCATCACTAATCCTAACAGAGACAGCGCCACGTAATACTGCGGAAATGACGGAACAATCTTTAGCACTAGCGGATCGCTAATACTAGCTATAGGCACTTCGGAATAAAAGCCGGAAGTCAAAGTCGCTTTCTCAGCTGAAGCGATTCCTGTATCCATCAAGCCTGACATCATTTGGATCTCTGCCCCGCCTGTGTGCTTCCTCTGCTGAAACAGAAGCACAAATAATGAGCAGCCAAATATGGCCATGCAGCCGGCGATAATGATCGCCAAATTACGCCTGAATTGCTTTGTAAACGAGTAGCTTTTGTCAGCCACCGGCGCGATCCAGGACTGCTCCTTAAAAATTCTGTCCATAACGGAGCGATTGATGTGGTCAAGCGGACCTATTATATAATTATCTTCAGAAAAATCACGAATCAATTGCTCGCTTTCTTCCCAAATACGAAATTCCTCTGCACATTTGTCGCAGCATTTCATATGTTCATCCATCTCAGCTCTACAATCATTATCTTGCGACAAATCCCAGTAGCTTCCGAACAATGATTGTACTTCTGTGCAATTCATCGCGAATCCATCCCTTCGATTTCTTCAAGCATCGCGGGTTGTTCAAAATACGGCTCAAGATGAGCCTTCACACTTGCCCGTGCACGAAACAACAATGATTTGACTGAACTAACAGTCTGCCCCATAATACATGCAATTTCCTGATAATCAAGCTGATCATATTCACGAAGTATAAGTGCTGAACGCTGCTTTTCAGGCAGCTTATTGATCGCCTCGCGCACCATCGTCATTCTTTCATTGCGAAGCACTTGCTGCTCTGGCATAAGCTCGAACGATTCAATCGGCTCTACCCCAGCGTCTTCAATCGATACTTGGACCGCTTTCTGCTTGCGCAGCTCGCTCAGCACGGTGTTGCGGGCTATCGTATACAGCCACGTAGAAAAAGAAGCATCCACTTCACGAAAAGAATGGAGACTTCGATAGGCCTTGTAAAAGGTTTCGGAGCATAGATCCTCTGCCAGCAGCTCCAGCTTGGCGCTTTTCAGCATATGAAAAATAAAGGCCATAATTTTGCGCTGATAACGATTCATCAGCTCAGCGTACAGCTCAACATTACCTTCCTTTATTTCACGTATCAGTTGGGAATCAGTCATGACAGGCGAACCTCCTCCACCTGCAAGATTATTTCCCCGGATTCATCTATGTATAATTGTACTGTCCCGGGAACAAATAGTTGCGGTCAATTCTTAATATGTATTCAAATAAAAACAGATTAGATCAAAAGTATGAAGCCTAATTTAGACACACGTCTGCGTTGTAGTATACAATTCGATTTTCAAATGCAAATTCCTGCTTCGTTCGACAAAACCTCATAATCCTAACAATTCTAATAATTGCGCAAATTTGCAACACTGCTTCGAGACAAAAAAAAGCCACTCATAAGAGTGGCTAGCACCAATATGGTGCTACAGTTTTTGGATAGGAGTGGAGAGAAACCATACTGTACTTTTATTATATGTATACGCTTCCAAAATGTCAACAAGCGTTTTGGAATTTGTTTATTTTCATTCCAAAACGCTTGCTGCGGTGCTATTGATGAACAGAATAATTCATACTGCTCAATAGCTGAATCGCATCATCCAGGCTTTTCTGATCCTTAAAGGATAGCCTCAGCACACCAGGAATATCTTCCCTGCTCTCAATAATATGAATATTGCTCAGGTTAATCCGATGACTGCCCAGCTCACTGGCGATACTGCCAATAATGCCAGGATGATCAGGCACATCTACATAACATTCAAAAATAGATTGAATGATTCCTTTTCGCCTTTCAGGCAGCTTGCTTCTAAATTCGCCCGCTTCAGTAAAGGCTTCAATAATGGCATCGCCGTCTTGCAGCTCCAGCATGCTGATAAACTTATTCGTTTCCTTATTCCAGTCCTTCAGCAATTGCAAAACGACCTGACGATTATTAATTAAAATATCGCGCCATACAACCGGGTCACTGGAAGCAATTCTTGTAATATCTCTAAACCCGCCTGCGGCAAGCTGCTCATACAGTCCATTTTGCTCATTGTAGCCTCTAATTTGATTAACAAGCGCTACTGCAATGAGATGCGGCAAATGGCTGATTGCGCCGACGATCTCGTCATGCTCGTCGGCATCTACCTTTACGATATTCGCCTTCGTGCACAGCAGCAGCTTAGTAAGCCGGTCTATGGCTGCTTGGGGCGTCTGCTTGTCCGGTGTTAAAACATAGTAGGCATTTTCGAATAAATGCGAAGAGGCCGCTTCTACGCCGGAGCGCTCAGATCCTGCCATAGGATGGCCTCCAATAAATACTGCATCGCCCAGATTGACCGCCCGCGCGCAAGCAGCAACAGAGGATTTGGTACTGCCTACATCAGTTACGATACAGCCTGATTTAAGCTTGCATCTGGCAAGCTCAGATAAATATTGATCAAGCAATCCTACTGGAACGCACAAAAATATAAAATCTGCCGCCTCTGCCGCTTCTTGAATAGAAGTCGTCCCTGCATCAACGACTCCTCTTTGTAAATATTTCTCGATGGAGGAAGGCCGATTGGAATAGCCGATCACCTTGATCGAAGGATCTCCCTTGAAGCATAGAGCCAGGGACCCTCCTATCAGTCCAACGCCAAATATAGCAACTGTAGTCATAGGCTATTGAAGCACCATCACTTCCTGTAAAACTTGCTCAAGGGCAGTAATAAATTTTTCATTCTGTTTCTGCGTGCCTACAGAAACGCGAATATAAGTAGGATAATGCGTCCAGCGCGCTCGAGTCACAATGCCTTTGCGAAGCAGCGCATCGAATACTTCCGGTGATGAACGCTTCGTATCGAACAAGATGAAGTTGCCGTATGCAGGGAAGTATGGCAATCCTAATCGATCAAACTGCTCGCACAAATATTTAATGCCCTCTTCATTCTGCTCTCGGCAATACGTAAGGAAGGCGTCATCTGCCAGCGAGGCTTTAGCTGCAGCTTGAGCTATACGCGAAGTATTAAAAGGCTCACGAACTTGATTAACGGACTTGATCACATCACTGTGGCCTACTCCGTAACCGATACGTAAGGAAGCAAGACCGTAAATTTTCGAAAATGTGCGCAGTACAACCAGATTGCGATACTGCTTCAGCAGCTGGATGCCATCGCTGTATGCAGGATTATCGATATACTCGCCATAAGCCTCATCCAGTACGACCATCACCTGCTCAGGAACAGCGTTCATGAAAGAGACAAGCTCCTCATGCTCAACGATGGTTCCCGTCGGATTATTTGGATTGCAAATCCATACAATTTTAGTTTTATCGGAAATTCTGGACAGCATCGCCGGCAAATCATGCTTGCCATCCTTTAATGGAACTTCAATAACGACAGCATTTTCGATTTCTGCATTATGCTTATATTGTGGAAAGGTTTCATCCGCCATAACAGTTTCGTCACCAGGCGCAAGATACGCTCTGGCCAGCATCAATATAATTTCGCTAGAACCAGTCCCAAAAATGATTTGACCTGGCTCAACCCCTAGCTGTCCTGCCAATGCGCTTGTAAGCTCTACGCTGGCGCCATCAGGATAAATTTGAATATTATTTAATTCCTCTTGTATCGCTGCTTTAGCAAAATTGGAATAGCCAAAAGGATTTTCATTGGATGCAAGTTTAATGACTTCAGATAAACCTAGCTCGCGTTTCACATCTTCAATTGGTTTACCCGGCTGATAGACAGGTAGATGTAAAATATTAGACTTTGGCTGCATTGCCGTTCACCTCTTATTAAGTGCTTTATTTTAATTTATTAAAATTTCAGCTTCTATTGTCTCACAGATGAACATCATTTGTATAGTACAGGGATGAAGCAAGATCATTCTACCTCGCTTGCCCAATCAACAAAAGCCCTCCGCATCATTTTGCGGAAGGCTCTCGTCAGGTTAAGCTGCAATATTATCCTTTAAAATGAGCGATATAATTGCCTATATTGTTCAATCCCTCTTCTTTTCTATTGTTATCCTCGAGCAATGGTATATTGCTTTCAATTGTCCTCACGATTGCGCTGCCTATAATCACACCATCGCACAGCTTCTCAAACCTTTCAACCTGCTCACGGCTTGAAATGCCGAATCCAATGGCGATCGGCACATTGGAGGCCTCACGGACAGTTTGCAGGAAGCTGTCGATTTCCTGATGGAAATCAGCGCGCTCGCCTGTTACGCCCAGCGATGACACGCAGTAAACAAATCCAGTTGCCTCGCTGACAATTTTTACGATGCGATTTTTGGAAGTAGGCGCTACTAACGGTATAAGATGAATATTATTTGCCTCTGTAAGACGACGAACTTCTTCATTTTCCTCAATCGGCAAATCAGGAATGAGCAATCCGCTAATATCATGTCTTTTAACTGCATCGATTAATCGTTCAAGACCATATTGAAGCACTGGATTATAGTAAGTAAACAGCACAAATGGAAGCTTTACGCCTTCATCTCTTGCCTGCTTCGCGATCGACATGCAATCCTCCAGCGTAATTTGACGGCTTAAAGCACGCTCTGAAGCACGCTGAATGACCGGACCGTCAGCTAACGGATCAGAGTAAGGAACACCAAGCTCTATGATGTCAGCTCCGGCCTTCTCTGCCTGCTTAATAATTTGAACAGATATATCCCGGCTTGGATCACCCATCGTAATAAATGGGATAAGTGCCGTTTTTCCAGCTGCCTTCAGCTGGGCAAATGTTTGATCAATGAGATTCATCTAGTCCGCCTCCTAAGTAGCCCATAATTGCATCTACATCTTTATCTCCGCGTCCAGACAGATTGACGATTACAATTTCATCTTTGCTTAAAGTCGGTACAAGCTTTACAGCATGCGCTATCGCATGAGCCGATTCAAGCGCAGGCAAGATGCCCTCCTTGCGTGAAAGCAGCTGCAGCGCATCCAGCGCTTCCTGGTCTGTAATCGGAAAATATTGCGCTCTGCCCAAATCTTTGAGATAAGCATGCTCTGGTCCTACGCCCGGATAATCCAGCCCGGCCGATATGGAATGGGCAGGCAATACTTGGCCGAACTGATCCTGCAGCATATAGCTCATAGAGCCCTGGAACACACCATGGCTGCCTTTGGTCATCGTTGCAGCATGAAACTCTGTATCAATTCCTTTGCCCGCTGCTTCAACGCCGATAAGCCGAACAGACTCATCGTTTACAAAAGGGTAGAAAATACCCATAGCGTTGCTGCCGCCGCCAACTGCCGCAACGATATAATCCGGCAAACGGCCTTCCTGTCGCAAAATTTGCTCTCTTGCTTCATCGCCGATAATCCGCTGAAAATCACGAACCATCATGGGGTATGGATGGGGGCCGGTCGCAGATCCAAGGATATAGAATGTATCTGTTACATTACTGACCCAGTAGCGCAGCGTTTCATTACAAGCATCTTTAAGGGTACGCGTTCCTGAAGTAACAGGTACAACCTCTGCACCGAGCAGGCGCATGCGGAAAACATTAAGCTGCTGGCGCTTCATATCCTCCTCGCCCATAAACACCTTGCACTCCAAACCAAGCAGCGCAGCAATCGTTGCCGTAGCTACGCCATGCTGTCCCGCGCCAGTTTCGGCAATTACTTTTGTCTTGCCCATGCGCTTTGCCAGCACGCCTTGACCGATCGTATTATTGATTTTATGTGCCCCTGTATGGTTCATATCCTCACGTTTCAAATATACCTTTGCTCCGCCGAGCATTTCTGTCAATCGCTCTGCATAATACAACGCGGTCGGACGTCCGGAATATTGATGCAGCAAATACTTTACCTCTTCTTTGAAGCTCTCATCCTGCGAGTAATGCTTGTATGCTTCCTCCAGCTCAAGCAAAACGTTCATCAAGGTTTCAGGAACATATCTTCCTCCGAATTTGCCAAATCGTCCATGCTCATTTGGTACTTGTTTCATGCCTCTCTCACCCTTCTAACAAACATTTCTATTTTATTTACACTTTTTCTGCCTTCTGCCTCTACACCACTGGATACGTCAATACCGTCAACCTTGTATTTTTGAAGCAATTGCTGCACATTGCTCTCATTTAAGCCGCCTGCTGCGTAAAGCGGCAAATTGCAGCTTGCTGCTGCGGCCTGATAAGCTTCGATGGCAGACCACTGAAACACCTGGCCTGTTCCTCCCCCGGGAGCATCAAGCAATATAGCATCTATACAGCCGCTAAAAGGCTGCAAAGCACTCAAAGCTTCATTATAATCAGTTTCTGACCGAACAGAAAAGACCTTCCAAATATGAATTTGCGGCAATCTGCTCTTCAACCTTTTGCAATAATCCGGAGTTTCATCCCCATGCAATTGCAAAACATCCAGCGGGGCTATTTCTGTAATCGCCAATATATCTCCAATATCAAAATTTACAAATACGCCTACAGCACGCGGCGGCTTGCCCTCGGCTGCCCGAATGTTTTTAAGCTCGGCAACCAGCTCAGCAGCTTGCTGCGCATTTACCTGTCTTTTGCTTGGCGCAAATACGAACCCGACCTCATGAATTGGCAAACCCTGCAATTGCGCTATATGTTCTCTTTCTTTAAATCCGCAAATTTTAATACGGGTATTATGAATTTCTTGATTTCGATTAAGCTGATTAGCCATAATCATCACCTAGCCCATCAAATCGTGCACGGCCTGCTCCACATTTGGCTGGCGCATGAAATGCTCGCCAATAAGCACACCATCTGCTCCGGCTTGCTGTAAATATGCCATGTCCGCGCGAGAGGAAATGCCGCTTTCGCTAATGATTGTCACATTTTTAGGTATAAATGATATCAGTTGCTCTGTCGTTTTAAGATCGGTATGGAATGATTTCAAATCACGATTATTTATGCCGATCAATGCCGCTTTATCCATTGAAAGCACCGCATCCAGCTCTGGCTTGTTGTGAACCTCGACAAGTACATCAAGGCCGATTGATTTGGCAATATCGAAGTACTCTCTTAGCTGCTGCTTCGTCAGTATAGCCGCAATTAATAAAATAGCGTCAGCTCCGATTAAGCGAGCTTCATAAATTTGACGGTAATCAATAGTGAAGTCCTTGCGCAGCAGCGGAATTTCCACTGCTTCGCGAACAGCCGACAAATAATGATTGGAGCCTTGAAAATAATCTGCATCCGTCAATACTGAAATGCAGTCTGCGCCAGCTTTTTGGTAAAGCACAGCCAATTGCACGGGATCGAAATCTTCCCGGATCAAGCCTTTCGATGGAGAAGCCTTCTTCACTTCTGCAATTAAGCCCATTGCACGCTTGCGCGCCGGCATGCCCAGCGCCCTTTCAAAGCCGCGGCAAGCAGACAGCTCGCTTATGCGGCGCTCTGCCTCCTCCAATTGAAATTTGGCTGACAGCGCTTCTACCTCCTGCCGCTTGGTTGCAACAATTTTATCCAGAAACATGATTCAGCTCTCCTGTTCTTACGATAAGTTCTTGTAATTTCTCGCTCGCTTTGCCAGAATCGATAACTTCAGCAGCAATTTCCACACCAGCCTGCAATGTGTCAGCCTTCCCGCCAACATAAATGCAAGCCCCAGCGTTAGCCAATACGATGTCTCGATAGGCATCTCGTCTTTGTCCTGTGAAAACTTCCGTGATTAAGCCCGCATTTTCCCCCGCATCCCCGCCGATAACATCTTGAATCGAATATCGGCGAAGTCCAAGCTGTTCCGGCTCCAAATGATACGTGTATACTTTGCCGTCCTTCAGCTCAGAAATTTGTGTTGCTGCAGATATGCTGATCTCATCCAGGCCGTCGTGACTGCTGACGACCAAAGCTCGTGCCAGCCCTAATTCCTGCAGCACAGATGCAATTGTCTCCGTTCGGCTGCGGTCATACAAGCCCAGCAGCTGCCGGTCTGCGCCAGCAGGGTTCGTCAAAGGTCCCAGCATATTGAAAATAGTCCTTACGCCCAGCTCTCTTCTTGGAGCTGCTGCATATTTCAAGGATGGATGATACAGCTGGGCGAACATAAAGCAAATGCCAATACTGGCCAAACAATCGGCCGCTTGCTGCGGAGTTAAATTTATGTCGACGCCAAGCGCCTCCAACACGTCAGCGCTCCCGGATTTTCCTGACATTGCCCGATTGCCATGCTTTGCAACGCGAATGCCGGCTGCGGCAGCGATAATGGATGATGCCGTAGAAATATTAAATTTATGAATGCCTGAACCGCCTGTGCCGCATGTATCCAGCAATCCGGCTTGACTAGTTGCAACATGGCTTGAATACTGGCGCATCACTTCGGCAAAGCCGGTAATCTCTTCTTTCGATTCGCCCTTCATGCGAAGCGCTGTAGCTACAGCGCCAATCTGAGAGGAAGTAGCTTCGCCGTTCATAATCATGCTCATCACTGCGCGAGCCTCGTCCCTCGTCAGACCCGACCCGCTTATAAGCTTGCTCAGCGCTTGCTGAATCGTAATGGATTGCTTGACTGTCATTATGAAACGCCTCCTCTGCTTGCAGCTACTTCATAATCAGAGTTGATAGGCAGCCGCTTTGTCTGCTTCGAGGCGAATATAGCTTCTGCCATACGGATTGCCTTCAGCATTCCCTTCGCTTTATTAACGGTTTCCGTATATTCATTTTCCGGAATCGAATCCCATACGATGCCGGCACCGCTCTGGACATACGCTCTGCCCTTTTTGAAAATAATCGTTCGAATCGTTATACACGTATTCATTGTGCCGCCGAAGCCTAAGTAACCGATAGCTCCCGCATAAGCGCCTCGTGCTTCACGCTCCAGCTCAGCAATGACTTCCATCGCTCTAATCTTAGGAGCGCCGGAAACTGTTCCTGCTGGCAAGCATGAAACAAAGGCATCGAAAAAGTCTTTATCTTTGCGAAGCTTGCCTGAAACATTGGAAACAATATGCATCACATGAGAAAAACGCTCTACCTCCATATAAGAATCACATTTCACTGAGCCAAATTCGGACACGCGTCCAATATCATTGCGCCCCAGATCAACAAGCATAACATGCTCCGCCCGTTCCTTCTCGTCCGCGAGCAATTCCTGCTCCAGCTGCAAATCCTCCTCCGGCGTTCTTCCTCTCGGCCTTGTACCCGCGATCGGTCTCGTCTCTACCCGATCACCGTCAACCTTGACAAGAGCTTCAGGCGATGTGCCAACGATAATATCCTCATCCATTTTCAAATAGTACATATACGGTGAAGGATTCATAGTGCGCAGCACCCGGTACACTAACAGCGGATCTATTTCCGTCTCCATGCTAAACCGCTGTGACAGTACGACTTGAAACAAGTCTCCTGCCCGAATATATTCTTTTGCTTGCTCCACATTGGACAAAAATTGCTCCTTGGTCACATTAGACTGTATATCCCCAAGATCCGGATCAATCGATACGGATGCTCCTGCCGCTGCTAACATTTTTGCAGGCTGCTGAAGCCGTTCCATCACCGCGTCCATCTTTAGGCAAGCCGCCTCATAAGCTTCCGCTACATCCGCAGCTGTCGCATCCGGTTTAATATGGACATTGCCGATAATTTGCAGCTGCTGCTTAAAATGATCAAATACGACAACTTGATCGCAAAACATAAATTGCAAATCATTCATATTCATATCGTCAACTTGATGCGCTGGCAGATTCTCATAGTGCTGCAGCAAATCATAACCAAAAAATCCGATCGCTCCGCCAGTAAAAGGAGGAAGCTCTGGAAGCGAAGGGCTACGATAAGCACTGAGCTTCTCCTTCAGAAGCTCGATCGGTTTATTTTGCAGCTTTTTCTTGACGCCGTTTATCTCCAACATCATTTCATTCTTTTTTCCGTAAAGCATCATGAAAGGATCGGTTCCTATAAAGGAGTATCGGGCCCATTTCACGCCGCCCTCTACACTTTCAAGCAAAAAGGAATGGCGATCCTTGGCAAAATGCTGAAACAAGCGAATTGGCGACTCTGTATCCGCCAGCATATATCTGACAATAGGGATTAAATTATAAGTTTCTGCAAGCTGTGCAACTCGGCTAAATTCATTGTCCATAACAATGACCTCCTTCGATATGCTTCTTTGATTCCGGCTTGCTCTTGATCGGCCAAACAAAATCAAAAAAGCTCCTGCCTAAGCAGGAGCGCGCATATATAGATCATTGTGAAAGTAAAAATAGTTTAGTTTCATGTCGAAATGAAAAATAAACACGGTGGACATATATAAACACAGCTGTGCTGCATTTAAACGGCCTGCCACATCTTCTCATCTCTATAGACTCAGCTCAACTATTACTCTCTACTCAGCTCTACTCTGCTCTACTCTGCTTGGCTCTAACTAAACTCTCTACTCAATCTCATTCAACAACTTTAATTATTGAGTCAACTATCTTAGCTATCATGCATCTGATGCTTGCTAGTTACTATCTGAATAAGACAAATATATACTAATGCCGCTTTTTCGTCAATAAAAAGTTAGGATTTGGATAAATCCGGCCGCAGCGCCTGCGCTCCACGTAAATATACATGTTCGATTTCAGCCTGGGTCTTGTCTGTGTTTACTAAAAACATAAGTCTGATGCAATGCTTTAAACTGCCTTTTACCGGCACCTCAAGCGAGCACATTAATGGAACTAGCTCCCAGCCCGGAAGCTGTCTAATCGATTGAGCAGGAAAAGTATCATCAAGATCGTTCGTAACAGTTACAAAAACACTGCAAATATCCTCAGGATTCAAATGATTTGCTGCAACAATGCCGTTAACCAGCTCCAGTGTTGCGCTTGAAATTTGCTTTGCTTCATTTGCTTCAACGGTTATAGCCCCTCTAATTCCTCTTACGCTCATTATAATTCATCCTCCTGCTTTAATTGCTCCACTATTTCTCTCACCCAGTCAACAGAAACATTGCTTTCAATTTCTACTTTTCCGATTGCTGTCGGTACGATAAATGTCATTGTGCCCTCAAGAAATTTTTTGTCATGCATCATAGCGCTCATGATAGCCTCTACATCAAAATGCTCTGGCAATCGCACAGGCAAGCCCAGTTTCGCAAGCACATTTTTTGTTCGAATATACACTTCTTCAGTAGCTCCGTAACGCATGCCCAGCTTTGCGGATCCGACCATGCCAATCGAGATTGCTTCGCCGTGCAGCAGCTCATTGTAACCGGCAACAGCTTCTAAAGCATGACCAATTGTATGCCCCAAATTCAAAATCGCGCGCAGCCCATTCTCCCGCTCATCCTGAGACACTACCGCCGCTTTTACGCCGCAGCCAACATATAACGCATAACCCAGCGCTTCAGCATCCAGTGCCAATAGCTTCTCTGAATTGACCTCGCACCAGCTGACAAAGCTTTCGTCCCAGATCAAGCCGTGCTTAACTACCTCAGACAATCCCGCTTTTATTTCGCGAGCAGGCAAGCTTTGGAGCGTATTCAAATCGTACAGCACAAATTCCGGCTGATGAAAAGCGCCGATGATATTTTTGGCTAGCGAATGATTGACGGCAACCTTGCCGCCTACGCTGCTGTCATGCGCAAGAATCGTCGTAGGAATTTGAATAAATTTAATGCCGCGCATATAAGAAGCCGCCAAAAAGCCTGCCAAATCGCCGACGACACCGCCGCCTAGCGCGACTATTGTAGATTTTCTATCAAGCCCGGCTTCCAGCGCCTGTCCTACCAGCTTCTCAAGCATAGCCAAGGATTTAGTGCTTTCCCCGGAAGGCACGACTGCCGCTTCAGCTTTAAATCCGCCTTGCACCAGCTCCTTCTGCAATGCTTCCAAGTACTTTGGTGCAATATTCGTATCTGTAACGATTAATAAAGGCGATTTTTTGCTTATATTATGTTTTGTAAAAAAAGAAGAGGCATCCTGCAAAAGTCCTTCTCCTATGTAGATCGGATAGGAACGTTCACCGAGATCAACCGTAAGCTCACGCATCATACGTACCACCTGTCTGTTCATTATCAAAGTTAATTTTATAAATACGATTACTTTGTGTAACAATAGCTCATTACTGCTTTACAGCCCTAAACTTCTTTGCTAATTATAGTACAGCACCGAAAGTTTGACAAGAAACATCAGATAAGGCTAAACGAATTCGCCAACGATTAGGCAGTCCATGAAAAACACAAAAGCCGGCAGTCTTCTAATGCAAGAAGAGCATGCCGGCTTGTTGCGCTGTCTTAAAAATAATTTGCATTGTTAGTGCACTGCTGATTGGTGATAGGTTTCTTCTTTCCTATCCATAAATATGGTTGAATCTTTAAGCAGCCGATCCATTTGCTGATTGTCCACACCGATGATTTGCGCACATTCCTCAAGCGTAAGGAAGCCGCGACGATAAGCTGCCAGTACCTTCCGTTTTTCCATAGATGCAAAATCCTCCTATAGACTGTCGTTATGATCAGTATAGGAGAAAAGACAATTTGCTATACGTTTATAGCTGCTTTACGATAAAAGAACGTATCCGCTGTCTCCAAAGAAAATTGGGCGGGCGAAAATATTTGCTCTGTGCTGCCGACAAACAGCAAGCCTCCCGGCTTCAAAGCTTCTGCGAACTTTGCATACAGCTGCTGCTTTGCTTCTTCTGTAAAATAGATCATAACATTGCGGCATACGATCAAATCAAATCCAGTATCAAATCGGTCATGCAACAAATTTTGCTGTTTAAACCGGATAGCTTTCTTCAAACGTTCATCGACAAAAAATTGCCCGTCCTGCTCTTTGAAGTACTGCTTCTTGCAATTGGCCGGGACATCTCGCAGCGATCGCTCGACGTACACGCCTTCCTGTGCTTTTTTCAGCACGCCCATATCCAAATCCGTGGCAAGCAGCTCGGTATTTTGCAGCATGCCCAGCTCTGATAAAATCATTGCCAGCGTGTAGGGCTCCTCGCCTGTCGAGCAAGCGGCGCTCCATATTTTCAATCTCGACTGCTTCTTAAACAGCTCGGGCAGGAAGCGCTGCTCCAGCACCTCCCATCGGGCTGGATTGCGGTAAAACTCCGAGACGTTAATCGTCATCCGATCCAGAAATTCGTCAAACAATGTCGGGTCATGATCCAACGCCCTGCTGTATTCTGCAAAGCTGGAAAATCCGCGTTTCTGCCTAAGTGTCGTCAAGCGGCGTTTCATTTGCACTTCTTTGTACTGCGCCAAATCGATTGCTGTTTTACGTTTAATATAAGCAATAAAGAGGTTGAAATCCTCATCCTCCATCTCCCATGCCTCCATGAATACGAGTTAAATCCAGCGCGAAATGGTATGCTCGTATGAAATAATCTCCTCATCCTTAAAGAAAAGCGCTATTTCTCTTTCTGCATTTTCAGCAGAGTCTGATCCATGGATCAAATTAAAATTCGTATGTACTGCAAAATCTGAACGAATCGTTCCTGGATAAGCCTCAACTGCATCTGTCTTGCCAATCATTGCTCTTGTCAGGGCTATCACATTATCGCCGCCCCAAACCATCGCGAATACAGGGCCGGACGTTACAAACTTCAGCAGCGGCTCATAAAACGGCTTCCCTTTGTGCTCCGCGTAATGCTGCTCAGCCAATTCTGTCGGAATGAGCATAAATTTTGCTCCAAGCAGCTGCAGGCCTTTTTTTTCAAAGCGGCTGACAATTTCTCCGATTAATCCTCTTTGCACACCATCAGGCTTGATCATTAAAAACGTTTTTTCCATGCCATCTCTTCCTTCCTGCTGCCTTTTAATAATTTCGCTTCCCTACGAAGCGGGCAATATCAACTAAATTTTTTCTAGCTGGAATAGCCGGAAGCTGCTCCAACGCCTTTAAAGCTTTTTCAATATAGCGATTCGCAAGCTCATCGGCAATGCCGCCGCCTTTTCCGCTTTTTACAATTTGAACGGCATGCTGCGAATTGGCATGCTCCTGCAGTCTGATTTTGTCCAGCTCTGCAAGCAGATCTTCTTTTTTGTCCGGCTCCTGCAGTGTCATTATAACAGGCAAGGTTATGTTGCCCTGGCGCAAATCCGACCCTGGCGGCTTGCCGATTTGCTTCTCAGTTCCATATAAATCAAGCAGGTCATCGCGAATTTGAAAGGCCATGCCTACATTATATCCATATTTGTAAAGAGCTTGAACATACTTGGGCGGACAATTTGCCGCTATAGCCCCAAGCTGGCAGCTTACAGCAATTAATAAGGCAGTTTTTCTTCTAATACGCAGCAAATAATTGCGAACAGACTGGTCTACATTGAAAAAATCACGAATTTGTTCCATTTCTCCTATACACATCTGAACAAGCGCCTTGGAAAGCACTTGATGAATACGCGGGTTTGTCAGCTTGGTCGCAAGCATCAGCGCTTTGCCATGAATATAATCACCTGTATACATCGCGATTCTGTTATCCCATTTGGACTTGACGGTCGGCTTGCCTCTTCGCATCTCGGCATCATCAATAACATCATCATGCACAAGTGATGCCATATGAATGAGTTCAAGCGGAACAGCTACATTTTTCAGTACATCGAGCTGATATTGGCCAAATTTTCCTGCGAGCAGAATCATAACAGGCCGTATTCTTTTTCCACCAGCCTTAAGCAAATGAAGCGAGGCGTCGCTAAGCAGAGCATGGTCATCGGATACAGCACGCTCAAGCTCCTGTTCAATTTGCTGAAGATCCCCTTTTAATTTGGCGTACAAATCTAATAGTTTCATTCTTTCACCTATTGGGCAATTTGTCTTTCAAGGATATACGGCTTCCGCCGTCCATTAAAAATATAAATCATTATGCTTGCTTGCCTTCCAAAAAAGAAAGTGTTACATCCTTTTGCAATAAGCCAATCTGCTTGGCATACCTGTAATAAAGCGAAAGTCCATCCTGTAATTGCTGCCCGAATTCATAATTGAGGCATTTGAAATAATCATCCCAATAGCTGTACTGCCCGCCTAATTGTGTACAGGCTTTATCTATTATCGGATTAATATGATTGCAATTATGTATCCTGTTCGCCAGCAATGCCCGATGCAGCTCATGCAAAAGCTGCGGACAGCTTGCAAATGCTGATTTGCGGGCTGCAACGACCGCATACGTCATACCGTAGCCTGTCCATTCATGCCACGCTGCACCTAGATCAATTACATACAGCGACTTATTGCTCCACGCAGCAGCAATTGCCGGATCGCCGATCAGCAATGCCCCATCGGCCGATTCAAGCATGCTTTCCAGACTGCCTGAGGACGTTTCATACGCCGGCTTGCAGTGGAATCTCAACTCCATCATTATTTTCAGCAAATTCACAGAAGTAGCTGAAGTAGACGAAAGATTGATAGTGGCCGGCAGTTTTTGTCCAAGCGGTTCCTTCAAAAAAAGCAGTATTGAATTTACTCTTCCGACAGAACCTACAGACAGGCCTGGCAGTAATATATAATCCTCTGCATATTGCGCATAAGAAAATGACGATATGCCGGATACATCGATTAAACCGCTGCCTAGCATGCGATTAAGATCAGAGGGCACAGCGGAAGTTATGCTGGACTCGATTTGATCAAGCCGCTTGTCCAATCCATAAAACAACGGCCAGCTATTCGCGTAATCAATCTGTCCGATGGTGAAGCGATGGTGTATGCTCATTTTGTTCCTCTCCCCATCTTCGATACAGCTGATGTTCTATGCCGACATTGTCCAGCACCTTGCCTACTATGAATGAAATCATTTCGTCCATAGATTGCGGCATAAAATAAAAAGCCGGCATCGCTGGAACAATTCTCACTCCCAATCTTGAGAGCTTCAACAGATTTTCCAAATGAATGGAATTGAAAGGAGTCTCTCGCGGAAGCAGCAGCAGCCGCCTACTTTCTTTCAGCATAACATCAGCCGCACGTGTCAATAAATTGTTGGAGGCGCCATGTGCGATCGAAGCAGCCGTTCCCATCGAGCAAGGCATGATAATCATCCCTTCCGTTCTAAAGGAGCCGCTTGCTATTGCGGCTCCAATGTCGCCGCTCGGATAATAAATTAACCGCCCCGAATCGATGGCAGCCCCGAATTGCTTTTGCAGTGAAGCCTTTCTGTGTGATGCGCTCCACAGCAGCTCTTCCTTCAGCACACGCCAGCCAGCCTCTGATATAACAAGGTGAACCTCAAAACCGCCGGCAAGCAGCTCTTCAATAAGCCTAATGCCATAAATCGCACCGCTAGCTCCGGTAATGCCCACTATCCACCTTTTTGGTTCTACCATTGATGCAGCACCGCCAAATCAAAAATAGTAAATATAAATAACACTACGCTAAGTGTACCATTCATCCCGAAAAAGGCTGTAGGCACTCGCGACAAATCATTCGGCCTTACAAGCCAGTGCTGGTAAAACAGTAAAGCGACTGAAATAACAGTGCCTGCTAAATAGGCCCAGCTTAAATCTGTCAGCCAAAACAGCAATAAAAATCCGGCAGCCGTTACCACATGAAAACTTCTGGATATCCAAATCGCGCCTGCAATGCCAAACCGGGCAGGGATAGAGTGAACGCCATTATCGCGGTCATATTCGTAATCCTGCGTCGCATAAATAATGTCAAAGCCTGCAATCCACAGCGCTACAGTTACATAGAGAAGCCATACCGGCAATGATGCGGTTCCGGTAATAGCAAGCCAGCCGCCGAGCGGTGAAAGCCCTATCGTAAGCCCCAGCACCACATGGCATAGCCATGTAAAGCGCTTCGTATAGGAATACAGGACAAGCATGAATACCGCAATCGGCATTAGCTTCATCGTAATAGGCGATAAATTTGCGGAAGCTATAAATAATAACGCGAATGAAATTATAATAAATGCCAATACCTCTGCCGATTTCAGCAGGCCTGCCGGCAAAGCTCTTTGCGCCGTGCGCGGATTTTTCAAATCGATCGCTTTGTCAATCAATCGATTAAGTCCCATCGCGGCGCTTCTTGCGCCGAACATCGCGAGCGTAATCCAGCCGATTTCGGACCATGTCGGCATCCGCTTCTCTAACACTACTGCGCCTAGCAGCGCCCCCATATAAGCGAACGGAAGCGCGAATATAGTATGTTCAAATTTGATCATCTCTAAAATTATGCGTAATTTACGAAACATCCTAGTGCACCTGCTCCTTCTTGCCTATATGCAATGCCGCTATTCCGCCAGTTAAAGTATGCACCTTCACTTCAGTCAGCGAGGCATCGCGAAACATTTGCTCCAGCTGCTTTGCATCTGGAAAAGATTTTAAAGACTCAGGCAGCCACTGATACTCTTTGAATCTTTTTGCAACTATCTTGCCAATCATAGGCAGTATCTTCTCAAAATAAAGATAATACAAGCCCTTAAAAGGCTGCCACATCGGCTTCGAAAGCTCCAGACACACAACATGCCCGCCAGGCTTTACAACCCGTCTCATTTCATTCAGCACCCGATTATAATCCGGAACATTCCGCAGGCCAAAGCCAATGGTAACATAGTCAAAGCTGTTGTCCGGAAACGGAAGATCCATGGCATTGCCCTGCACCAGCTCAATTTGCTGCTGCAAATTTTGCTCTTTAATTTTAACGGCACCGACATCCAGCATATTTTGGCTGAAATCAAGTCCGGTAATTTTTCCTGTCTTACTCGCTTCAGCAAGTGAAATCGTCCAGTCGCAAGTACCGCAGCATAAATCGAGAGCAGTCTGCCCTTCTTGCACCGCCATTTTCCTCATCGTAAATTTACGCCATGCTTTATGCCTTCTGAAGCTGAGAAGATCATTCATAAAATCGTACTTAGGCGCAATCGATTCAAATAAATCATGAACATGACTCTTGGATGATGTACTCATCTATTTCTCACCTCGTTTCATTCAATGCAGGAATAAACAATAAAGATTTAGTGCGAAGCGAATCTGTAATCGCAAGCAGCTCTGCTGCCAGTCCCTCTGATTCAAGCTTTCGTATTGCTGTCTGTACTTCGCTCAGTGCGTCATCCATACGCGACTTAAGCTGCTGCACGATAGCATGCTGGACAAGCAGTGCATAGATTTGCTCAGGCTGAGCCTTCTGTAGCAGCTGCTGCTCCTGCTCGCTTGCCGCCTGCTGAAGATGCCAATAGGCCCAGCTGTTCGTAACGCGCTCAGGATGGCGGGCGTCTTCCAGCTCTTCAACAATGGCCTCGCAGCGGCTTATGCCAAGCAGCAGCTGAGGCCACAGTCTTGCTGTAGTTCCTTTGAGCAGCTCGCCGTATTGGAGAAACATTTGGCTTTTAATCTTGACGCGATAGCTGAAATATTCCTCAGTAGTCAATTCGTTTCTTTTGCGCTTAGTATAAAAGTCAATTTTCAAACGGTTTACATCACAAACAGCGGCGCTGAGCGAGGCGATCATAGAAATTTGGCCTTGCTGCGCCAGCAATTGATAAAAACGGGTGCTAAAATAGTCGCCTGCCAATACCTTCAGCTGCGTGGAGCGCATTTCAAGCTCACTGCGGCCGGTTGTTGAACTATCAATTCTATCATGCGTATCCATGCCCAGCTGAACGAGCGAGGTAACGAGCGCATACAATTCGCTGTTGTCTGCATGGTCGCTCTCATTAAGAACTGCGCTCAGCAAGCGCAGTCTAGGTTCCGATAAAGGGGGAAGCTCAGTATATGTATGAATCATGTCATAATTTACATATTTATAGGCTAGTTCAGTTATCCGGTATTCTCTCATCGTTGAAGCCTCCGAAGCAGAGTAGCACAATCGCTGCTCAATAATCTAAACTATTATAGCACAACTTTTTTAAAGAGCATACGATTCAAATAGGATGTTGCAAATTACGGCATTTGCCGAGGCAGCGAAGTATAGCCGGTAACGGGACCAAAGCGTTCCTCCCATGCAGAAGTAAAGCTTACGCGCAGACGCTGCCGCCAAATTTCTTCATGTACAGGATCGCTGTATTTTAAATATGCAATTTCATCTGCGAGCCACTTATCACCACTTCTGACGTCTATCGCAGCCATCAGCCGCCCGCCTGTCTGCTCCGTTTCAATCAACCGGATTAACACGCGCTTGACGTTGGCAAGCTGCACGAAGGAGAGCTCTATCAGCTTATCGACATCATGAAACCAAGCTTCAGGACGGCCGTCCACCGGATCGACGCGAAGCTCTATTAGCAGCATGGCGTTTTGCCATTCCACCTTCCCTAATTTTGACGATAAGCGAACGCCTAACATAACTTCCACAATATTGTGATTTGTAAGCTTACGAAACGGAAGCTGTTCAAATACTTCTACCCCATGCTTTTCCTTTAAAGAATAACCCGCCTGCCTAGGCAGCTGAGCGAGAATGAACAAGCTGAATATTGTAATTGCCATTATCGAAACGAGCCATTTTATATTCCTCACCGCACAACCTCCGATTTTCTAATCCATGCCAGCTGAAGCTTATTGTATAGTGTACGAGCTTAGCTTGCTCATTATTCGGCGCATGCAGTGATTATGCGAAAAACTTGGTATTGCTAGTGAAGGTCACGCCAAGTCGGCCCTATATAGCGAAAAAGAGCAGGCTAAAGCCCGCTCTTCATCCAAAAAAACCTATTCCTCCGTATCAACATTCCCGTACTTTGTCATTACGGTTGCTTTGCCACGTATTTTGATGGCCGATGTATGGTCTGTAAACTGACAGATCAATATTTCATTTTTATCAAGCTTTTCCATATGATGAAATTTAGTATCATGTCCACGAGTTAAACCAATGACCTGAACACCTTGTTCTTTTGCCTTTACTACTACGTAATCACCATGATTAGGCTCCATTGCAATCCCTCCCAGACCGTTTTACAAGCATCCAAAAAAATTATAGTTGAACTTCTTTATTTAAGCAATGTTATTTCAACAAAGCTATGCCGAAAGCAATACCAGGCAGTCCCCTGCATATACAAAAAACGCTTGAACATCATGTTCAAGCGCCTATTGCAATTATGTGATTAGTTGGTAACTTGATCTTTAAGAGATTTACCTGGTTTAAACGCAGGGATTTTGCTAGCAGCAATATCGATCTCTTCACCTGTTTGCGGGTTGCGGCCTTTACGAGCTTGACGCTCGCGAACCTCAAAGTTTCCAAAGCCAACAAGTTGAACTTTGTCGCCTTGTTGCAAAGCGCCAGCGATTGCTTCAAATACAGCGTCAACTGCTTTAGTCGCATCTTTCTTGGATAGCTCTGTCAATTCAGCTACTTTTGTTATCAAATCTGTTTTATTCATGATTTCACCTCCTTACAAATAAACCTTGATGTTGATCTAGGCATGATGCAATTGAATCATCTTATCCATCTTATTAACCGAAAACTTCAAATATATACCTATTGACCGAACAAACTTATAGTAATACAGCCAAAAGGCAATTTCAAGTACCTATCCTGTTATGCAATATAAAATACAGCAGCAAGGCCATAGGAATAACATATACCGAACTTATTAGTGGATGCCAGTGAAATTTTTTTAATTTTCATTTCTGAAAAAGGGCAGTTAAAAAAAAGACCGAATGCAAAGACATCGCAAATGTCCGCATTCGATCTTTCAGATTATGGATATATCTACAAAATGATTGCAATGAGACCGCCGGAGCCCTCGTTAATGATTCTGCCCAGTGTCTCCTGCAGCTTATACCGCGCATTGTCAGGCATCATAGCAATTTTGCCTTGTATGCCTTCCCGTACGATAGAGTGCAGCGATCTGCCAAATATGTCTGACTCCCAAATTTTAATCGGGTCATTCTCAAAATCCTGCATCAGATAGCGTACAAGTTCCTCGCTTTGCTTCTCTGTGCCGATTATTGGAGCAAATTCGGATTCGACATCGACTCGAATCATATGAATCGAAGGTGCCGTCGCCTTAAGTCTAACGCCGAATCGAGAGCCTTGACGAATCAGCTCCGGTTCATCAAGCGCCATCTCGGCAAGCGATGGAGCAGCAATTCCGTAACCGGTCGTCTTAACCATTTCAAGCGCCTCGGCAAAACGGTCATACTCACGCTTCGCATGAGAAAAGTCCTGCATAAGCTGCAGCAAATGATCCTTGCCGCGGATTTCTACGCCGACAACCTCCATTAAAATTTTATCATAAAGCTCATCCGGCGCATAAAGATCAATCTCTGCAACACCCTGGCCCATATTCATGCCGCTGAGTCCAGCTCTGGCAATAAATTCATACTCCATAAATTGATCGACAACTCGGTCGACATCGCGCAGTCTGCGGATATCCTTGACCGTATCGCGAACCGAATTTTCGTAGTTGCTGCGCAGCCAATGATTTTCCTGCAGCACCATAACCCAGCTAGGAAGATTGACGTTTACTTCATGCACCGGGAATTCATAAAGCACCTCGCGCAGCACTGTCATTACTTCCTCTTCACCCATAGTAGCAGCGCTTAATGCCATAACAGGTATATCATACTTCGCTTGCAGTTCGCTGCGAAGCTGCTCAGTTTCCGCACTCCTAGGATGTGTTGAATTAATGATTAGGACAAATGGCTTGCCTACTTCCTTTAGCTCATCAATGACTCGTTCTTCCGCCTCAACATAAGAGCTTCTAGGAATTTCGGCAATCGTTCCATCCGTTGTCACGACAACCCCCAGGGTTGAATGCTCTTGAATAACCTTGCGCGTGCCAATTTCAGCTGCCTCTTGGAATGGAATCGGCTCATCAAACCATGGTGTCGTAATCATTCGAGGACCATTCTCGTCTTCGTACCCTTTTGCTCCTTCTACGGCATAACCTACGCAATCTACCATTCTAACGTTAACTTCAAGCCCTTCCGTTACACGAAGCTGCACGGCCTGATTAGGCACGAATTTAGGCTCTGTCGTCATAATCGTTTTTCCCGCGGCGCTTTGCGGCAGCTCGTCAACGGCTCTAATACGGTCCGATTCATTCGGTATATTAGGTAACACAACCGTTTCCATAAACCGCTTAATAAAGGTAGATTTGCCCGTACGGACCGCACCCACTACGCCGAGGTAAATATCCCCACCGGTTCGTTCGGCAATGTCCTTGAAAATGTCCACTTTTTCCACTGAATATCCCCTCCTGATTGATTTTCCGGTTCGCCGCCATCCACCGGATAAGAGGGCAGGCCAGCGACGCAACTCGTACAAACTTTAGGACTAGTAACATCATATGTGCAGACTGTCCAATTATGCTGATTTCATCTGTAAAAATTCAGACGAATCTTTTTCTGCCCTTCCAAGACTGAAATATATGAGACTTTATTAAAAACTATGACTATTTAATAAAAAAAGCACATAAAGCGGATCATCTCCTGCTTTACATGCTTTGTTCAGCATCTATGGGTTTACGGCTACCGGCTCTCCATTTTCGAAATGATAGGCAGGAGATTTGACCGGCACATATTCCGTAGCGTCTACCAGTAATTCACGCAAATCAACCTTCAGCTCATCCTCGGTATACTCCTTCTTGGAAATAAGCTGCATAATATCAATTCCGTAATCAACAAAAACGACTCCCGCTTCATTCGTAAGCGCTTCTAGCGTTTGACCTGAGAATACACTTCTAATGTCCGGCGCTTTCATGCTGAGCTGTTTGTAATCGATACTATAGAAGCCTTTGTACTTTTGCTCACCCTTGGGCACTTTTGCAGTCTGTTTCAAATGGGAGTTTACCTTGCTCTGCAAGTCATTCACCTTCTGCAGCGTAACTAGATCCATCAGCTTCACGCGGGGAGCTGTCTCTTCGTCAATGATTAAAAAATAATAGCTGCCCCCGTTTTCAAAAGCTGCCGGCGGAATTGAGCTTAATAAATTTTTAGCCTGCAGCGTAGTAAAATTGACTTTGTATTTCTCGTATTTAGGAACATTTGACTCGCTGTTTTGAATAGGCAGCACGCCCGTCTGAGAGAAATAATCGTCGACTGCAGCCTGCACATTCCTTACTGCTTCCTTTGGGGCAGCCTGATTCTGCTTCAGCCTGTCCTTAGGATAAAGACAGCCGGTCAGCGTTGCCATCATCAAGCAGACAGCAGCAAGCGTCAAAACGGCTCGTCCTGTCCATTTCAATTTATTTATTCCAAAGCTCATTACTTTGCCTCCGTTTCTGCTACCAAAGCGAATCGTCCTGCTCCTTTTGCTTCGCCAGCTGACGCGCTACAGCAGCGCGCAATGGGTCTGGGGGGACGTCTACATCCGTTTTGCCCTGAACGCGAACCTGACAAGCAAGGCGAAATGGCGGCTCCTCAGCGTCGCCCAGCTTGCGTCTTTCAATATCAGACATCGGCAGCACACTGCTTCCCGGGCGCAAATTTATTTTGCACAGGAAACATGCCGCATTGCCTCCGCAGCGCGTTGATATTAATACGCCCGCCTGTCGTGCAGCCATCAGCACCGTCGTGCCGGGCTTCACTTTGACTTTCTTCTCCAAGGGCCAAAAGGTTACCTCTGCGTCCATTCCACCTCACCAGCCTCTTCCAGCGAAATGATTTGATGCACTTGATCCACTGCTGCTGCCGTAAAATGATTGCTTTTTTCTATAGCCTGCAATGCAGGCTCATGAATGCCGCGCATCTTCATAAAAGCCTTTGCAATCAGCTCTACGCGATCCTCTCTGCCTCGCAGCTGGTTAAACCATAGCTCATGCGCTAGCGGCACGACCATAAGCGGGTAACGGCAATCCGGGATGCTAAAGCGCTCCCCAAAGGGGATCAGCAGCTCTGACACCCGTACTTCATAGCTGCTTTTAGCTGCATCCACCTTAAAGCCGCCGACCAGTTCAATAGGCATGCCTTCTATTTCGAAATGGGCAAGCGTAGAGCGGTATATATTTGTTTCGCTGTAATGAGGAGCGTCGACTGCATATTTTTGCAAGGCTGCATAAATAAATGGCAAATCTTCTTCATCACAATAAATATCGATATCGCGAGGCATTGCAGACAAAGGCAAGCCTCTTAGCAGCAATCCTGCGCTGCCGCCGACTATCCATTTTGCAGACGAATCATGCAGCAGCTTTGCCAGGGCAGCCAGAGCATTATATATAGGACTGGCCTTTTTCATGCAAGCACTTCCTTTTTACTCATTAGAAATAAGTTTTATTCATCGCTTTAATCGTTCCCGCCCCAGCTTTAATAACAGCCTGGCAGCCCAGTCTGTAACCTTCGTCGAACTCCTCAGGCTCCAGGCGGTCCCATTCCGCATCGGTTATCTCATCTAAAAACTCTCCGCCTTCCGTTACAAGACATCTGCAGCGGGCGCAGGTGCCCCTTGTACAAGAATAGCTCCAGTCTACTTTATGCTTGATCGCAAGATCTAGAATCGACATGCCTTCCTCTGCCTCGACTACTTCCGTTATCGTTCTGCCTTTAAGCTCAATCATTGCAGTATCTCCTTTGTACATAGTTAGCCCAGTATGTATGCCCGCCGGTTACAATATTGAAAATAAGCCATAAATAAATCCGAACACAAGCATAATAAAAGCAATTAGGGATAGGACAAGCTTAACGACGCCTTTTGTTTTCAATCGCGCGAAAGTAATAATGAGCGCAGCAATCGCCATTAATCCTATGCCTAAAAAAGATATCCACATCTTTGTCATTGCATCCATATTTTATCCCCTACTCTGCTACCATGTAATTAATTTATAAATCAAAGTCTATTATAGCATTGCATAAAAAAAAGGACAAAAGCTGACAGAGAATTTACTCTACTATCGCTTTTGTCGCATAGTATCTTATTTCTTCAGCATCATTTTGATTAGAGACTCCATATTCGATGTGCTCATTCCGCTTGCTTTTACAGCTCTCACTATATCTTCCATTGTGGAATCAGCAACCTTGACTTTAGCCATAGCGGCCACTTGCTTGATCAGCTTGCGCAGCTCATCCTCACTGCTTAGTGTGGACGGGCTAACTTTACTAGCCAGTTTTTGAACTGCGGCAGATGATATATTTTTACCTGCCTTTTTATTAATTGCGTTTAGAACATCCTTTGAGCTGTTTTTTGACATCATTTGCTCCACCCTTCTCAGCCAGTTACGCTCCTAGCATCATATGAGAGGGAGGGCTAATTGGTGTAGGCTCGTGCCTGTTACAAAATAGCTTCTATTTCATTTGTTTTTAAACGGCCCATAAGCGTTTCAACAGCGTCTCTGGGCTCCTTGCCTGCAAACAGCACCTCATGCAGCTGATCTGTGATAGGCAGCTCGACCTCATAGCGCTTGGCAAGCTCATAAGCCGCCCGCGTCGTTTTGACGCCTTCGACAACCATGCCCATCGTTTCAAGCACTTCCTCTAGCGGCTTGCCTTGCGCCAGCATATAGCCTGCGCGCCAGTTGCGGCTATGCTGGCTCGTACAGGTGACGACAAGATCGCCAACCCCCGCTAAGCCGGCAAAGGTTAACGGGCTGGCTCCCATCGCTGCCCCCAAACGGCTTATTTCAGCTAATCCTCTTGTAATAAGTGCTGCCTTGGCGTTATCGCCAAATTTCAAGCCGTCCGACAGACCGGCACCTAGCGCTATAATATTTTTGAGCGCTCCGGATACTTCAACGCCAACCGTATCCGTGTTCGTATACACTCGAAAAGTAGAGTTAATAAAGGCGTCCTGAGCTTTTTCAGCTGCATGGATATCAGCTGCCGCTACAACTACGGTGGTGGGCAGCTTGCGGATCACTTCCTCTGCATGGCTCGGCCCGGACAGGACGACGATTTGAGAAGATGGCCGCTGCAGCTCCTCGGCCAATACGGTGCTCATCGTCTTCAGCGTATCCGCTTCGAAGCCTTTCGTAGCATGGACACAAATCATTGATTCCGTAATATGCTTCGCCGCTTCTTTGGCTACTGACCTCAATGCGCTTGAAGGCGCAACGAATAGCACAAGCTCGCTGTTTTCTATCGCTTGCTTCATATCGCTTGTCGCTACAATCGCCTCAGGAAGCGCTGCTCCAGGCAAATACTTGCTATTCATATGCTCTGTATTTATTTGATTGGCATGCTCGCCGCTGCGCGTCCACAGCTTTACTGCAAATCCATTGTCAGCAAGTACAGATGCCAGCGCTGTTCCCCAGCTTCCTGCGACTAGAACAGCTGCCTTACGCGGCGCAGACAACCTCTCATCCATCATTGCTAGCTCACAATCCTTTCTTTGCACCCAGCTTATTCTCTGTTCCTTGTATAAGCTTCATAATATTAGAACGATGTCTTACAAACGCGAATAAGCAAATAATGAGCGTTCCGCCGAATAAGGGCCAGGAAAAATGAAAAACGGCAACAAATATAGGAATTAATACGGTCATAATCAATGAACCTAATGATACATATCTTGTAATCGCAATAATGATAATCGTAATGATGCCTGCAAGAAGCGCCGGGATAAAGGCAAGCGACGCCATTGCGCCGATTGTGGTAGCTATCCCCTTGCCTCCCTTGAACCGGAACCATATCGGCCAATTATGACCAATTATAGACGCTAGCCCGCACAGCACCGGAACCCATTCATTACCGCTTAATCCGTAACCAATCCATACTGCAGCGGAACCTTTTGTAAAATCGAGCAAAAACACAAGCAAACCGGGTCCTTTGCCAAGTACCCTCAGCGTATTGGTGGCGCCTGCATTGCCGCTTCCATGCTGTCTGATATCTATTCCCTTCACAAATTTTGCTATGACTATACTAAACGAAACAGAGCCAAGCAAATAGCTTAAAACAACCGCAATTACATCGTATAACAAAAGGCCTCTCCCCTAATCCTCTTCGGACTTCCGTCGCGTATAGATGCGAACCGGCGTACCTTCAAAGTTAAATGCTGAGCGAATTTTGTTTTCCAAATATCGCTCATAAGAAAAATGCATTAGCTGCGGATCGTTTACAAAGCAAACAATCGTCGGCGGCTTGGTTGAAACCTGCGTCACATAATTGATGCGCAGTCTTTTTCCTTTGTCTGATGGCGGCGGCGTCATGGCAACTGCATCAGAAACAATATCATTAAGCAAATGCGTCTGAATGCGCATTGCATGCTGTTCCGAAACATAATTCACGACAGGCAGCAGCTTATGTAATCTTGATTTGGTCAGGGCTGATAAAAACACAATCGGCGCATAGGTCATAAACAGAAACTGCTCGCGAACATTACGGGTAAATTCCTGCATCGTACGATCATCTTTTTCAACAACGTCCCACTTATTCACTACAAATACAGAAGCTTTTCCAGCTTCATGCGCATAGCCTGCAATATGCTTGTCCTGCTCGATAATGCCTTCTTCTCCGTTAATAAGCACAAGCACGACGTCAGCTCGTTCGATGGCCTTCATTGCGCGCATAACACTGTATTTCTCAGTGGATTCATACACCTTGCCTCGTTTGCGCATACCTGCTGTATCTATAAGCACATAACGTTGTCCTTCATGCTCAAACGGCGTATCTATCGCATCTCTAGTCGTGCCGGCAACGTTGCTCACAATTACGCGATCTTCGCCGAGAAGCGCATTAACAAGAGAGGATTTGCCTACATTTGGACGGCCGATCAACGCAACACGAATAACATCCTCATCATAATCATCATCTTCAATAACCGGCAAAAGCTCTGTAGCCGCATCGAGCAAGTCGCCGATGCCAATGCCGTGCGAGCCGGAAAGTGCGATTGGCTCTCCGAATCCTAAAGAGTAAAATTCATATACATCGTTCATGCGGTTGTCATTATCGACTTTATTCACGCCAAGCACGACAGGCTTTCTGGAACGAAACAGCATCTGTGCAACCTCATCATCGGAATGCGTGATGCCGGCCTTCACATCTACCATAAAAATAATAACGTCCGCTTCCTCGATTGCAAGCTCCGCTTGCACACGAACAGAACGCATGATTTCATCATCGTCGTCAATTTCTATACCGCCTGTATCAATTATGCTGAAAGCTTTGCCATTCCATTCGCCCGTACCATATAAACGATCACGAGTAATGCCAGGCTTATCCTCAACAATTGCCAATCGATCACCTATGATTCGATTAAATACTGTTGATTTACCTACGTTAGGTCTACCAACGATAGCAATAACGGGTCTAGCCATAGTAGTCAGTTCACTCCTTCAATCATTCTCACGTTACTCATCATAGCAAAAAAGAACGCTCTTGGCTAACTTTTCATTTGTGATCGACTAGAATAAATACCCCATTTTTCAAATCATGTGCGCTGGCGTCCAATATTTTTTCCAGCAGGAACGCCATTTCCTGCAGCTGATGTTCGTCAGGCACAATAAATATCGGCGCCCCGCCATCTACCATTTTATCATTTGTTGATACAATTGCTGTGATTTTAGCCATGCTCCACATTCTCCTTCTGATTGACAGATGCTTCAGTAGGCATTCGCACAGCGGATTCAAGAATCGGCACTTGCTCAATTACCTGTTTTGCCTTTCTCGCATCCTTCTCCTGCGGCAAAATAAATACGCCCAGCGTACCGCTTCCAAGCTCAAGCTTGGCCATAGGAACAAGCGCCGGCTCGCCTGAATCTCTATACACTCCCAAAATAGTTGCAAGGTCGTACAATATAGCCTGCCTCTGTCCTAAGTTGCTAATGGTCACCTTGCCATTCGGATTACGCGGTTTTACAATAAAGCCGATTGCGCGCTCCTCCATTATTTTTTGGTTCGACTTCAGCCCTACATTCATAATGTATACGTCGCCTACAAACAAATCCGGTCCATTAACGCTCACCTTTGCCTCCTCAACCGTCGCGATATGCGAAAGCTGCTTGCCAGATTTAAGCTTACTGACGATGATCAAGGCAATTCCGCCTGCAAGCAGGCCCCACCATATATTTAGCCATAAACCAAATAAGCTGGTCACTAACGAGGTCATAATGACCAAATAATTGCGGCCTTCAAAAACCATTGCGATCCCTTCAATGTAGGTAGGCCCTCTGCTTACAAGCTCTTGACTGTCGATTTTGGTTAGTGTTTCTCTCTCCATCTTGCGCACATCTCTGAACTGCTGGGCTGCCAGCGTTAAAAAAGTAATAGCTGTATAATCCTTATTCATAAGCGCAGGTACCGAGACAGAGCCTAACGCAGCAGCTATAATGCCTAGCGAGATATGAATTATTCTTCCATGCGGATATGTAGGATATTGCCTGTAGTCTGTTTGCAGCATAAGGAGTCTTGCGCAAACCCCGATAACGATCGCCAGCATGATAACTATCAAATGATGATTTTGCTGTATATACGAAAGCATCAAGCCGTCCCCCCTCTTCGATTGTTAAACCAAAATGCGCTGATTTTATTTTTAATGCCAGCAGCCGCCGCCATAACAATTCTTATAACTGCCGCAAACAGCAGCGCAAGGGCTAGCTCATCCCACCAGCTCCAAGCCCCGATCAGCACTTGCTGGCTGACTCCGGCAAGCATGCAATATATCAAGCTTCCTATAAAGGAACCCCATGCAATCAAGGTAAACTGCCCAACAGAGCTTTTGGAAAACATACAGCTGAGCAACGCCGCCAGAAGCGGAGCATCCCACATCGGCCCGAGCCAATGGTAGATTGGATCAAAGCTGTACATTTTTCGCATCAGTCCCCATGCTGCGCCGATAATAACAGCTGCTGTTATTAAATAGCTGCGAGTGCTCCATTTCTCTGCCTGAAAATAGAGCGAAAGCGCTGCAGCTGCCAACAATACGACGACAGAGGCATGGATTTGCCATTTTGCTGCAGAAATATTCGGCCACCACAAAGGAAGAGGCAAACAAACTGCAATAATTGCTATTACAAGCAAAGACGGCTTTTTATTAAAATCGGGAGCCAGTAACGACTTCCACCCGGTAAGAAGTAAAATCATTATAATAAGTGCGATCCAAATAGATAAAAAGCCGGGGTTCATGCTGTCACCACCTCTCGCACCATATTATGCGCTAATAAAAAAGAGGCTATTCCTGAAATGGCAGGAATAGCCTCTTGATTAAAATATAAGAAAGTATAAGTTATTACCTTATACCTGTTCTTATATTTCACCGGTAAACGCGCTCGTCCAAAGGACGACGAAGCCGTTTATCCTTGATTGTTATATTATTTCAGCTTGCTTAGCTTATCGCCAAACTTCTCAGCCAGGGAATAGCTCATGCTGGAGCTGTTCAAGCTTACATTCGGATTATTAATTTCTTCAACCTTTGGAGTTTTCGGAGCGCGCTCTTGTCTAGGAGCTTGCTCAGTTTGCTCAGGAGCTTCTTCTGTTTCCTTGATGCTTAGGCTTACACGCTTCTCTGCAACGTTAAGATCAAGAATTTTTGCTTTAACTTCTTGACCTTCCTTAAGCACTTCATGCGGAGTCGCAATGTGGCGGTGTGCAATTTGAGAAATATGCACCAAGCCCTCAACGCCAGGAGCAATTTCAACAAACGCGCCAAATGTAACGATACGGCGAACAGTGCCCGTTACGATATCGCCGATTTTGAATTGAGCAGCTGCTGTGTCCCAAGGACCTGGCTGAGCTGCTTTCACGCTCAGGCTGATTTTGCCAGCTGCAGCATCAACTTTAAGCACCTTAACGCGGATTTTTTGACCCTCGCTTACGACATCCTTCGGATGAGCTACATGCTCCCAGGAAAGCTCGGATACGTGAACAAGTCCGTCTACGCCGCCGATATCAACGAAAGCGCCGAATGGCGTCAAGCGTTGAACAGTGCCTTCAAGCTCTTGGTCTGCTTGCAGTGAAGCTAGAACCTTTTGTTTGTTCTCTTCAAATTCAGCATCAAGCACATCCTTTTGAGAAAGGATCACTTTGTTGTTTTCGCGGTCAAGCTCTTTTACAACAACGCGCAAAGTGCGTCCTTTGTAATCGCTGAAATCTTCAACGAAATGACGCTCAACCATCGATGCAGGAATAAATGCGCGAACGCCAAGATCAACTACCAAGCCGCCTTTGACAACATCAGCAACAACTGCTTCAAACACTTCTTTGCTGTCAAACTGTTGCTGCAGCTGATCCCATGCTTTTTCTCCGTCTACAAGACGCTTGGAAAGAAGCAATACTTCTTTGTTGTCATCGATGCTGACTACCTTCAACTCTACCTCTTGGCCGATTTGAACAGCATCAGCAGCGTTTTCCACTTGCACTGCGGACAGCTCACGAATTGGAATGATACCGTCATATTTATATCCAAGGCTTACATAAGCTTGGTTATCCTCGATTTTGACGATCGTTCCTTTTACGGAATCGCCTTTCTTCAAAGACACAAAATTGTCCATTGCCTCTTGATTTACTTCCTCAGCAACAGTTTCTTGCACATTGATTTCTTCTGACATTGAAATAACCTCCTCGATTCATACCCCTACTTTATTTAAATCCGCTGTTCAAAATTTGAAAACGGCATTTAAAACTTATTTATGCTGCTTGATCAGGTCGCGAATGCGGCTCATCATCACTTCAGTTACAGCTTCGAGCATATCCTCTGCGTTTTCATCTATCGCTTCCTGCAGATTGATTGGCTCTCCATAATAAATATATGTTTTCCTAAACAATTTGTAGCTGCCTACAATTGCTGCCGGAACAATAACCGCATCGCTTCTCATAGCGATCATAGCTGCGCCTTTCTTTGCCATGCCGGCTGAACTGTTACGTGTTCCTTCGGGAAAAATCCCCATCACCTTGCCTGATTTGACCAGGGCGATGGCCGTCTTGATCGCATCCTTGCTTACACCGCCGCGCTTTACGGGAAATGCGCCAAACGAATGGATAAGCGGACCTAATACCGGCACTTTGAACAGTTCTTCCTTCGCCATAAAATGTACCTTGCGCTTTACAAATACGCCTACAGTCGGGGGATCCAAATTACTTATATGATTGGATGCGATAATAACTGGTCCTGCTTCTGGTATATGTTCTATCCCTCTGGCTTCTAGGCGAAATAAAACGCGATACATAAATCGAAGGAGAGCCCGAAAAAATAAGTACGACATAATTTGCTACGCTCCCGCCAAGTTACAATGTAGATACCCTGTTTTTCAAACGTACAATTTCTTCAACTACCTCTTCAATCGACTTGCCTGTGCTATCAAGCAGCAAGGCATCAGCCGCTCGAGTAAGCGGTGAAATAGCGCGTTTCTCATCCAGCGCATCACGCTCGGCAATTTCCTGCTCAAGCTGAGCCAAACTGATGGGCTGGCTTTCCTTAATCTCATTATACCGGCGAAGCGCACGCTCCTGCACGGAGGCAGTCAGAAATACCTTCAGCTCGGCATCTGGAAGCACATGTGTGCCGATATCCCTGCCGTCCATGACGACACCCTTGGAGGCGGCCATCTCGCGCTGCAGCTTGCCAAGCATGCTGCGTACGGATTCCTGGGCTGCATAATGCGATACCTGAAGGGTAACCTCTCTGGAACGAATTTGATTCGTTACATCCTCGCCATTTACAAAAACCGCCTGCGCCTTCTCACCTGGCATAAGCACAATGCGAAGCTGTTCTACAAGCTTGGCTAAAGCATCAGTGTCATTAGCCTCGATGCCAGAGCGCTGCGCCATTAAAGTAACTGCGCGATACATAGCTCCTGTATCGATATAAACATAATTCAATTGGCCAGCGACCATTCTTGCAACCGTGCTTTTGCCTGCGCCTGCAGGCCCATCAATCGCAATGTTGATCCGGTCACGGTCACCCTCTTGCTGTGACACTCTCAGTCAACCCCCTTTTAACTCAAGACGGCTGCTTTTTCTTTTATTAAATTATAAGGATTTATAAGTTTTTTATAAACTTCTTCTTATAATTCATCGGTAAACGCGCCTATCCAAAGGACGGCGGAGCAGTTTATCCTTGTACCTTCCAAAGAAAAAGCAGGCTTTGCCTGCGAACGTCAAAATTATACCATAGAATGCGTACGCATGCAAAAACCGGACCCGCCTATGGACTTTCTCTCGTTTGCTTCAGCAGCATTCCTTCGCTGTTCTCCACACTCGTTATTGTTCTGCGAATGTGATCGTTTTGAAGGGCTGCTTGAATGATTACCACGAGGATTAGCAAAATTATTATACAGCTGTGAAGCACTTTACTTATGCGATCTGACTTTGCAACGAGCGCCTTCTTATGAAGGGAGCGTTTTGTTTTATCGATTGACAGACCAATCACCTCTAACCGTATCGTTAGAGGTATCGTTCCAATAATTGCCTGCCGTTATTCATCGATTGCGAAATTCAAGCTGGCGCTCGAAGCAATAACGGATAATTTTTTGCCGGTCGCTGTCATTGATCGCAATGAACTTGCTCATTACTTGCTTTCTGCCTGTTTCAAGCACATTAATCCGTACTACCTCTGCAGTAAAGGGAACATGCTCGATGGAGCCGTTTTTGTAATGCAGCAATAGCCAGCTCTCCAGCTGCTGCTCTGCTTCCACATTGGATTTTTTATCGCAAATAAAAGATATTCCGCCGCCGCCGACATCGTATGTCATAAAAACATGACGCTCTTGGTTAGGCAGCTTTACGGCAATTTCCAAATCCGCAGATACTCTAAGGAAATTACGTCGCTGAATTTTGGTCATTTTGTCAGGGTCTGGCTTCATGATCTTTATAAGACGCAGCTTGTCCTCTACAAATCCCAAAACATGCGAGTCAAAATAATGCTTGACTCCTTCATTGTTTACAAAATAGACAGAAAGCTCGTCCCCCAGAAACAATCTCTTAAACTTTCCCGTTTTTTCGTTGATAGGATACTCTATTAGCAGCGTCCCATCCTCTTCGTCAGCTATTCGGGATTTATACTGCACTGCAGCTTCTTCCTCATCCGAGGAAGCGATGTTGTAAAATAGCATTTGATTAACCTTAGGAAACAAACGGCTCCCCTCCTGTATACGGACATTATATCATGCCTCCAGAAGGGGAGCTATCTGAAATTCAAATTTTAAATCGGTAACCTAATGCTTGGCTTCTGCCGTTTCAACCTGTTCATCCATCGTGCTCATTTGCTCAATCGATTCTTCGATGCCCGATTCGGCGTTAATATAGATACGGTACAAGCCGCCGTTAATTTGGCCAGTAAATTCGTAGCATAGCACTTCCTCGCCCATCTCGCCATCGATAATCGCTAGCCGCTCATGCTTGATGCTCATATTCGGATTAAGCGCCTCTCTCGCTTCAGCTGAGCTAAGCGTTGGGCTGGCAAGCTCGCGCTCCACATGCTTCTGAACATAATCACCCGCTTGCAGGCCGATAGCTTCGCCATTATCCATAGCAACTTTAACTGTAAGTTTATCCGGATAAATCAGCACGCCATTTTGAGATCCCACATAGGTAAAGGTTCCAGTCTGCTCAAAATTGTCGAAGCTTACAGCTTTCATATTTTTATAGCCATACTGCTCCAGGAAAGCGTCAGCAGATGCTTTTGCCTGATCCATTGAAATGGCAGCCTTGCCAAGATTCCTGTTCTTCATATACATCATCAGTTTGCCGCCTTGGCGGGTAAAGTTCATGTGCACGGATTTAGCCGGGTCATTTTTGTTTTGTACTGCGGAATACGAGGCATAGTCAGTCCCGTTGCCGTTCTCGACTACCTCTATCGTTGAAGGATCCGCTTTGAGCAGCTTGGCGGCCTTTTCTTTAATTTGCTCTGCCGATACCGCCTCACCGCCAAGCGCTTTAAATGACCGCTTTTCATACATGCTTGCAACAGAAGGCCCCCAGTTCAACTCGGGATATTCGCCAATTCGCTTGTCTACATCACGCAAGCCGTCCACGATAATATTGCCGCCCTTGGCGCTGTCCTTAGCGATTGCAATTTCAATGTCCATCCAGCGCATATTATTGGAAAGCACTTGCTGCTGCATATGATTTAAATCTTTAGAAATTTCCTTGGACTTTTCATAAAGCGTATTTAAAGTTTTGAACTCATCCTCTGTTAACGGCTGCTTCGTTAAATCGCGCACAGAGGTTTTGTAAGCAAAATTGGAGATTCGTGATAGAAAATCCTCTGCATCCGTAAATGGCAAGTAGCTGAGCGGAAGCTGGCTGATCTCGTTTTGCGCCTGGCTTGACAATCTCCAAGCATTCACCAGTCCCTTGCGATGATAGCCTTGAGAGGTTGAATTAACAGCCAGTGTATTGCCTAACTGCTGATGAAGCTTATCGACATGATAGGTCAAATCATGGAAAGCACGCTGATATTGATTTTCCGCTTTGATCAGAATCGAATTTTTTTCTTGATGCTCCTGATAGCCCCAATAAACTGAGCCAATAAGCAGCACAAGCGCTATCGGAAACATAATCGCACTTAATCGTTTATACATATGCAAAAGCTCCTTTCATATACAAAACCTTCCGTTAGTTTGGTTTGCATAAAGGAGCTTTATACATTTTTTATTAAATGAAATTTGTAAAACAAGGATAACCGGCTCCGCCCTGCTTCATTTAAAAGAAGACGGCGAGTTTAATGATGCTCTTCCACTTCCAAGTCCTCGCTATTGCTGCAGATACACTGCTTAAATCCGGTTTCGATACCTGATTTGGAGCGTCTGCCCCGTAAAATAAATTTTTCGCCGCATACATTGCAGCGTATCGTCACTTTCGTTCTTGCCGCTTCCATAAGGTCCTCCTTACTGACATCAAATTTTCCTAAATGGCAGTATGGACGAATTTTTTATAAATTAACCTCATCCTCGCGAGTAAGTAAGCGATAAGGCGACCTGGCATGCGCCCGATCCATTTTTTTCACACCCCATATCCACAGCATAATCATAAATGGTATGGCAAACCAAAACCAATTAGCTTTAACGCTGATTAAAATCATATCGTAAGTGCCGTGCAAAAAAACGGGCAGCAAAAATGAGATAAGCAAATAATATCTTGTTTTGGACGTAAATTTGGCCTTGCCCATATAATAGCCCATCATAATGCCGAATATGGCATGGCCAGAAACGGGAAGCAAGGCTCGTCCGATCATAACTGTAAAGGATGAGCTGGAAAATACAGCGTACATAATATTTTCCATCGTGGCAAAGCCAAGCGAAATAGCTGCTGCATATAAAATGCTGTCATAAGGCTCATCGAATTCTGCATGATGATAAATAAAATGATACAGCACGAACCATTTGAAAAATTCCTCAACGCCGGCCGATTCTACATAGGCAAATAATAAAGAGGCATCGCCGAGCAATAATTGCAGCCCTCTTTGAATAACCATAATAGGAATAACAATCACTAAGCCTAATATAAACATGCGGACTACAATATGAATCGGCTCCGAATCATAGCGGTCGCGCAAATATAAATAAGTAAGCAGCGATACACCGGGAGCAACCGCTGCGCTTAACAGTGCAAACAACAGCATATCGAACCTGCTTTCTGCTAATGGAATTAAGCGAAATTAACTTTAAAATAGTATGCTGCATATTTTCAAAAAAAGAGCAAGCAGCTTAAGAAAGCCCGCAGTTGCTCTTCGACTTTACAAGGGATCTCGATTTTAGAAGGAAAAATGACGATTGATTTGCTCGATGGCGTTTTCTGCAATGATGAGCTTGCCATACTCTTCAAGCACCGCATAGGTGACTGAAGTTGCTTCACCATATTCAGCCAGCAGGGCAATGACTGCATTTTGCTTGGCTGAATCGATTAAAGCCGGCTCCAAAGCAAGAATCCATTTGGAGTTGTAGGAATACAATCTGCCGCTTTCTGTCAGATTGGAAGCATCCAGCTGCTTAGAAACTGAGATCACATCCTCGAAATCACGGAAAGCATACATCATGATATCGCTTTGCTCCAAGGTGACTTCCATTTCGTACAGCTCATCGTCCAAATCATCCTCAGTCTGATCGTGACTGCCTGGCTTGCCTCTAGTCACAATCACAACCATGCCCTGAGCCGGCATTGCAAATACTTCTACTGCAAGCGGTCCGCTCGCTTCGAAACCAAGCTCGTTATATGCTTGTTCCATCATTTCACTGAATAGATCATGCAATTTGGGCGGCTCACGCCACATATCATCCTTCTGGATCCCCCGTTCCAACAAATCGTCAAATGTCAGAAATATCCTTATTCTATCCTGACTCAGGCGTTCAATTTTCATGACAGGATCCTCCTTTGCCGCAGCATTCTTAACCATAAAAATTGCATGATATATCTCACTTGATCTTATCATACTATGTAAATACTTTATCATGTATGATCAGCGTTTGCACTATTATTGAAAAAAAAGAATCGCATATGGGCCTTTCCCCTTATTTTCTGGGGCAAATTCAGCCATATACGATCCTTTTTCATGCCATTATTGTGTTAAAAAGGATAATCTAGTGCGTAACTTGCGATGCGGCGTCAACTGCTTTATTTTTAACTCTTTCCGTCATGTGCGAGGCGTCGTCAATAGCAGCCTCCATTTTATCTATTCCTTTTTCGATTGCGCTGCCGTTCGGCTCACGCTCAGAAAACTTTGGGACGTATTTCTTTCCCTCACTTCTCCAATTCATTTTTTTCATGGCGTCAAAAGCTTCCATCGACTTGTGGCTAATGGCAGAAGCTGTATCGCATACTGCATCGTTTACAGCCGCAATCGCGGCCGGCCGCTTGCGGGCCAATACCATAACAGCTGCTGCACCCATAATTGAACCTACCAATAAACTGCTCATCCTCATGCTGTCTGCACCCCATTTCATCATTAACTGCATTTCTTATTGTGTCTCGCAATGAAATTTGAATGCGCAATAATTAAAGGAAAAACAATTAAACCTGTTGGATAATTCGACAAGATGTTACAATTAAGGCTCACTCACACTAAAACGATTGCCATACCAAAAAAGAAAGGCTACCAAGCAAACAAATAAAAAAAATAAAAAATTATAATACCATTTCGTCAATTTGTGCTTACTTGAAGGGAATTTTTTACTGCGCGGCGGAAGCTTGGTCAATCCGTTGCTGCTTGCTTCCGGCGTCGATTGATCTAATTTGGATTGCATTTTTTTAGCGGAGCGGCTGAACTTTTCCTTTCTGCTCATGGCTCCCTCCTGAAACGAATAATTAACCCCATCACAAAATCGATTACAAAATGGGCGATGATGGGCGCCCAAATCGTGCCGCTTTGAATATAGATCCAGCCAAGCCCGTAGCTGATGGAAAAAACAAGACCGGTCGGAATCCAGTGCCGCAAATAGCGGACATGGATAGCGGCAAATACGATGCTTGTCCAATATGGACCAATTGCATGCTGAATGGCTCCGCGGAATAACGTTTCTTCACAAATAGCTACAATGAAGGAAAGAAGCGCGATATGCCATACTGGCCTGGTGCGAAATATCCGCTCGTTAATGCCCCCGTCATCAGCAACCTCATCGGGAACAAATCTGGAAATGACCAGATCGACTATGATTACGGCGCCGGCCAATCCGAGCCCCCACCAAAGCGGATGAAGCGAATAGGGATAAGAAAATAAAGATATTATGTTTTGCCGCTGAAATAACAGCCAAATAAAACCGATAATAAAAGTAAGTGCTTGCGTAGTATATAAATTGACAAGCAGCATGCGGTCATCCAATTCATCAATCGATACTTTACGAACTCTAATTTTTTTAAAATCAAACTTTTTCATGCTTACCCGCCTGTCTGCAATTGTATTTAATATTGCTGTTATTAATTTACTTATGTATAAAAGGAGTTATATTTTATGGAAAAACGTTTAACAACCTCAGCTATGTTATTTAGTGTCGGCTTTATATTTATGCTTGTCTGCGCTGTGGGAGCCTTTTTTTATGGCATGCATATCGGCTCCTCCAAGGTAGAAGCCAAATATGCGTCCGAGAATGAAAAAAGCAGCACGGATCCAAGCCATTATCAGCAGCAGGATCTTGTCTCCTTTTATCATACCGTATTTTCACCGTATAGAGAATTTCAGGACGAATGGCTGGACGCAATGAACAAGCTGGCGCAAGGTCAAACGATCGATGAATCAGCACTGTTTAAAGGCCTCTCCAAGCTTGCCGGCAGCAAAGCCAAAGAAGCCAGCTCCTTTGATATGCAGAAGTCACCCCTGCTGGGAAAAGCCCAAAACAGTTACATACGCAGCTTGAAGCTGTTCAAAGATGCTTCCGACAAGGCAGCAAGCCTTGGCAAATCAGCAAAAGCAGGTAATCTAAAGGATCAAATTGAAAAGGAAAAAATATATGTCCAGGCCGTACAAGAAGCCTATGCCGCGCAGCAAGCTTATTTTGAAGCGATGGAGAAATGGGCATCTTCCATCGATCCTAATATTGTGAAAGACTACAAAGCATCCAAACCGCTCAAGCTGTCCGATTGGAGCACATTGCCAATCGCAATTAAAAATCGCTTGAATGCGGAGCAGCTGAAAGAGCAAAAGCTGCTGCTGCCTTTTTATCCGCAGGATCTTTCCAGCCGCATAGATGATTTTATCAAATCTGGACAAGCAGATAAAATGATGCTGGAAACCTACGAGCAGATCGTACAGCTTCTCATTGATACGGAAGCCGTTCGCGCTGGTGATTTTATTAGAAACAAAAACAAATACTATCAAAATGAATTAATGCCGCAGGTGCCTTATTTCTTCCCGGGCGCCAAGTAAGGTGCTATAAAGTGGAAACTTATGCTTTCCTAAATATTTTAAAAAACTTGTCGAAATTTGCTTCTTATGCTTGAATCATAACGAAATTTTCACATTTGAGCAAGTTTAAGCATTGCAATTGTGACCGATCTTACTATAAAATAGTAAAGTCTAACATTTCGATGATGAAACTCTCGACCCGCTGCATCACATCGGTGCCGGGGAGAGGGTTTTTCTGTTCATAATTATTGGGCGTTGTGTACGTTTGTACAAGCACTGCCCGCTTTAGGAGGCTTTATTCGATGTTTAAAGTATTGGTTTCTGATCCGATTAGCGACCATGGTATTCAGCAATTAACAGAAGCAAACGATGTTGTAGTGGACAAAAAAACAGGGCTGAGCGAAGAAGAGCTAATCGCTATTATCGGCGAGTACGATGCACTTCTTGTGCGCAGCCAGACTAAGGTTACTCCGGCTATTATGGAGGCAGGCAAAAAGCTTAAAGTGGTTGGGCGAGCAGGTGTTGGTGTAGATAATATCGACCTCGACGCAGCTACTAAGCGCGGCATAATCGTGATCAATGCGCCGGACGGCAATACGATTACGACATGCGAGCACACCTTCGCAATGATTATGGCGCTTGCCCGCCATATTCCGCAAGCCTATGCCAAAACAATCAGCGGCACTTGGGACCGCAAATCCTTCCTGGGCGTAGAGCTGCGCAACAAAACATTGGGCGTTCTTGGCATGGGACGCATTGGCAGCGAGGTAGCAAAGCGCGCAAAAGCATTCGGCATGACCATTCTAGGCTATGATCCGTTCTTGACAGAAGAACGCGCTGAGAAAATCGGCATTAAACTGGCATCGGTAGATGAAATCGTGCAGCAGGCAGACTTTATGACTGTCCATACACCGCTGACTGCCGAGACACGCCACATGATCAACAAGGCGAAATTTTCTATTATGAAAAAAGGCATGCGCATCGTCAACTGCGCGCGCGGCGGCATCATTGATGAACTGGCGCTCGTTGAAGCGATAGATGAAGGCATTGTAGCGGGCGCGGCATTCGATGTTTTCGAAGCTGAGCCGCCTGCAGCAGATCATCCGTTCCTGTCGCATCCAAAAATTATCGTTACACCGCATCTTGGCGCTTCAACAGTCGAAGCACAAGAAAATGTAGCGATTGACGTTTCTGAGCAGGTGCTTCATATTTTACGCAATGAACCGTTTATGAATGCAGTAAATATGCCGCCAATTCCAGCAAATCTTCAAAGCAAGCTCCAGCCTTACTACGAGCTTGGAGAAAAGCTTGGCAGCTTTATAGCTCAGGCAACTGAAGGTGCTGTACAGGAAATTGTCGTCAGCTATGCCGGCGATCTGGCGGAAGTTGATACTCAGCCAATCACTCGCTATATTGCAAGAGGCGTACTCGCTCATCACCTTGGTGCAGATCAGGTTAACATCGTCAACTCCATGCATCTGGCCAAAAACCGCGACGTCAACATTGTGATTCAAAAATCGCACGCTGCAAAAGACTTTACAAATTTATTGACAGTTACACTGAAAACTAATAAAGAGGAACGCAACGTTGCAGGCACGCTTCTTACAGGCTACGGCCCAAGAATTGTGCAAATCGACAAATTCCCAGTCGATGTTGCGCCTTACGGCAATCTGCTGCTTATCTCGCACAATGATAAACCGGGCATTATCGGCCATGTGGGAACTTTGCTGGGCAGCAATGAAATTAATATTGCAACGATGCAGGTGGGACGCAAGCTTGTAGGCGGCCTTGCCATCATGGTGCTTGGTGTAGATAAAGTGACGCCAAAAGCAGTTCTTGCGCAGCTTACAAAAATTTCCGAGCTCAATACAGCTAAAGAAATTACTTTATAAATAGCCGATTCACTTCCCTTGATTGTTTCACGAGCAACAAGATTTATCGGCTTCATTCAACAAAAGAAGCGTTCCTTCAGCAGGAACGCTTTTTTTGTTCTAAATTATGCATAGCTGCCAGCTGGCCGCTATTTTGTTTTGGGTTCAACGGGAAGAAGCATCGTAAAGGTTGTGCCCCTTCCTTTAGCACTCTTAACCGTAATCTCCCCTTGATGCAAATCAATAAAGCTCTTCACGATAGCAAGACCGAGGCCTGTCCCGCCGCTGGCACCCCGTTTGCGGGCTTTATCTGCCTTGTAGAAGCGTTCGAACACATAAGGAAGGTCCTCCTGAGGTATCCCTTGTCCTTCGTCTTCTACGATCAGCTGAATGTAGTAGCTTCCGTTCAGACACTGCTGGTCAGCTTTGATCGTAATTGCCTTGCCGCTTGGCGTATGCCTTAGCGCGTTATCAAGCAAATTGGTCAGCACCTGCTCCAGCTTGTCTTCATCCGCTTGCTTAAGAATAAGCGGATACTCTGCCGCTTCAACATGCATGTGCACCTCGTGCTCCTTGGATAGCACTAAAAATTTACGATGAACACGGGCAATTAAATAATGCAAATCAATTTCCTGCATATTCGTCTCAATATGGCCTGCTTCAACTCTGGCAATATCCAGAAAGCCATTTACTAGCCGTCCCATTCTAAGCGATTCATCATGAATGACCTGCACCAGCTCGCGGCGATCCTCAGGATCGACTACGATTTCATCCAGCAGCGCTTCGCTATAGCCTTGCAGCATAGACAGCGGCGTACGTATTTCATGCGAAATATTTGCTACAAAATCGCGTCGCAGCTTATCCAGCTTATGCTCTTCCGTAACATTCCGTATGACCGCTACAGCGCCCTGAACTTCTTGATTCGTATGCAGCGGCGCCATTACGACCGACCATACAAAGCTGTGTACATGAACCGTATCGGTCATATCACGGCCTTCACTCATCACATTTTGGAACAAATCACGCAGCGGCATCGGAACACCCAAGTAAGTCGAGTCTGCAACTAAGGATTGCTCCTGTCTGGCAATTTCGAGATCAGACCAGTTATTAATCAACAAATCGGCGCTGGGATTCGTTAATATAATTTGACCCTTAGCATCAAACGTAATAACGGAATCCCCCATACTTCTGAGTATGCTTGCCAAGTGCTTTTTCTCATGATTCAAATCATGAATCAGCTTGTCCAGCTGCTCAGTCATATGGTTGAACATATTCGCAAGCTGGCCAATCTCGTCCGAGGAACGAATATCGACTCTCGTCGTATAATTTCCCTGCGCTACAGAGTCAGCAGCATTTTTCAGCTGCAGCAGCGGCTGCTGCAATTTGGTAGATAAGAAGAAAGCAAAAAAGGTGGAAAGCAAAAAGCCGATTATTGCTGTAATTACGAACAATACTTTAATATCATGTGAGTCTGAGTTTTCAGCAAACCAAATATCAATATATTGAAGCAGGAAAACCCCAAGTATTAACAGAACCACTGCAACCAGCAGCATAATTGTAGCCCAAAGCTTACCGACTACACTATGCCAAAGCAAGCGGGACAAATAGTTCCATAGCTTCATTTATTTCGGCACCTCGAGCTTATAGCCAACGCCCCATACCGTAGTAATCATGGCTGCTGCCTCGACCGATACTTTGTTCAGCTTCTCGCGGAGACGTTTCACATGTGTATCGACTGTGCGCAAATCGCCAAAAAACTCATAGTTCCAAACATCCTTCAGCAGCTCTTCCCGGGAAAACACTTTGTCCGGCGTAACCGCCAAATAATGCAGCAGCTCATATTCCTTCGGAGTTAGGCTGACCTCCTGGCCGCCTGCAGTAACACGGTGCGCATCATGCTCAATAACCAAATGCGGAAATACAATATTATTGCTTGTATTCAGCTCTTTAGTTAAAAATGCCGTAGCGGAGGAGCGACGCAAAATTGCCTTCACCCGGTAAATAACTTCACGCGGGCTGAACGGTTTAACGACATAATCATCCGCACCAACCTCGAAGCCTTGCACGCGGTTCATTTCCTCTCCCTTTGCCGTAAGCATAATAACAGGCGTCGCTTTCACCTGCCGCAGCTTGGAACAAACTTCAATACCGTCGATTCCCGGCAGCATGACATCAAGCAGGATAAGCGCATAGTCTGCGCCTGTGGCCATGCGCAGCGCAGTTTCTCCGTCCTCCGCTTCATCAATAACATAGCCTTCCTTTTCCAAGTACATTTTGAGAAGGCGCCGTATGCGTTCTTCGTCATCTACTACTAAAATACGATTAATGAAATCAGCCATTACTGATGCTCCTTTCCATTAGCATACGTCTATAGCTCCTCTTATACGCCAGCATAAGAGTGCAAACCTGCTATAATTAAGTTTACGCCTACTAGGGTAAATAATACAATAACAAATCCAATTACAGCTAGCCATGAAGATTTAAAGCCTTGCCAGCCGCGCGATAGTCTGAAATGCAAATATGCGCTGTAGAACAGCCATGTAATAAGCGCCCATACCTCTTTTGGATCCCATCCCCAAAATCTGCCCCAGGCAATGTCTGCCCATATCATTGCAAATATTAATCCGCCTAATGTGAATATCGGAAAGCCTATTGCAATTGCGCGATAACTGATTTCATCCAGATCATCCGGATCTATGCCTTCAAGCGCCGGACTGATTGCTGCCCCTAATTTTTTACGGAATACTAATCTTAGCAAGCCATATAATAGAGAACCGGCAATAATCGACCAAACTACTGTATTCAGCTTTCGGCCGGCGTTTACGCCATTCATCCAGTAAGGCGCTTCCATAAGCGGCTTATCCATGCCAAGGAAAGAATCTACGGAAACCGTCTGACTGTTATAAGGCTTTACGATCGGCGGCAATGTATAATGCACATTTTCAGTGATCGTGCTATCTTGTCCACGGCTGTCTATCATTACTTTTTCTTCTAAAAACTCAGCTGAATATCCCATGCCTCTAAAGGCAAACACAACAATAATAAAACCGACAACTAATACGATAGAATAAAGTGTGAATTCGAGCCAATTTTGTGCTTTGCGCGACTTCTTGGATTTATCTTTAAAATCGACAACGCGCAGCAAATACATTAGTCCGGCTGCAAAGCCGATTGCAAAAAATGCCTCGCCGAGCGCTGCAGTCGTAACATGCACCTTCAGCCAAATCGAATTAAGCGCCGGGATAAGCGGCTGTACCTCCTGCGGAAATACAGATGCGTATGCAATAATAATAATTGTCAGCGGCAGGGCAAACATGCCAAGCAGCGGCTTGCGGTATATAAAATAAACAATCGTATAGGCAATCATAATAGCCATGCCAAGAAACGTAATAAATTCATACATATTACTGGTTGGAATCTGGCCGCTGCCTATCCATCTCAAGAAGAAGAAGGCCAGGTGAGCAGCCAGCCCTGCAGAGGATACTATAAATGCGATGCGTCCCCAGCGTTTTTCATGCTGCTCCACATTACGGTTGCTCCACCTTTTCCCCATAATTGCAATCCCGTAAAACATAAACGCAAAGCAATACAAGAAAAATGCGGCTAAAAACGCATTATTGCTTAGTTCAACCAAACTCATCCTTTGTTCCCTCCATTATCAAGCAGCTTAGGATCTATTTCAGTACCCATTTGCTTCAAAGCGGCAGCAACATCCGCCCTCATGCCATACCAATTTTTATTCGTATGCGCTCCAAGTGCCAGCTCGCCGTCATCAACGCGCAGCCAAATTCTGCGATGCTGCCAGTAAGAGCCCATTAAAAGGCCAAGCATGGAGAAAAATGCGCCTATCCATAAATAAGGAACAGCCTTGTCAATTCTTACATTCAAGAAGGTTGTCGCCTCAGAAAAATTAACATTTTCCATGCCATCCACTCTAATTTCCAGCTTTTCAGCCAGCTTGCCATTGATTACATCCTGAGCAAAGCGCACTTTATCCTTTTGCATCGGGAAGTAAATATATGGCTCGCCCTCTGGGTCAAGGCCTGGCCCTTTGATGCTGAATACGAATGCAGGAGCAATCGGATCCCTCGACAGCGTCGTCGGCTTACCGTTGCTATCCAGCGCAAACTCCATATAGTTTGCAACCAAATCCAGCGTATACGGACCAACCTCATGATGCAGGGCTGCTTCTTTCATAGGAAGATCAAATGATCCGTAAGCCTCTCCCGTCTCCTTATTGAACAGCGTCGGATGAACAGCGTTCAATCTGGGCGTCAGGTCAAAATCAAACTGATAAAGCTTAAGCCCCTTGTATACTAGAGGCTCGTTAACGATGATCTCATGCCGCTTCAATTCTTCCAGTACGGGCTCCTGAAGCGGGTCTCCGCAATTGCTGGTGCAAGTGTACAACACAGCGCTTGTCTTAAAGAGCTTGGCGCGATTTTGTCCTTTCAAGCTGTCTGGAAGCTCATCATCCTCATAGAACTCTACCGTAAACTTCTCGCTTTTCAAATAATACGGGGTGCCAGTAATATGAACCGTGTCGCCGTCCGGAACAGTCACATAGCTGTCCATCTGCCAGCCTGGAATGCTTCGCGCCAGTATAGCAAGCAAAAACAGAATAAGCCCGATATGATTAATATACGGCCCCCAACGGCTGAAACGGTTCTTTTCGGCTAAGAGCGCTGTGCCGTCACGATGAACTTTGTAGCCTTTGCGCTTCAATTGCTTGCCGTATGCCTCGACCCATTCCTCCGCATCAGCATCAAGCTTTGCCTTATACACCGTTTTTTGACGTAAAATAAAATCAAGATGCTTGCGTATTTGCTGCTTGTTCAAGGCTCGATACAGCGGCAGCACGCGATCCAGACTGCAAATAACTAGAGAGGTGCCGATCATGACCAGCAAAGTGATAAACCACCAGCTCTCATATGTATGAGACAAGCCTAGCAAATAGTAAATCTTTCCCGGCAAACCATACGATTCCTCATAATAAACCGCTGGATTAAAATTGTTAATAAAAGAGCTTTCCTGAGGATAGATCGTACCCAGCATCGAGGTAACCAGTGTAATCACAATTAAATAAATAGCAATTTTGACTGATGAAAAGAAATTCCACACGCGATCAATCGGATTTGGATTTTTTTTCTGTGACCGCCTTGCTACCCCGTCATAGCGCATTTCAAGAGGCTCGTTCGATTTTTCCGTCTCGTTAAGCGGCTTACCGCATGATTCGCACAGTACGGTGCCCACTGCATTTTGGTGCCCGCACTCGCACTTTGTGTTTTTGATGTTAAGCAAAACAACTACCTCCTATTGCTCAAGCAGTAGAGTAACTCGCTGCTCGATAGCTGCTTCAGTCATGCCGCCTACTACGATATCCATTATATTGCCGTCAGGCTTCACAAAGAAAGTAGTAGGATATGATCGAAGGCCATACAATCTTTCTGTTTTTCGATTGACATCGCGTAGGATCGGATAAGAAAGATTGAATCTTTTGACAAAGTTGTTCACTGTCAGCGTGTCTTCGCTCAAATTAATAGCTGCAATAACTAGTCCCTTATCCTTCCACTTTTCATATTGTCGCTCAAATTCAGGCATTTCAGTCACACAAGGCTCACAAAAGGTGCCCCAAAAATTAATAACGAGCGCCTTGCCGCTGTAATCGGCCAGCTGAACAGGACTGCCGCTAAGATCTGCTAAGTGAAAATCTGGAGGCGGTGCTCCTATCTTTACCTTTGTCTTATCATTCTCAAACAACGTTGAACCGATGGCATAACCGCCAATTATTAAAACTGCAATTAATATAACAATCTGCATCGGCCTGCGCGACTTCTTCATTATTGCTTTCACCACCAATTCTGCATTCACAACAATCCAGTATCATTATAACGAAAAGTCGACGGCAATTACTGCCGCCGTCGATTACTTTTTATGAACTTTATGTGTCTTGTCAGCTTGACCTAGCAAGTCCTTTACCTCTTGCTCCGTTAAATGGCGGTATTTGCCCCGGCCAAGCTTTTCCAGCGTTAACTCCCCATATTTTACGCGCTTAAGCCGAATGACCTTATGGTTAATCGCATCAAACATGCGGCGCACCTGTCTATTGCGGCCTTCGTAAATTGTAATGGAAATAGTCGCAACATTATTGTCTGTATCAACATCATAATACTCCACTTCAGCCGGAGCTGTCATGCCATCCTCAAGCTCGATCCCGGAAGCAAGCTTTTCCAGCAGCGTGCCATGCGGAACGCCCCGAACGGTAGCCAAATACGTTTTTGGAACCTTATAGCTCGGGTGTGTCAGCTTATTGGCAAATTCCCCATCATTCGTAAGCAGCAGCAAGCCCTCCGTATCATAATCCAGCCTGCCTACCGGATACACTCTTTCTTTAATGCCGGGCAAAAAGTCGGATACTACCTTCCGTCCCTGCGGATCCTGAGCGCTCGTTATAACACCCTTCGATTTATTAAGCATCAAATAAAGCTTCTTTTCGCTACGAATCGGCTTTCCGTTCACTGTAATTGTATCTGTCGCAGGATCTGCCTTCACGCCAAGCTCGGTTACCTTTTCTCCATTGACTTCAACCATTCCCGCTTTTATCATTTCTTCGCATTTGCGTCTGGAGGCTACGCCTGCCTGCGCAAGTATTTTTTGTAAACGTTCCAATTCATTCACCTCATTCTCCATCATAGCGATATGGCGAATAAATCACAAGCTCTACTATCCAAATATGTATAAACAAATAAAAATAGCGGCAAAAAATCCTACAATATCTGAGAATAATCCAACTTTTAGTGCATAGCGCGAACGTCGGATGCCTATTGCTCCAAAATACACCGTCAGCACATATAAGGTGGTATCCGTACTGCCTTGAATGGTTGAAGCAATTCTGCCAATCATGGAATCAGGACCGTAGGTTTGAATCAAATCAGCCGTAAACGCAAGCGAGCCCGCTCCTGTGAGGGGCCTCAGCAAGCCTAGGGGCAGCACCTCGCTAGGAATGCCTAGCGAATCAAAGAGCGGCCTGACGCCAGAAAGAATGAGTTCCATAGCTCCGGATGCCCGAAACATGCTGATTGCTACCATCATGCCTACCAAATGAGGAATAATATTTATCGCCGTGCCAAAGCCGTCCTTTGCGCCCTCTACAAAGGTTTCATAAACGGGAACTTTGCGGCGCATAGCCGCGTACAGCGGAATAAAAACGATCAAACAAGGAATCAGCCAAATCGAAAGCTGAGAAAATAGTTCATACAAGCTTTCCACCCCCACCCGGCGCCGGCATCTGGCTGTCGTCTGACTTTTTCAGAGCCCGCCCTTTAATTCCTTTGATGTCCGGACCGTGCGGCGGGGAGGAAGATGCTTTGCGGCGATACCAGCGATCCGCTAATATGGCCGCAGCCGTTGCTATAAAGGTCGCTGCTAAAGTGGTGCCTATTATTTCGGCGGGGTTGGCCGACTCATAATTCATTCGTATGGCGATTAATGTTGTAGGCACGATCGTTATGCTTGATGTATTCAAAGCCAGCAGCGTACACATTGCCGGCGTTGCCGTCGTTTCATCCTTATTAAGCTTTTGCAGCTCCTGCATCGCTTTAATGCCCATTGGCGTTGCCGCATTGCCAAGGCCAAATATATTTGCACTCAAATTGCTCATAATGTAGCCAAGCGCAGGATGTCCCTTTGGCACATCAGGAAATAAACGCGTAACTATAGGACTCATTAAACGAGCCAGCTTGCTGAGCAATCCGGCGTCCTCCGCAATCCGCATCATGCCGAGCCAAAAAACCATTATACTAATCAAACCAAAGCTGACTGTTACTCCCGACTTTGCGCCATCAAACGCAGCTTGGGTAACAGCCTCCATCTTTCCAGTCGCCGCAGCAACAATAACGCTGCTCGCAATAAAAAATAACCAGATCCAGTTTACCACGCGCTCTCCTCCCCCGTTTGAGCGTAATATTAAGTAATAGTTAAGGCTAATAGCCGGCTATGCCCTTCGCATCATAAATTGGTATAGAGCCGATTGCCTCGTTGTTCAGGTACCACTCCATCTTGCCGCGCATTCCAAAGCGAAATGGCTTCACGTCCTTAAAAGGAATTACCTTTACTTCAATTTGTTCAGCTTCAACTTGCTTAAGCGGATAATAAAAAGTTTGTCCCGCCTGATAAGGATAACCGCGCAGCTGCTTGTTTTTTTGCGCCAGCTTCTCCAGCTTGAAATGCTCGAATCCCCAGTCAAGCATTAATCGGTGGTCATTCCAGTCATCACCGGCAGCTATCGTTACAGCTACAAGCTGATGCTTATTACGGGTCGCAGAGCTTACGAGACAACGCAATGCTTTTTTCGTATAGCCTGTTTTCACCCCGTCCGCTCCTTCATACAAAGTAAGCATTTTATTTTTATTTTTCCAGCGATAGTCCCAATCCTCATGCGGGTTTGGCGCTGTTTTCTCCTTGGACTTCACAATTTCAGCAAACGCCTTATTTTTAAGCGCATAAGCCGTTAGCACTGCCAAATCGTTGGCCGTGGAATAGTGCCCGTCCTGGTCCAGACCATGAGGATTTTTAAATGAAGTGTTAGCAAGACCGATATAGCTGGCTTTTTCATTCATCAGATGAACAAAGCCCTCCTCTGAACCGCCAACATGCTCAGCTATTGCGACCGCCGCATCATTGCCGGAACGGAGCATAAGCCCATACAACAAATTGGATAAGCTCATTTCCTCGTTCAGCTGAATATAAATTGATGAGCCTTCCTTGCCGACAGCCGACTTGTTAACCTTGACCATATCCTGCAAATTACCGTGCTCAATTGCAACAATAGCTGTCATAATTTTAGTAAGACTGGCAATTCTCATCGGCTTGTCGCCATTTTCACTATGCAGCAGCCTGCCTGAAGTAACGTCAATCAATGCGGAGGCTTTTGCGCTTGTATCTACTTCATTGAGATCATCAGCGCTTGATTTGGCTGATCGGTCCGCTAGCACCGCATCACTAACCGTCAAAGAGCTGCCTAAACCAATCATGATGCATAACAATAAATGAATAAGCCGCTGTCTGGATGCAAAATAACTCAAAATGTAAGCCGCTCCTTTCAAATTCTTGTAGCTAAAGCTTGTTTATTCCACCAGCATATATAGAAGTATATGCTTGTACATTAGCGAGTATACTCGTCCAATGGCGATGGGAGGGAAAAAGAGCCGTCAGCACCCAGGTTCAGTGCTGACAGCTCTTTTATTTTTCAGCTTATTATTTTCTAATCAATGACGGTCGTCTTGACAACTTCCGTACTGCTGGATGATTTTATCCAAGATTGGAATTTGTCCAGCATTTGCGGTGCATAGTCAATGACACGCTCAATCAGATGAGTCTGATTATCAAGCGGTACAACCTTTACGCCTTGCTCGCCTACAACTAAGAATGCGATAGGCGTAATCGATACACCACCGCCGCTCCCGCCTCCAAACGGAAGTGCAACAGAAGCGTTATTTGCATCGGAATGCTCATGATACTCATAGCTCATATCGCTTCCGCCTGCTACAAAACCAAACCCCACCTTGCTTATCGGCATAATAATCGAACCGTCCGGAGTTTGTACAGGGTCGCCGACAATTGTATTCACATCGACCATTTGTTTAATATTTTCCATTGCTGTTTGCATCAAGCCTTGAATAGGATGCTCTGCCATGCTTTAACTCCTCCTTTCTCCTTCAGCATACGGACAATAAGTGCAAGTCCTGCAACAATAGCATTGCCGAAGCGAATTTCAGCTATGCATGACCATTGAGTTGAAAAAGAAGGATGTGAATATACAGGCTCCACTTTCATTGTAGGCAATGCTTTGAATCGCATATGCTGCGACAAAAAGCCTACCAGCGTCGTTTTAACCGTCCAAAAACCTCCAGTAATCATCGCAGTCCACATTGCATCTCCTGTTCCAACAGAGGTATGCCATCGCCAATCCTTCAGCTCCAGACGCCGAATCGCCCGCTTCATCCATTGGGTCAAGTCCTTTGTAGCGTGCATAATTCGTTTAGCCGTATCCAAGTAATTGGCAATATCATTTGGGGAAATCGCCTCATCGGACCGGTTTTTGTTGGTAGATATCGGCTGCTGAACCGTTGACATTTTTTTCACAAATAATTTTAGCCCTTTAACGCGCATTTCAGGAATAGACAGCTTATAATGAGCTAAACCGTATAATCCGCTTATTTTTATGAAGGCTTCGTCTTTGTTCTCATGTCTGCGATAGCTTCCTTCAATAATAATGGGGGAAAACCAGACAACAATCGCTATAATCAAAAAAAAGAGACTGCCGGCCACAATCCAAGCATATGGGTTCATCAGCATAAGCATGCTTCCTTTCATCCCAAATTACATTGGATATAGTATGACCTAACAGTCTTATCTCATTCTTTCATTTCGTCAATTGTCATTTGCGTGCCTTCAAGACGTTCGAATAATAGCTGAGTTTCTTCTTCCAAGCCTTCCTCCAAATCACCCTTCGGCTCAGGCAATTCCTTCAAGGACGGCAAACCGAAGTAATCAAGAAATGATTTTGTTGTGCCATATAAAATCGGTCTGCCAATCGCTTCCGCACGTCCTACCTCTTCAATTAAATCCTTCGATACTAAAGTATGTATGGCACGTTCACTCTTGACACCGCGAATTTCTTCAATATCAATTCTTGTAATGGGTTGCCGATAGGCAACAATGGAAAGCGTCTCAAGCGCAGCTTGTGACAGCTGGGCACGCGTCGGCGTATAGGCCATCCGCTCGAAATAAGCAGCGTGATCCTTATGCGTAGTTAGCCGGAAAGATGAAGCAACCTCGCTTATTTGTATGCCCCGTTCTTCACGCTCCAAATCACGCTGTAAATCATATACTAAATCGACCGCGAAATCAGCATCAATTTCCATAATATCTGCTAATTGGCGCTTAGTCAGCCCTTCATCGCCAGCCATAAACAGAAGACCCTCAATAATCGACTTCAACTTCTGATATTCCATCCAGCAAAGCTTCTCCTCTCCAGTGAATCACGATATCCTCGAACAGCTCATGCTGAAAACAACGAATATGCTTCATCTTCATAAGCTCTAAAATTGCTAAAAAAGTAACAACGATCTCATGGCGATTCATATTCGTTCTAATGAGCTTGGAAAAACGCACCGTTTCGAATTTTCGCAGCACTTGAACGATATCGTTAATCCGATCCTTTACAGATATTTCATCCCGATGCACGGTCGCAATAATATTGCGTCTGGCCGCTCTGCGCAGCGCCTTCTGGAAAGCCCTGATCAAATCAGATACGTGGAGGCCTTCCACGGGATTAACTTCCTTATTCTTCAAATAAGGAGTCATATCCTCAGGCTCTCTGGAATACACAAGACTGCGTTCAAGCTCCTTATCGCGCAATTGCTCTGCTATTTGCTTGTATTTGCGGTACTCAATCAGCTTTTGAATAAGCTCGTCTCTAGGATCAAGCTCATAATCCTCCCAATCCGAGTAATCCTCCTCCTCGAATACAGGCGGCTTAGGCAGCAGCTGCTTGCTCTTCATCGCAAGCAGCGTCGCCGCCATTACAAGAAACTCACTAGTTACCTCAAGCTCTAGCTCCTGCATCGCGTGCAAATAATCCATATATTGTATCGTTATCTCACTAATTGAAACCTCGTGGATGTCAATCTCTGCCTTGTCGATCAAATGGAGCAACAAATCTAGAGGACCCTCGAACGTTTCCAGCTTGTATAGCACTGACACGAGTGCAACCTCCTGCTAGAAGCAGCTCAGGTATTAGGATTGCTGAAACTGCTTCGTTAAGTTAGCCATTTCAATAGCGGTAACCGCTGCTTCATAGCCTTTATTTCCTGCTTTTGTGCCTGCACGCTCAATTGCTTGTTCAATTGAATCTACAGTTAACACACCAAATATAGTGGGTACTCCGGTTTTAAGAGCAATTGCTGCAACTCCTTTTGCAGCTTCGTTGCAAACATAATCAAAATGCGGTGTAGAGCCGCGAATAACAGCGCCTAATGTAATAACAGCGTCATACTTGCCGCTTTCAGCCATCTTTTGTGCCATTAGCGGAATTTCAAAAGCGCCAGGAACCCAAGCTACTTCAACTTCACTTTCCTCTGCGCCATGGCGTTTAAAAGCATCAAGCGCGCCGCCAAGCAGCTTGCTTGAAATAAATTCATTGAAACGACCTACAACAACACCGAATTTCAAACCGTCAGAAACTAATTTTCCCTCATAATAACGTACCATCTTCTTAACTTCCTCTCAATGTTTTTTTTTGAAATAATAGAAAGTATAAGTTTTTAACTTATCCTGATTCTATATTTCATCGGTAAACGCGCCGCCTTTCAAAAGGACGGCGGAGCCGTTTATCCTTGTATATTTGCATAATTGTTTGTTAAACAGCTAAATTTTCAAGGATTAAACAGCGAAGCTCTCCTGGGAACTGAGCTATTAAAGCATATGGCCAAGCTTTGCTTTTTTAGTTTGCAAATAGCCGCGGTTGCTTTCATTAGGCTCCATTTTGATCGGCACGCGCTCAACCACTTCAAGGCCATAGCCTTCAAGCCCTCTAATTTTGCGCGGATTGTTTGTCAGCAGCTTCATCTTCGACACGCCAAGATCCTTTAAAATTTGCGCTCCGATGCCATACTCGCGTAAATCTGCCGCAAAGCCCAGCTTCAAATTTGCTTCAACTGTATCGAGTCCCTGCTCCTGCAAAGCATAGGCTTTAAGCTTGTTAATTAAGCCGATGCCTCTGCCCTCCTGCCGCATATAAAGAAGCACGCCAGTGCCCTCTTCTTCAATTTGCTGCAAGGCAGCAGCAAGCTGCGGACCGCAATCGCAGCGATGCGAATGAAAGATATCGCCGGTAAGACACTCGGAATGAACTCTGACAAGCGTAGGTCTATCAGGATCAATTTCGCCTTTAACTAAGGCTACATGCTCTTTGTCGTCGGCCTGGTTCGTATAGGCAACCATTCGGAAATCGCCAAAATCTGTAGGCAACTTAATATCTACGACGCGGTCAACCAGCTTTTCCTTCTCATTGCGATAACGGATCAGTTCTTCAATCGTAATCAGCTTCAAGCCATGCTTCTTTTTAAATTCAATCAAATCAGGCAAGCGGGCCATATTGCCGTCATCGTTAATGATCTCGCATATCGTAGCGCTTGGCGCTGAACCGCATAAAGTAGCTAAATCAACAGCCGCTTCGGTATGTCCGGCACGGCGCAATACACCGCCGGCTTTCGCGATTAGCGGAAATATATGTCCCGGCCTGCGGAAATCCCCCGCCTTGGTCGTATTATCAATTAACGCCTTGATGGATTGCGAACGCTCATAGGCAGATATGCCAGTCGATGTGCTAATATGGTCAACCGATACGGTAAATGCAGTACCGTGGTAATCTGTATTATGCGCTACCATCGGCGTAAGGTCGAGCTGCTCGGCACGCTCTGGCGTAATAGGCACACATACCAAGCCTCTTGCCTCAGTTATCATGAAATTAATAATTTCAGGAGTAGACTTCTCAGCCAGCGCTACCAGATCTCCTTCATTTTCCCGATCCTCGTCATCTACGACAATAACAGGACGGCCCTGCTTCAAATCCTCGATTGCCGCTTCAATCGTATCAAACATATTTTCATCTTCTTGTCTCATTTCTTTCCCCTCCTATAGGATCAAATAAAGCCATGCTCAGCTAAATAACTTTCAGTAATACTTGAGCCTTTCTCTTTTTTAGCCGGCTTATTATAATGCAGAAGATGATCTACATACTTGCCAATTACATCGCACTCCAGATTGACCTCGGCGCCAGCCTTGCGGTCATTAAGCGCAGTTTCAGCCAAAGTGTGCGGAATAATCGATACTGAAAAAATATCGCCATCCGCTTCTACGACCGTCAAGCTAATACCATCAATTGTAATAGAGCCTTTCGGGATAATATATCGAAATACGTCTGGATCACTCGGACGAATCGTAAAAACAACCGCATTGGCATCTATTACTCTGGATACGACCTTACCGACGCCATCTACATGGCCTTGAACGATATGTCCGCCAAATCTGCTTGAAGCGCTCATTGCGCGCTCCACGTTAATCGAATCACCCGGCTTTAAATGCTGCAATGTCGTTCGACGAAAGGTTTCCGGCATAACATCGGCTATAAAGGAAACTGAATCATAGGATGTTACGGTAAGACAGACGCCGTTGACTGCAATACTGTCGCCCACTTGCACATCTTGCAATATTTTGCTTGCTGAGATCGTCAACAGAAGCGCCTCGCCTTGCGACTTTATATACTTAAGCTTCCCTACTTCCTCTACAAGACCCGTAAACATCGCAAATTACCTCCTCTCAGCTTAATACACGGGATAGCCGACAACACAAATATCATTTCCAGCCATAGACACAGCAACATTGTCCAGTTCAATCGCATCGTTCATGCGCTCTATCCCTTCAAAAGCAAAGCAGCTGGGCGAATGAAAGCCGCCTATAATTTTCGTACCGTAATACATTATAATTTTATTGACAAGCGCTGCGCGAAGCATGGCCCCATTCAGCTTGCCGCCGCCTTCAAGCAAAATAGAGCTGATTTTAAGCTCTCCAAGCTTTTTCATTGCCACGGCCAAATCAACCTTGGGACCTTCGCCGCAGCTAATCACTTGCACGCCTTTTTCTGTCAGTCCAGCTAGTTTTTCCTGATTTGCCCGAGAAGTTGTAAGCACAATAACCGGTGCCAGCTGATCAGACAGCAGCTTCGCCTCAAGCGGTATTCTTAAGCTGGAGTCGACCACAATTCTAACTGGGAGCAGCGCAGGAACAACAGCTCGGGTCGTAAGTGAAGGATCATCCGCAATTACGGTATCAACCCCCACCATAATCGCTTCATGCTGATGTCTGAGCGTATGCACCTCCGCCCTTGCCTTTTCTCCCGTAATCCAGCGGCTGTCGCCCGATTGGCTGGCAATTTTGCCGTCTAGCGTGCTGGCTGTCTTTATCGTAACGAATGGCAAGCCCGTTGTAATATAATGATTGAACTTTTCATTAAGCAGCTGAGCTTCACGCTGCATAACCCCCTCAACAACTTCGATGCCACGCGCTCTAAGCTTGGCAGCCCCGCTTCCTGCAACGAGCGGATTAGGATCAAGCGAGGCAATCACAACCTTGGCTGCGCCTGCGTCAATAATTCTATCGCTGCACGGCGGCGTTCTTCCGTAATGGCTGCATGGTTCCAAAGTAACGTATACGGTGGCATTGCGGGCAAGCTCGCCGGCCATTTGGAGCGCATGTACTTCCGCATGGGCCTCCCCTTGCTTCAAATGCGCGCCCATGCCTACAACTCTGCCTTCATTGACGACTACACACCCGACGACTGGATTCGTTCCGGTTTGTCCTGAAGCTGCTGCTGCAAGCTCAAGCGCAATTCGCATATAATGTTCATCGCTTAGAACATCCATCAATAAAAAAACCCCCATCGGCAGCTTACCGAAAGGGGTGATTGGTTATGAGAAAGTCAACATATGCAGATCAAATAACAAAGAGCGGCCCTGCCGTCCATGTATTAAGGCATACGATTGTCTACTGCAGCTCTTATATAGTGATATCGGCTTTGAGCCGTTCACAAAGAAACCGCAGCAGCGGTGCCCAATTGATCTCTATGAAAGAAAAGCTCTGCTCAAGCTGCATGTGAAAAAATGCACATGTAGTAGAGTGAAATTCTAATCATAGCTGTCGACGCTTCTCCTTCTCCCATCCAGACTATACTGTCGGTCCCGGATTTGCACCAGGTCCACCGTAAAAATGTACTGCATTACTTCTCTCGCAAGAAATAATCATTAATACGGGTCACGGACTGACGGCAAGCTTGCAGCCCATTGGCTCCATGAATACTTGCCGATCACCGCCGGTTGGGAATTGCACCCCACCCCGAAGGAAAGCTGATCTAATAAAATTGTTATTTGCATCTTACCACTAAACGTCGTAAAATTCAACCGTATTGGTTGGATATAATTTCTTTGTTGCTTTTTTAAAGGAACTTATTGATTGATTCATTGTGGATAGTTGCAACAAGCAATAGAAAGGGGTATCACTGCAATCAAGATTGGGATTCCGACCGCTGTTGTAGTCTAATTTTTATGAATAAATAACCCGGTGTAAAGGATAGAATTGGCCTACAAAGGCGGACGCTGCCGCTTCTCCATTTCCAATCTTGCTCTCCGTTTCCCCTTTCTCATTGCTTATCAATAGTTGCCCACAATGAATCGACAGTCTCTTATATTTTAAACAAAGCCCCGCCAGCAAAGGCGGGGCTTCCAATTTTAGACTTCGTACACTTCTACCTTAGTCATTTTATCTCCGCCTTTTAACGCGTCAACAAACTCCATGCCTTTAGCTACTTTGCCGAAAACAGTATGTCCGCCGTCAAGATGCGGCTGCGGCTGATAGCAAATGTAGAACTGGCTTCCGCCTGTATTGCGTCCAGCATGCGCCATTGCAAGCGTACCGCGCTCATGCTTGTTCGGGTTGATTTCGCAGTTGATTTGGTAGCCGGGACCGCCTGTTCCAGTACCGTTAGGACATCCTCCCTGTGCTACAAAGCCAGGAATAACACGGTGGAAAGTAAGACCGTTGTAAAAGCCGTCATTAGCAAGCTTTTCGAAATTTGCTACTGTATTTGGTGCATCTTGATCAAACAGGTCAAGGATAACTTCCTCTCCTGTTGCCAAAGTAATTTTTGCTTGTTTTGCCATGATTTAATCTTCCTCTCTATGTGCTAATAAGACTACGTTACCAATTCTCCCCTTATTTCGCAAGTGAAGTTTTTTGCAATCTTGCGGGGACAACATCGTTGCACGTAATTTGCTGCAGCGATTCTCGCTCTACTACGACATCGGCTTCCCCATCCTTAACAAATACAACTGCAGGACGGCGAATCCGATTATAGTTGCTCGCCATGGCATAATTATAGGCTCCTGTGCTGAATACAGCAAGCACATCGCCCGCATTAACCTTCGGCAGCTCTAAATCCCATATTAGCATATCGCCGCTCTCACAGCATTTGCCCGCGATCGAAACGGTCTCTTCATTGCTTTCAGTTGCCCGATTAGCCAAAATCGCATGGTATTTGGACTGATACAATGCAGGACGGGGATTATCTGTCATTCCGCCATCAACAGCGACATATTTGCGAACGCCAGGAATATCTTTTGTGGAACCTACCGTATATAAGGTTGTTCCGGCATCGCCCACCATACTGCGGCCTGGTTCGATCCAAATTTCCGGGATGTCATATTTTGCCGAATTGAAATTCGTAATCACGGCATCTGCGATTGCAGCAATATATTCCTTGACAGGGAGCGGTGAATCCTCAGCAGTATAACGGATGCCGAAGCCGCCGCCCACATTAAGAACCGTAAAAGCAATATCATGCTGATCTCTCATGCGAATAGCGAACTGGGACAGCTTTTCGACTGCAAGCTTGAAGCCTTCGACCTCGAAAATTTGCGAGCCGATATGGGAATGAACACCCAGAAGAGACAAATGAGAATAGCCGGATGCTCGTATGATCGCATCTTCCGCTGACCCGTTGCCCAGATCAAAGCCAAATTTGGAATCCGCCTGGCCCGTTGAAATATAATCATGCGTATGGGCTTCTACGCCCGGTGTAATGCGAAGCAAAATATTTGCCGTTTTGCCCTGCAGCGCAGCACGCTCATTAAGCAGCTCCAGCTCGTAATAGTTATCAACTACAAAGCAGCCGATATCTGCATGTAAAGCCATATCCAGCTCTGCTATTGTTTTGTTGTTGCCATGAAAATGTATGCGTTGCGCCGGGAAGCCCGCCTGCAGCGCCGTATAAAGCTCGCCGTCAGAAACGACGTCCAGCGACAGCCCTTCCTGTTCTGCGATAACGCACATTGCCATAACGCTAAACGCTTTGCTCGCATATGCAACCTGATATTTCAATCCGGAAGCTTGAAATGCTTCATTAAATTGACGGGCCCGTAACCTGACTAGCGCCTCATCTACTACATATAATGGCGTGCCAAATCGGCTAACGAGGTCAACTGCGTCACAGCCGCCAATTTGAAGATGTCCTTTGTCATTAATTATACTAGTTCCGTGCAAGTCCATTGTTTCCCCTCAACTTTCTACCTACTTACAGTTAGAATTTATACCTAATAGTATAACGCAATATTCTATGCATTTGCATCATGAATTTGCCTCCGGCATCTTATCGCGCTGCTGTGTTCGTAAAATTTTCGGCCTTTTTCGACTAAGCAGCACAGGTTTGCGTACAATTATCGCTAATACGGCTTTAAAGTCAAATGGTATGAACGGCCACATGTAAGGGCGATTCAGCGAGCGTGCCCCTACCAGGAACAGCAGGATCATGGTAATTGCTACAATGAATCCTGTCGCACCGAACAGCCCTACGGCAATTAAAAGCACAAGCCGTACGATACGATTGGCTAGCCCAAGCTCATAGCTTGGCGTCGCAAACATGCCGACCGCAGAAACAGACATATACAAAATAACTTCGTTATTGAACAAGCCTGTTTTGACAGCGATATCTCCAATCAAAATAGCCGCTACTAAGGACATGGCAGTCGCCAAGGAGGATGGCGTGTGCACCGAAGCCATTCGCATCAGGTCTATACCGAGCTCAGCAATTAAAAATTGCAAAATTAGAGGGATTTTCCCTTCCTTCTCAGGACCAAGAAACTCCAGCATCGCCGGCTTGAATTCAGGATGAGTAACAAACAAAAGCCAAAGCGGAAGCATGATCAGCGACGCCAAAATGCCAAAAAATCGTACCCATCTTAAATACGTTCCAATAAACGGGGTTTGCCTCGCCTCCTCAGCGTGCTGGATCAAATCCGTATACGTCGTGGGCAAAAGCATCACACTCGGCGAAGTATCAACAAAAACCGCCATCGAGCCTTCAAGCAAATGCTCGGATACTGTATCCGGCCTTTCTGAATATCGTACGAGAGGGAAAGGATTCCAACCGCGATTGACCGTCGCTTCCTCCAGCTGCTTATCGGCTAGCGGCAATCCATCAAGACAGACGCCTTTTACTTTGCTTTTATAAGCTTCAAGCATTTCTTTATCTACAATATCGTCAAGATAAGCTATGCAAACATCCGTCTGCGTTCGTTCGCCAACACGAATAAGCTCATAGCGAAGCTGTGGATCGCGAATTCTTCTGCGTACAAGTGTAATATTGATCATTAAAGATTCATTAAAGCCGTCGCGGCTGCCGCGCACTACCTTTTCAAGGGAAGGCTCCTCCAGACTCCGGCAAGGGAATTCTTTTGCATCGACAATAATTGCCGCCTGCTCGCCTTCAATAAACAATGCCGCAGCGCCAGACAGCACAGCTGTAAGCATGCTGTTCCAGCTTTCTTCCTTGGAAGCCTGGTTAGAAGGTATGTAGCGCTTCAAAAAGTCATAATAGGTGCGTTCTCCAAGCTCCTCTTTATCCACATAGGTAAGACGATTCAGCACATCTGTCAACAGCTCGCTGTTGACAAGGCCGTTCATGTAAAACAAAATAATCGGCTTATCTCCGATCGTCATTTCCCGCACGACGATATCAAAGCTTATTTCGTAGCCAACCTCATCCTTCAATCTTGTTTTGATTTGATCAAGACTGGTTGATATTTCATCGTTTTTGCCGTTTTTGTCGTCTTTATTTATACTGCTGTCATTTTTACTTTTTTTATCGGGCTTCACCTGGTCGTTTTGATCCGTTTTTTTGCTGCTTTGCTTCTCTTTTTGTAAGGTGTTTTCCCGTTTTTGCTTGCTTGCAATTACCGGCTTGGGAGGCAGTGTATCACCATTTCTGCGGATCTGAATCATTTGTTTGCCGCTGCTTTGATTATCTGCATTTTGGCCTTGTTCCTTATTGTTATTCTTTTCATTAGTCATTGGTATGGGCCCCTTCCTAATTTCTGTTTTTATTGCTGATAAACTAGCCAGTCAAATAAGGAGCCGGTTATTTTGCCCAGCACCATCGCCATCACAAGCGCGATAATATAGCGCGACAACCGCAGGCGCTTTGCAAAAATCGGAATCACATTCATGACCTCAGTAAGCGCGGCGGCCAGCATCCCTACAAAAATGCCATCGAGAAACCCTGCGCCGGCCTGCAGCATCCGGGATGGCAGCCCCATTTTAAAGTTAAGAAAATCCGCCAGTGTCCAATACAGGGTGCCGCTAATAATGGCTGTCTCAAACCAGATAGACATGCGAAAAGCGTTGGAAAGCTGAGCCAGACGAGGAATCATATCAAATACGATTAAAAGAGCGACCAGTCCGCTGCCTACTGCTATGCCGCCGGATATTCCGAGCATGATGGTAAATACTTTAAGCCCAACATCTGTCAGCCAGCCCGCCATTTCAATCCTCCTGCTCCGCATGGCTCGACTTTTTGCGCATCTCATCAGCGATAACATAATCGTTCATATTTTCCTGATACATAAACAGCTCGACCTCCAGCGGATTAGGCTCTTCATTAAATCGTTTGCGGAACAAGTGATTAAAAAATAAGACCATTCCCGCTCCTATGCCTATCGAATACGGAATTTGAAACCAAAGCGGACGCTCGCTTTTTTGTCCAGTAATCAGCTCTACGATTCGTATTTGCGCATCCTTCATCCCAACATCTGTATGAAAATTCATAATCGCCAGCCCTGAGCCAAAGAACAGCAGCACCCAGCTGACTAGCAGCACGGCCACTCGCGGCTGGGCACGCTTCTCGGCTACCATCAGTAGCACCTGCGGGTCTCCGTATGACTCAATAGACAGCAGCGGCTCGATTTGACGAATAGCTTGAACAATTTGCAGCAAATCAACGACTACGCGATTGCCGTCCTCCTGCCTGTGCTTATATAATTCAGCATCCATCAGCCTTTGCTCAAGCGCCTTGTTATCTGTAACGAGCCTCGCGATTTGACCGAGTGTAACGGTTTCCTCAGGCTTGATATACATTTTCCGTTTTAATCTCAAATAAAGAGTAGGTGTTGGATTTGAATTCATCTTAACGATATCCTTTCCAAGCCTTGCAATCTTTTATGTAATCTTTAGTATGAGAATTGAAGCATTTCTCTAATCAGCCAATTCAATCCAGCTATCAAGGATAAACGGTCCGCCGTCCTTTAGACAGGCGCGTTTACCGATGAAATATAGGAACATGTATAAAGTAAAAACTTATACTTTCCTACATATTGAAAAAGACCAAATCGCTCTAAAGAGCAATTTGGTCTTTGATTGACTGCAATATTTTTTTCTCCAGCCTCGACACCTGCACCTGCGAAATGCCAAGCCTGCTAGCAACCTCTGACTGAGTTTTGTCTCTGAAGTATCTTAAATAAACGATTAGCCTCTCCCGCTCGCCTAGTCCTTCAATCGCTTCGTTGAGAGCTAATTTGTCAAACCAGCGTTCCTGGGAATCATCAGCGATTTGATCCATCAGTGTAATTGGATCGCCATCATTCTCAAATACCGTTTCGTGAATGGAAGTAGGAGGCTTGTTAGCCTCTTGTGCAAATACGACTTCCTCCGGCGTCAGCTCAAGCGCTTCCGCAACCTCGTTGATCGTTGGAAGGCGGCCTAAGGTTTTGGAAAGCTCATCCTTCATCTTCCGAACCTTATTGGCTGTCTCCTTCAATGATCGGCTAACCTTCAGCGTGCCGTCGTCTCTTAAAAACCGCTGGATTTCCCCAATAATCATAGGCACTGCATAAGTGGAAAATTTGACGTCGTAGGACAAATCAAACTTGTCAACAGACTTCAGCAGTCCAATACAGCCTATTTGGAACAAATCCTCGGGCTCATAGCCGCGGTTAATAAATCGCTGAACAACAGACCATACGAGTCGGATATTGCACTGAACCAACGTGTCCCGGGCTACTGAATCGCCAGCCTGACTCAGGGCAATCAGCCGCTTCACCTCAGAATCATCCAAATACGGCTGAGCGGATTGTTTTACATCGACATTCATGAGGTTCAACCCCTATGCACTAGTTGTAAAGCGCTTTTTTTGATTCAATTCTTTTCATCATTGAAATCGTCGTACCGCCATTTGGTTTGCTAACAATTTCACAGTTGTCCATGAAGTTTTCCATAATCGTAAAGCCCATGCCTGAGCGCTCCAAATCAGGCTTCGACGTATATAGAGGCTGCTTTGCCAGCTCCAAATCCTCAATGCCAATTCCATCATCGGATACAACTATCGTTACAACATCATTTTCAATGACAGCCTCCAGCCTGACAAACTTGGTCGGATCGCTTTCATAGCCATGAATAATCGCATTGGTTACCGCCTCAGAAACTGCCGTTTTAAGATCATTCAGCTCATCCATCGTCGGATCAAGCTGTGATACAAAGGCAGCAACGGTTATACGGGCCAGAGCTTCATTTTGCGATAGAGCGCTGAATGTGAAAGTCATTTCATTTCTGCCTTTCATGACACCACCTCCAGGCTTGAAATTGCATTTCGTTCGTTGTCATGCACTGTCAAAATTTTAAACAATCCGGAAAGCTCGAACAGCCGATGAACATTCGGATTAACATCACAGACAACCATCTTGCCGCCCTTGCCTCTTACTTGCTTGTATCTGCCAAGAATAACGCCAATGCCGGAGCTGTCCATAAACTGCAAATCTTTGAGGCTTAAGATGATATGCTCTACGCTTCCGCGCAGCAATGCTTCCTCCATCTTATAGCGAACAGCATCGGCGGTATGATGATCCATCTCGCCTTTCAATCGCACGATCAGCACATTGCGATACTGTTCCAGTTCTGCTTGTAGGCTCATTAAGCTGTTCATCTCCTTCAGGTTATTATATTGCGCGATTGACTAGCATTTCTCCATAGCGCTCTATGATTCCTGCATGGCGACAAAACTAGAAGCAAACATCTACAAGCTGACATTATCCGCTAATAAATTCGACTTCATTTATGCTACGTAAACAGTCCGGATACAGAACGCTTCAGCAAATGCCACCAATTCGCCTTTGAAATAGACTGTGGCGCAGTGATGTCAAACTCCTTCACCAGCTGTTCATTTTGATAAACCTTCAGCTTTCCAAGCTGCTCTCCTTGCTTAATAGGCGCCTTCAACGGCTCATTCCAATGCAGCTCCTGACGAATATTTTCAACAGGCGTTCCCTTTTTAAGCAACATGGTGAGCGGCTTGTCAGCCATAAGCGTCAGCTGCGACTCCTTGCCCTTCTCCACGGCAAGCTGGCCGATCGTATCGCCCTTATTAACCAATGTGTGATTCATATATTGAGAGAACGTATAGTCAAGCATTTGCGATACTTCAGCATTTCTTTGCTTGGTCGTCGGCTCTCCCATTACGACGGCAATCACGCGCAAGTTGTCGCGTTTGGCAGTTGCAGTGAGACAATATTTCGCCTCGCTTGTGTAGCCCGTTTTCAAACCATCAGCCCCGCTGTAAAACCTTACAAGCTTATTAGTGTTGACAAGCCAAAAAGGCTTTTCCGAGGTTTTGCGCAAATAATCCTGATACAGCCCTGTATATGCGAGCACTTCAGGATGCTTCAGCAGCTCTCGCGACATGATCGCTATATCCAGCGCAGTTGAATAATGATTGTTTGCCGGCAAACCGCTTGCATTAACAAAATGGGTATTATTCATGCCTAATTCTTTAGCTCTTTTATTCATCATGTCGACGAATTGCTGCTCGGTGCCAGCCAGCTTCTCCGCCATTGCTACAGACGCGTCATTTCCGGATGCAAGAGCGATGCCCTTCAGCATCTCCTCAACCGTCATTTCCTCGCCTTGCTCTAAAAATATTTGCGATCCGCCCATGGAGGCAGCTCTCTCACTTGTGCGCACTTTATCAGTCATTTTAATTTTGCCATCCTGCAATGACTCCATAATGAGCAAAAGCGTCATAACCTTCGTAATGCTCGCCGGCGGCAGCTTCTCATTACTATTTTTATCGTAAATGATCGTACCGCTCTCCGCATCCATCAAAATTGCCGACATCGCTGAAGGGGCCAGATCAGGCGTTGCCGATTGCTGCTCAGCTGCCTGCTCCGCACTTTCCTCCATCGCAAAAGCGCCGCTTGGCACAAGCAACAAGCATGCAATAAAAAGTGTAAATAGCTTCATAGATTTTAACTTCATATTGAGTAGCTCCTCCTTATTAATTACACTATCGTTCTCATTGTTGACATCAACTATGAAAATTATTCCATTCGAAGGCTCATTTGGGCGGGGGAAATAGAAACGCCCGCAAAAGTATAAATACTTTTGCAGGCGTTTCTTGTTGTTACATGGCTGCATCTGCTATGCTCAACAATTGATTTCGCAATTGATACTATTCAATGAATAACTTTGACTAATTCTCGTTGATGCGATTGAACAATATTAATCATTTCATCAAGCGATTGGCTAAGCTGTATAACATCATGATGTAATAAATTCTGCTCTTGCATCGCAGTTTCAACCATTTCATGTCGTAAAAGCTCTAGCTGTAGTAAAAATTGCTTGTCCATTTCTAACAACACTCCATCTTTCTTTGATGATCATGGACATTATACGACGAATAAGCATTCAAATACTGTCAGTTTACGTCGAGCAACATATTACAATTGTGTTACAGTTTTGTCTAAATTTTAGCGATTAAGGTAGAAACTAAGGCTAAAAATTGCGATTTTACACGCTCAGTCGTCTCCATAACCTCAATATGTGACAAAGGCTGATCTAAAATTCCGGCAGCCATATTGCTAATGCAAGAAATACCAACAACTTCTATACCACAGTGCCTTGCTGCAATAACTTCGGCAACAGTCGACATTCCGACAGCATCTGCTCCGAGTGTTCTAAGCATTCTAATTTCTGCAGGTGTTTCATAGCTCGGCCCAAGCAGCCCGGCATACACGCCTTCCTGCAAAGCCAGTTGCTGCTCCTGTGCGATTTCATGCGCAATTTTGCGAAGACGCTTGCTGTATGCTTCCGACATATCCGGAAAACGAGGACCGAGCTCATCATCGTTTGGACCAATCAGCGGATTTTTTCCAGTCATATTAATATGGTCAGCGATCAACATCAAATTGCCTGAAGCGAATGCTGTGTTAATACCTCCAGCTGCATTCGTAACAACAAGCTTCTGTACGCCAAGCTCTTTCATTACACGAACAGGAAAAGCCGTCAGAGCGGGCTCATAGCCCTCATACATATGGAATCTGCCTCTCATCAATACAACCGTCTTGCCCGATAATGTGCCGATAACAAGCTCGCCTGCATGGCCTTCTACGGTTGAGACAGGAAAATGAGGGATATCTTTATAATTTATCGTTATTGCTTGTTCGATATAGTCACCAAGCACGCCCAGGCCCGAGCCCATAATAAGCCCGATCTCCGGTTTGCTGTCAGCCTTGTCCAGTATGTATTGCGCTGCTTCTTTAATATGAGTAATCGTCAAATTGTTCATTGTAATCCTCCGTATTCCTAAAATAATGCCGCCAATCATGCTCTCGGATGTGCTTGCTGGTACGCGTCCATAAGCCGAGGCGAAGCACTTTGAATATACTTCAAAGTTGTTGCAATTTCAACATGTCCGAGCATTTCCTGCACGGTTCGTATATCTGCTCCGTTCTCCAGCAAATGCGCAGCTACAGAATGGCGCAGCATCTGCGGAGTTATTTCCTCGTCAATCCCCGCTTCTCCTGCATGCTTTTTTAATATTTTCCAAAAGCCCTGCCTCGTCAATCTAGTTCCCAAATGATTCAAAAATAACGCAGAGCTGTCTGTTCTTGAGGTGACCAGCTCTTCCCTGCCTTCCTCCAAATAGCTGGCAAGCGCCTGTTTGGCGGCTTGGCCGATCGGCACGATACGCTCTTTATAAGAACTGCTTGTACATTGAATATAGCCCAGCTCAACATGAACATGCTCAATATTCAAGCTGATCAGCTCAGTTACTCGAATGCCGGTTGCATAGAGCAGCTCCAGCATCGCTTTATCCCGTTTTCCTACAGCATTCAATATGCCCGGAGCATCCAGCAAAGCAACTATCTGCTTCTGGCTCATAATAGCGGGCGAGCGCTTCTCACTTTTCGGTGACTCAATCTGATCAGCAGGATTTTTTGGAATGATCTGACTGGTTGTCAAATATTGAAAAAAGGCGCGCAGCGTTACAATTTTTCTTGCTATAGTTGCAGGCTTGCGTCCTTCCTCCTTAAGTGCATGCACATATTTTGAAATATGATATTTCTGCACGTCGCTCCAAGAAGCCAGCTCGAGCCCTTTCATATATTTCTGCAAAAAAGAAAGATCGCGCTTGTACGAAGCCAAAGAATTATCGGATAGCCGGCGATCCTTCTTTAAATAGTTCATATACTGTTCGCATTCCAGTTCCATACTTATTTCCTCTCCGCACTATTTTGCCGCAGCGCTTCTTCGGCTTATTCGCCATACCAGTAAAACCAGCGCAGCCGATCCAACGTTTTATTGCCGTCAGGCGAGGCAGGATCCGTTACAAATACTTTAACTGCCGCTCCGCGGGGCTCTTTATGGGGATGTATCGGGGAGACGACCCCAAGCAGCCAGCGGTAGCCTCCAACAGCTACTATTAATAGAATAACAAATAATACGATAAACAGCACTCGATTAAGCCATTGCCGAAATGAAAAAACGATCATGTCCAGCCCCTTTCCGCACGCAACAGATTGTCCAGCAATCTTTTTGTACACCTTATGAGAAAGAGCGCTTGCTTATGCCTGAAGCTGAGCATATTTATCAGATAATGATTTTCAGTTATTTGCTAGAGAAATTAAAAAAGCTTTGCTGGCCAGCAATCACTGGAGCAAAGCCGTTTATTATTGTTCCGAATCTTCTTTCTCGCGGCATCTTTTGCAAACGCCTTGGAAATCAAGCCGGTGATCGATGACGTTAAAACCATATTCTAGCGCCAGCTTCTCTTCGAGCGGCAGCAGCCAGTCCTCTTTGATCTCATCCATCGAGCCGCATTGCACGCATATTAAATGATGATGATGATGCTTGCTGCTATCGTTGCGCAGATCATATCTAGCTACGCCATCGCCAAAATTAAGTTTTTCTACCACATGCATCTCGCTAAGGAGCTCCAATGTGCGGTATACAGTAGCCAGTCCAATTTCCGGCGCTTTATCCTTTACTAGCATAAAAACATCTTCAGCGCTAAGATGATCCTCTTCATTCTCCAGCAGTACACGCAAAGTTGCTTCTCGCTGTGGAGTAAGCTTATAGCCCTGCGACTGTAATTGTTGTTTAATTTTTTCAATGCGGGCTTCCATAGTTCCCCTCCTACAACAGCGAAAACGTTTCCTATCATTATAAAGTCTAATCAGCAGCCAAGTCAAACGTTTTGATAGCTGTTTACTTAAGTGGAGGAAACAAGAATAGTAGAAGCCCAGTTAATCAGAGGCGGAGATAAGTACGCTTCAAGTAAAGCGGCTGCCAAAAACATAACGAGCATCACTACAGAAACTGTAGTGAATTCTATTAATTTAGGAGACTCCTTTATTTGCTGCTTCAAAACTCTCAGCTGTACAAATTGAATAGCATAGCTCATTGCCCCTGCAGTCATAATGACCATCGCCGGTATAATAATTATATTTTGCGGTCCAAAGGCTGCCGCCGAAAAAACAATCCCTTTCCAGCCAAACTGGGCGATAAAAGTGCCCATTGAAAAACCTAGAATTGAACCCTTTACAAAAATTAGAATAAGAACGCCAGGCAGCCCTATAACCGTTACACCAAGCAGCCAAAGCAGCAGCAGCCATTTAATATGCGTTGAAAAGTAAGACCAAACGCTCAGCTTGCCTGCCATTTCCGGGCTTGCCTGCATAAAGTTCAAATACTGCTGCACATCCTGCTCCAGCACCTGCTGCTGGTCATGGGTAAGAGCGCTTGCCAGCAAAAGGCCAAATACCGCCCCAGCTATAATCAGCACACCTGCAAATACATATAAATTCAATTTAGTTTTCATCAGAAGCGGCCCTCCATTTCTTTCGTAAGGCTGTACCTTTAGTCTATGAAAGGCCTCATCTCACTATGACGAAATACTAGAATTTATGATAACAGCTTTCCTGTAGCCGCATAGAGCTTCCAAGTAAGCACAGCGATCAGCGTCTTGGCATCGCATATGCGCCCTTCTGCAATATAAGCGTCCGCTTGCTCCATCGTGATAGCAGATACATGCAAAAATTCATCCTCATCGAGCCTTTGCTCGCCGGGAACAGCTTGATCAGTGAAATAGATGTAAATAACCTCGTCTGCAAAGCCAGGCGACGTAGCAAAAGCATTGTATAGAACTAGATTTTCTGCACGATAGCCAGTCTCTTCCTCCAGCTCTCTGGCCGCCGCAGTCATCGGATCCTCATTCGGATCAAGCTTGCCCGCAGGTATTTCAATTTGGAATCTTTCAAGCGGCTTGCGATATTGCTCCACGACCAGCAGCTTGCCGTCAACCAGCGCTATGACTGCTGCTGCTCCCGGATGCCTGACAATTTCTCTCGCGGCTTCCTTGCCATTCGGCAGCGCTACGGTATCTACTTGCAGTGAAATTACCTTACCGGCAAAAATAGGCTTTGAGGTAACCGTTTTTTCTGTCCAATCGCCTGATAAAAGTTCTTTATTTTGATTGTCGCTCATATTTGATTCACTCCTATACGATAGCCGCTCTCTCGCTTCTAACTTGTCCAGCTGATGCATACATATGAGACAAGCATAGTAACTCAAGGGGGAATTCAATGATGAAGGTATATCTGATAGCTGATCAGCTGCGAATAGTAGGAAAGGCTTGGGAAGTGAGACATCAGCTGCGCAAGCTTACGCAGCAATTTGGTAGAGCGCCGCTTGCACAGCTGTGTAATGCCTCAGTCCCAAGCCCTTTTCTTCATAGCACACAAAGATAAGTTACAACGTTACAATGCAGCCTGACGGATAATTTCAACGACAAGCTCCGTTGTTTTCACTAAATCATCTGCTTTAATTTGTTCCTTGGTTGTATGAATATGCTCGTAGCCAACAGCCAGATTGACAGTTGGGATGCCGTAACCATTAAACACATTAGCATCGCTTCCGCCGCCAGAGTGGAATAATCGAGGCGTTTGTCCAATGGCGACAATCGCCTTTTTGGCCAGCTCAACAACTTCATCGCCATCGGTATATCGATAAGCTGGATATATCACTTCACTCTCCACTTCACCGCGAGCGCCAAATTCCTTTGCAGTGCTTTCTACAGCAGCGCGCATTTTATTAACCTGCTCATCAAGCTTGTGCTGCACGATGCTTCTTGCTTCAGCATCCAGTTTGACATAATCGCAAACAATATTGGTTGCTCCTCCGCCTTCAAAACGTCCGATATTCGCCGTTGTCTCTGCATCTATTCTACCGAGCGGCATACGTGATATGGCTTTGGCTGCCACTTGAATAGCGCTGATGCCGTCCTCAGGATTCACGCCTGCATGAGCAGATTTTCCATAAATATGAATCGTAACGCGCGCTTGAGTAGGGGCTGCAACTGCAATATCCCCAATACTCCCGTTGGAATCCAGTGCAAAGCCAAGCTTTGCTTCCAGAAGCGACGCATCCATCGCTCTAGCTCCCAGCAGGCCGGATTCCTCGCCGACTGTAATGACAAACTGAATTTTCCCATGGGCAATATTATTTTCTTTTACTACGCGAATGGCTTCCAGCATAGCGGCAATGCCTGCTTTATCATCACTGCCAAGAATAGTGGTGCCGTCGCTGCGAATATAGCCATCCTCGTCAAGCTGAGGCTTGATGCCCTTGCCTGGCGTAACAGTATCCATATGGCATGTAAAAAGCAGTACAGGTGCCTGTGCAGCAGGCACGCTAGCTTCCAGCGTAATAAATAAATTGTTAGCCTGATGACCTGTTTTGCTAGCAGCATCATCCTCAGTTATACTTAATCCAAGCTCACTGAACTTGTCCTTTAGCACTTTGCTGATTTCAGCCTCATAGCCTGTTTCGCTATCCACTTGGACTAACTCCATAAATTCATCAATTAATCGTTTTTTTTCAATCATTACGGGTTCCTCCATTCGTTACGATCGTTTACAATAGTATTATTATACGAACTGTCAGCATTCTGGAAAGGAGTCAAAATACAATGCGTCAACAAAAAATTATTAAAATCGTTGCTATTATCGTCGCTGCAGCTTTGCTTGTCACTACTCTGCTAGCGGGAGTTGGCTCTTTCATACTCGGATAGCATTAGCTCGCTATTAAACCTGCTGCAAAAATAAGGCAGTATTTGCGCTGCTGCTTGTTCAACGGTTAGCGACATGCCTGTTAAATCATTGAAGGATGTTACACCGTATTGCTGAATGCCGCAAGGTACAATACCGCTAAAGCCTTCATCAGCAATACCCGATTTAATATTGAGTGCAAATCCATGGCTCGTAATAAAGCCTCTGCGCGTACGAGCCTTATTGAATTTCACCCCAATAGCAGCGATCTTCTCATCCCCAACCCAAACGCCGGTATACTCCGGCTTTCTGGACGCTTCTATACCATACTCGGCAAGCCAGTCTATAATTACGGCTTCTATCGTTCGCAAATAACCGTGCAGATCAAGGCCAACGGCGTCCAGGTACAGCAAGGGATAGCCCACAAGCTGGCCCGGTCCATGATACGTAATATCTCCACCTCGGTCAATTTCAAACACGGAGATTCCTTTTTCCTCTAGCTGTGCAGCCTCAAGCAGCAAATGCTCCGGATGGCGGTCTGAACCTATCGTATAGGTTGGCGGATGCTGAAGAAGGAGCAGCGTTTCTGCTCGCTCCTCCTTGTCAATTTGCTTGACGTATGCTTTTTGCAGCTCCCATGCCGCAGCATAGTCAGTCAAACCCATATAGCGGGCATCCAATCTTCTGCTTGGCAAATGTATAGCCTCACTCATGACGGTTCCCCTTTTCTTAGTACAGTGTGCTCTCTAAATTATAGCTCTCCAAATTATCCTTCACGCGCTGTAAAAATCTGCCACAAATTACGCCATCCAAAATACGATGATCGAGCGACAAGCATAAATTCGCCATATAGCGCACTGCTATCATATCGTTAATGACGACAGGACGCTTAACGATTGATTCAAAGGTTAAAATAGCAGCTTGCGGATAGTTAATAATCGGGTAAGATAAAATCGAACCGAACGAGCCTGTATTGTTAACCGTAAAGGTGCCGCCTTGCATATCGTCCAGCTTGAGTTTGCCTTCTCTCGTTTTGCGCGCCAGCTCTTCGATTTCCCTTGCCAGTCCGGCCACATTTTTTTGATCCGCATTTTTAATAACCGGCGTAAGCACAGAATCCTCCGTCCCGACAGCCAACGATATGTTAATGTCCCGCTTAACGATAATTTTATCCTCTGCCCAGCTGGAATTCATGATTGGATAATCCTTAATGGCATTGACAACGGCCTTCATCAAAAACGCAAGGTAGGTTAAATTCACCCCTTCACGCTTTCTGAATTCATCCTTAAGCTTATTGCGCAGCAGCACCAGATTGGTAACGTCAACTTCTATCATTGTCCAGCCATGCGGTATTTGCGTTGAGCTATGCACCATATTACGGGCGATAGCGCTTCGGATTGGGGTAACGTCGATAAATGATTCGCCGTGCCCTGGAACGCTTGACTTTTCAACCTCGATTTTAGGAAGACGCGGCGTTTCAGACAGATGAATGCCGGTCGATCTCACCTCGGCAACAGGCTTCTCAACAGGCAGCGTCTCCGCCTTCAGATGCGCGCCGGACTCCACGTAGGCAAGTACATCCTTGCGTGTAATACGGCCTCCCAGGCCAGTCCCCGACAGTTTGGTCAAGTCAACACCATGCTCAGCTGCAAGCTGTTGAACAGCTGGCGAGAAACGATTACGCATAGGTGCAGCAGCATCTGTCGCAGCTTGGCTGCCTTTTTCGACGGAAGGATTGATTGGCGCTTCAGATTCACCAGGCACAACATTGTCCCCGATAATTTCCTCATCTGTCTCGAGCAATGCTATTGACGTACCAACAGGAACTGTCTCGCCATTGCCGATCAATATTTTTTTGAGCGTGCCTGAATAAGTAGCGGGCAGCTCTGCCGTAACTTTATCCGTTAGAAGCTCGCAAATCGGCTCATATTTTTCCACCGAATCACCCGGCTGCTTCAACCATCTGTCAATCGTAGCTGATACAAGCGATTCAGCCAGCTGAGGCACTACGATTTCGACTATTTTTTTCATTTCAACATCTCCCAACTGCCAATATCTTAACCGTAATTAGTATAAGGCCAATTGTCTCATAGATTCTTTCACTTTATCTTTATTCAGCATAAAGAACTTTTCACCCGGTGGATTAATTGGCATTGCCGGCACATCAGGACCGCAAAGCCGCATAATTGGCGCGTCCAGCTCATACAGGAGCTCCTCTGCAATAATAGCGGCTACCTCCGCTCCAACGCCGCCGGTCTTATTATCCTCGTGCACAATAAGTACTTTTCCGGTTTTGCGTACAGCCTGCACGATCGCATCCTTGTCAAGAGGCTGGAGCGTACGCAAATCCAATATATGAGCTTCAATGCCCTCTTCTGCCAGCTCAGCAGCAGCTTGCTCGATAAACATCAAAGGCAGGCTGTAACCAATAACCGTTATATCGTCGCCCTCGCGCAGCAAATTCGCTTCGCCGATCGGAACCGTATAATCCGATTCCGGCACCTCTCCTTTGACAAGCTTGTAGCATTTTTTATTTTCAAAATAAAGCACAGGATCTGGATCTCTTACCGCAGCCTTCAAGAGCCCTTTTGCATCATATGGCGTATACGGAGCGACTATTTTGAGTCCCGGCGTGCCAAAGAAAACCGACTCCGGGCACTGGGAATGATACAACCCGCCAAATACTCCGCCTCCGATTGGAGCGCGTATAACTACCGGACAGGTCCAATCATTATTAGAGCGGTAACGGATTTTGGCAGCCTCGCTAATAATTTGATTAGCGGCAGGGAACATAAAGTCCGAGTACTGCATTTCGGCAATCGGCTTCATGCCGTACATAGCAGCGCCTATCGCTACACCTGCGATTGCAGATTCAGAAAGCGGCGTGTCCAGTACGCGTTCTTCCCCAAATTGCGCCTGCAGGCCTTGCGTCGTCGTGAATACGCCGCCCTTGACGCCAACGTCTTCGCCAAGCACGAATACATTCTCGTCCTTTTCCATTTCTTCCTTCATCGCGAGACGAATCGCATCTATATAGTGCATATTAGCCATTATTGTCGGCCTCCTTGTTCAGAGTCGTCAGCATATACATGCAAAAGAGAAGATTCAGGTGTTGGGAATGGCGCCTTCTCCGCATATTCGTTGGCCTCATCAAGCTGCGTCCGAATTTCTTTCTGTAAAGCTTCGTCCAGCTCTTCATTCCATAAGCCGCAATCTATTAAATATTGTTTGTATTTTGGAATTCCGTCTTTCGCTCGGTATTCCTCAACTTCTTCCTTCGTTCTATAGGCCAAGTCATTGTCTGAGGTAGAATGCGGCGATAGACGGTACATCATCGCTTCAATCAAGGTAGGTCCTTCTCCCGCTATCGCACGGCTTCTCGCTTCCTTTACGACCCGGAAAACCTCAAGCGCATCATTGCCGTCAACCTGAAAGCCCGGAAACCCGTAGCCAATAGCCCGATCAGCAACATTAGCAGCAAGCTGCTTGCGGACCGGTACCGAAATCGCATATTGGTTGTTTTCACACATTATAATAACAGGAAGCTTCTGCACACCGGCAAAATTGCAGCCCTCATGAAAATCGCCCTGATTGCTGGATCCCTCGCCGAACGTAACAAAGCTGACTAGCGGCTTTTTCTTCATCTTCGCCGCTAATGCGATGCCCACAGCATGAGGCACCTGTGTCGTAACAGGGCTTGATCCGGTTACGATACGCAGCTTTTTATGTCCGAAATGCCCTGGCATCTGACGGCCGCCGCTATTTGGATCTTCCTCTTTGGCATATACCGATAAAAACAGCTCGCGAAGCGTCATCCCTACCGAAATGACGAAGCCATAATCGCGATAATACGGCAGAAAGTAATCCTGCTCCTTATCCAGCGCAAACGCAGCGGCAACCTGCGCTACCTCCTGCCCAATGCCTGATACATGAAAATTAACTTTTCCTGCACGTTGAAGCAGCAGCACTCGCTCGTCAAACCGGCGCGCCGTTATCATTATTTTATACATTTCTACAGCTTGCTCATCGCTCAAGCCTAATTCAATATGTTTAGCCTGTTGTCCAGTCGCATATAATTGAGTCATCAAGGGTGCCTCCTTGTCTAATTAAGATTACTTTCACAATGCTAATAAGATACTATAACCTGGTACTAAGACCACATCTTATATTATAACTGCTCCAGCCAAGAAAGAACAACCTGACAACTGTCATATATATTTTAGTAAGATATCGATTGTCCATCAACTGCAAGCATCGCTTCGCCTATAGCTTCGGATAAAGAAGGATGAGCATGAACGAGCTGGCCGATCTCCCAGGGCGATGCGTTCAGCCAGCCTGCCAAAGCTGCCTCGCCGATTAATTCAGTCGCATGCGGACCTATAATATGAACGCCAATAATATCGTTAGTGGACTTATCCGCCACAACCTTTACAAATCCGTTCGTCTCGCCCAAAACGATCGCTTTGCCAATTGCTTGAAACGGAATTTTGCCAATTTTCACTTCATAGCCTTGCTCGCGCGCCTCGCTTTCAGTCAATCCGAAGGAGGCAACCTCCGGAGCGGAATAGATGCAGCGCGGAATTTGCCTTGCTTCTACGAGAACAGGCTGCCGTTCACTCAGATGCTCCGCCGCAACGACGCCTTCTTTGGCTGCTGCATGTGCCAGCTGCACACCGCCAATCACATCGCCGATTGCATATATATGCGGCTCGCTAGTTTGGCCGAAGCGATTGACTTCAATTCCAGACGAACTGTATTTAATATCCGTATTTTCCAGGCCTATTGCTTCCAAATTAGGTACACGGCCCACAGAAAGCAGCAGCTTGGAGGCGCTGAGTGTCACTTTCCCTTCCGGGGTATCTCCGGCTATTTCAATTCCATCCTCTTGTACGCGATAGCTGTCTGCTGTAAGCGAAATATTGGTCAGCACTCGCACGCCTCTTTTGGCGAGCTGCTTGGCAAGCTCGCTGGAAACGTCCTGATCCTCGCCAGGCAGCAGTCTCGCTCCCGCTTCCGCAATCGTTATCTGCACGCCAAAATCCTGAAGCAAGGAAGCCCACTCCACGCCAATAACGCCCCCACCTACTATCAGCATAGAAGCAGGAAGCTTGTCCATGACAAGCGCATCATCGCTTGTTAGTATATGCTCACCATCAGGCTCAAGTCCCGGCAGTACGCGTGGACGGGAGCCAGTGGCGATAATCAGATTGGTGGATACGACTGAATCCATTTCGCCATCAGCAAATTCAACCGCGACAGAGCCGCTGCGAGGCGAGAAAATCGACGGCCCGATAATACGTCCCTTGCCTTCAATAATCTGGATGCCATTTTTTTTCATCAGGCTGCGAAGACCGTTATGTAACTGCGTTACCGTTTGCTCTTTGCGCTGCTGGACTAAATCGAACTGCAGCGAGACTGCTTGCTGCTCCACAGTGATGCCATATTGATTCGCCTCTAACAGCGTTCTGTATACTTCAGCGCTGCGCAGCAGTGATTTGCTCGGAATGCAGCCTTTGTGCAGACAGGTTCCGCCAAGCTTGTCCATCTCTATTACAGCTACGCTTTTACCAAGCTGGGCAGCGCGTATTGCAGCAGTATATCCTCCAGGCCCTCCGCCTAAAACAGCGACATCAACTTGTATCGTCATAAAAACCCCTCCATTGTTACTACTATGCTATATAAAGGCATCCTATTCGATCATTCAAAATCGAAAATCGGATATATTTTCACATTCTATTTTTAGCGCAGTTCTATTGTAACTGTTTTTTCAATTGTTTTCACTGCCAACTTCTAAAATAGACAGGCAACTAATAAAAAGGTATGATAAGTAGAGCTGAAATGAACGAAAAACAAGGAGAATCACCCCGTATGAGATTAATTGTTGCTCGCTTTATTGCCATTTTATTTTTAGTCATTCCTGGTGTCATAGCCTGTCTTGGCTTTTTAAATGTGAAAAATGCTCTTTTTCATTATTTCGCTGATTTTGGCAATGATGCTGTTACGCCCAGCTTTGAATGGTGGTTATTTATTTCCGGCGTAATTATGTTTTTTGCCGGCGCCGGCTTTATTGGCGGCTGGATTTTCTTCAGGGACCGCAAACGCAATTATGTTGCCCCGCGCTTCAAGCAAAAACGCCCTCGTCCTCCGAAGCCGCAACCAAAAAATGAATAGTTCTATAACAATAAGAGCTGAGCAATCCGGCCTGTACGCTGGATTGGCAGCTCTTTTTTTCTGTGTTCAATATAACTTCATCAGTAAATCAAAGACTTAAAACAATTCGTGCTACTGTGAAATAAATAATCAAGCCTGTACCATCAACCAGTGTTGTTATGAAAGGGCCTGAAACTACGGCCGGGTCAGCTTTAAGCTTATGCAATATAAGCGGCAATACCGCCGCAACCAAGGAAGCCCATAACACAATCGCTAATGCGGTGATGCCCACAACGAGTCCAACATCATACTCTACGCCTAGTATCCATGCTCTTGCATAGGCAATAATAGCTATGGAGATACCTGTCATGATACCAGCAGCCATTTCCTTGCGAATTACTTTGTACAAATCTCTAAAACGAACCTCGCCCATCGCAAGCGCACGCACCAGCGTGGATACCGTTTGCGTTCCTGTATTGCCGCCTGTTCCAATTAAAAGTGGTATAAAAAAGGCAAGTGTTATAACCTCTGACAGCGTATCTTCGTAATGTCGCAGCACATTGCCGGTGTAGGCTTCAGCAACAAACAATATCAATAACCATACTATTCTTTTTTTATAAAGCTGAAAAACTGACGTTTTAAAATAACTGTTCTCAAGCGGCTGGCTGCCGCCGAGCTTCTGGATATCCTCCGTAGCTTCCTCTTGCATAACATCGATCAAATCGTCAACCGTAATAACGCCGATCAGACGATTTTGCGTATCGACAACAGGCAGTGCTACCCAGTCATAGCGCGACAGCACATCAGCCGCTTCCTCCTGCTCCATCATAGCGGGCACGGATACCGCTTCGACAATAATTTCCCATAGCTGAACATGCGGTTCAGCCAGTATAATACTTTTCAGCGAAGCTACGCCCAGCAGCTCGCCCTTAGCGCCAATTACATAAATATACGCTGTAATTTCTGCATCTCGCCCTACCTTGCGAATATGCTTGAGCGTCTGCTCCACGGTCCACATGCTTCGTGCTGCAATATAATCTACCGTTGCAAGACTGCCGGCGGTTTCCTCAGGGAAGCTCATCAGCATTTGCAGCTTTTCTCTATAATCATCGGGCAGCAAATTCAGCATTCGCGCAGCCTGATTGCGATGTATGGCTAGCATCATATCGACCACAACATCGCCTGACATCTCATTAAGCACAAGCGCTGTCGTTTTTTCTTGCAAATGAATCAATATTTGATACTGCAGAAGCGGCTCTACATGCTCCAGCACTTCCGCTGCCAGCAGCACGGGAATACGCTCCATAAAAGTAAGCTGCTGTGTCCGGCTCATCTGCTCAACGCACTCCGCCAAATCAATTGGCCGATAAGATTCCAAATAGTCGTAAAAGGCCAATTTATCTTTTTTCTCCATCATCTGTATAAGCTGTTTAAGTTCAATCATATCTGTACCTCCATTCCTGCTGCAGCATAAAAAATCACTCTGCATCTAGTATTGCAAATCAAGCCGTTCTATTGTAACATGATTGCTAATTACATAATTGACACGGGTGCTTGAGTCATTCAGGCTGAGATTGCTGCTAGTATGCGCAGCTGACCGTTAATCTGATCTGGATAATGCCAGCGTAGAGAACATGTTTTTGGGGACCCTTCTACCGTCTGCGCTGCCAGCCGGTTTTTTTTATGTAAAATTTTTATTATCATGCATGATTGAAGGAGTGTTTTCATGTCTAGTTCAGCTCAACGCAGCAGCAGTCTCAAATTTTCGCACATACTCGTTACCGTAATGGTAGCTTTAGTTTTTGGGGTTATTTTCAAGCTATGGGATAGCGTGTACGGCATCGTAAAACCATTATTCCCACAAGCGGGACAATTAACTTACGGCATGTGGTTTATGGCTGGTCCTTTCGCTTATTTATTGCTTCGCAAGCCAGGCGTTGCATTAATCGCCAGTCTGGCTGCAGCAAGCATATCGGCGCTGCTAAGCTCAGAATGGGGATTGCAAACGATCGTTTACGGTTTCTTTCAAGGCTTGGCGGCTGAGCTATTATTTACAGCCGTCCGTTACAAAAAGGCAGGCTTGGCAGTAGCCGGCATCGCGGGCATTATGTCCGCTGCCGCTTCCTTTCTCATTGACCTCGTTTATGGCTACGCTAACTATGAAACCTGGGTGCTTATTTTAAAATATGGGCTTAGAGTCGGCAGCGCCTTTTTATTCGCCGGGGTATTCGCCTATTTCTTAGTACGCGCGCTTGAAGCAACAGGCGTCACTTCTTCCCTTCGTCCAGCTTCCGAGGAAGACTATCAATCTTTAAGCCGCTAAGATGAATGTTGAGGTGCTGTTATTGAAGCATACAAATATTATGTCAGAACATAAGTTATCTTTAGCAGCGGAAATTTGCAATTTAACGCTAAAGTTTCCAGGAGAGCAGTCCTTGATTTTCAAGGACCTCTCTTTTGTTGTTCCAAAGGGACAAAAGGTGCTGCTCCTAGGACCAAGCGGCTGCGGAAAATCAACGCTGCTGCAGGTATTAAGCGGTATAATTCCTAATTCTATTGAATTGCCGCTCAAGTACGACCGTTTTACTCCGCCCGCCTCATGGGGCTTCGTCTTTCAGGACCCTGATACGCAATTTTGCATGCCCTATGTTGATGAAGAGCTCGGCTTTGTTCTGGAAAACCTTAACGTGCCAAGAGAATTGATGGATCAAAAAATACTGGCTGCTCTCGATTCTGTAGGATTGAAGCTGGCTCATCCGCATACCGAAATTCAGTTGTTGTCACAAGGAATGAAGCAGCGTCTGGCCTTGGCATCCATCCTGCTGCTTGAGCCCGATACTTTGTTTCTTGACGAGCCATCAGCGCTGCTGGACCCGGAAGGTGCTGAGTTAATATGGGAAACAGTAAAAAAGCACGCAGAACAAAAAACCGTGGTCATAGTGGAGCATCAAATTTCCTATATTGCCGACTGGGTGGACCGGATCGTGTTATTTGATGGAAATGGAGCGATTATCGCAGATGACAGCCCTTCCGTTATATTTAACAACTATAAATCTCAGTTCATTGAGCATGGCATCTGGTATCCAGATGTATGGCATGATTATATGAGGACAGACAACTATGCAAGGATCGTAAAGGCGCGCAGCAGGCTGCTTGTCGAGCATCCTGCCAAATTACCCAATCCAGCGAATAATGACGGTTTAGAACTGCTTCACTTTAGTGCCTCTTACACGAAAGGCTATTCCGGCAATCAATCAAATGATATCTCGCCTTCCATTTTCGTAGAGCAAGCGGCTGCCTTAACTGGAGAATGGATCGCAATATGCGGCGAAAACGGCGCAGGCAAAAGCACGCTTTTGCTTTCCCTCATGCAGCTAATTGAAACAAAAGGCTATTATACCATATATGGCGAGCTTGTTGAGCACAGAGACCGAACAAATAGGTTTTTAAGACGGAAAACACCCCGTTCCTCTTTGCTCAAGATGCTGTCCTTTGTATTTCAAAATCCGGAAATGCAGTTTGTTACCAATCGGATCGATGAAGAAATATCACTTGCCTTGAAATTAGAGCAGCTTGAGCCAAATAATATAGAGGACAGAACGAAGGAATTGCTGCAATTATTTCAGCTGGATGCGCAGCGGCATCGGCACCCCTATCAGTTGTCGATTGGGCAGAAACGGCGTCTAAGCGTTGCAGCAGCGCTATCCCACAAGCCTTCCATCCTGCTGCTGGATGAACCAACATTTGGGCAGGATGCACGCAGCACCTTTGCTATCCTTGAGCTGCTCGAACAGCTGCGTACAGACGGGACAATCATTATAATGATTACACATGACCTGTACATTATGAATCATTTTGCAACCGAAATATGGCAGATCGCGCAAGGCAAACTAACCGTTAAAAAGCCTCCAACAGATGAGATTTCAGGCAAGAAGGGAGAGCTTGCGCTTGATGAAGCTATTCCAACCAGCTAAAGAAACATGGCTGTACCGCATAAATCCTGCTGGAAAATTTCTTATATTTATGAGTCTACTGCTTATCGCACTTATAAATAATCAGTTTGACTTCGCTTTCTACCAAATGGTGTTTTACATGGTGCTGTTGCTCGCATATAGCGGATACAGCGGAAAAAAGCTGCTGCTTTTCACTTCGCCATTTATACTTACCTTTCTGTCCTCCGCTTCAACTATGATACTATTTGGCAAGGGCTCAGAGATTTGGTGGTCGTGGGGGCTGATTAAAATATCCAATGAAAGCTTTCATCATGGACTATTAATCGGCTTCAAAACATTGTCGTTTGGGGCTCTTGGCATGCTCTTTGCGCTCACCACGAAACCGCTGCTGCTATTCTACGCCCTTATGCAGCAATTTCGTATGCCAGCCAAATATGCTTACAGCTTTATTGCAGCCATTCGTATGCTGCCGCTGCTGTGGGAAGAAATCGGAGCCAGGCGCAATGCGCTAGAAATAAGAGGCATACAATTCAGTCCCGGCGTGCGAGGATGGTATGAACGGCTGCAGCAATATGCCGTCCCCTTGCTGGCGCAAAGCATACGGCGCGCACAGCGCGTAGCGATTGCAATGGAAGCCAAACGGTTCCAGATGGGTTCGGCACGCACTTATTACTATCAGACTCGCTTTGCTGTTATGGATCTCATATGCCTGCTCTTTTTTATAGGAGTCCTTGCTGGAGCCTACGCAGTATCTGTTATTCTGCCGATAAAAAGCTAATTCTCATTTAGAATGTGCCGAAAATGGAAGAGGAATACTTCACCACTTGGTCACACGTTCCGCTATTTGCATAAAAAACGCTATTTTATTAATTTGACGGTCACACATTCCGCTATTCGGCACTAAATCGGGCTAACTGTGCTATTTATTGCTCAATAACGGAACGTCTGTCCTTTTGCCGCCTCAAAATTGCGATTTCCACCGCAATAACGGAACGACTGACCAGATAGCTAAGGAAGCTGTCGATTCATTGCCGATTCCTCTGTTCAATACACAATAAAAGGACCTTCAACAGGTCCTTTCTAGTTTCCTTATCGGATAATCATCACGGTCTGTGAATCATTATCCCAAAACACTTTTGAGCCAAGCGCTTCTGTTACAAACCGGATCGGTACCATCGTGCTGCCTTTAACGATTTCTGGAGCTACATCAATCGTAATCTTTTCTCCATCAATATACGCCTCTTTATTACCGATCTGAAGAATAATTTCTTTGCTTCCTCTAGCCGCAGTAATCGTTTTCGTTTCTTGTTCCCATCCAACTTCAGCTCCCAATGCTTCAAATATATCTCTCATAGGAACACTGACTCTGCCGTCCTTCTTAACTGGCGGCTGCTTGACTGCCAAGCCAGCTCCGTCAATCGTAACCAAGATTCCGCGCTTGCTTAACTCGGTCTTCCCCGTTTCATCGTAAAATTTCAAAGCAACCTTATTAGCGCTCGTATCCTTTATTTCCATATTCAGCTTGTAAAGATATTTTGACATTGCGAATGAGGTATTCGTTTGAATATTTAATTCTTTACCTTTTGCATCGTAAGGTGTAACTCTGGATGTTATGTTTTGAGCTGAACCGTTCTTAACGACTGCAGTAACGATTAAGCGGCCATTTTTTATATAAGTGCCGTAATCCACCACATAAGTTTGATCATCTATCAACACTAAAAACTGTACCTTCTCAATATCGTTAACCTCATTAAGCTTAATTTTAAATACGGATGCATGGTTTGACATTACAAATTCAGAAGCGCCATTAATTTCAACTAGCTTCCCATTTTTATTAAATCCCTTTGCAACGACATTCATATATTGACTTGATCCAGTCCTTACTGCAATCCATGCTTCGACATGGTCCTTTTCTTTTACCATCGATTGGGCAAGCACTTTATAAGGCTCTTCAATTTTTCCGATTGCCTGGATATCCACCTTATCCAGCTGCTCTCCTTTGTCCATCATGAATTGAAATACGCCCGTGGTGCCTGACATTCTAAATTCAGTTTTTGTCTTCATTTCGATAATATTGCCTGATTTATCATAGCCTACCGCTAAAACTGTAATATTTTCGCCAGCTGTAACACGTACATCTGCCGTTATTTTCATTTGGCCGTCGATTAATTTGTACTCCGAGTGCAGCAATTCATAATTCTTAGACTCATTCGATGATGTTTGTGCCGTTGCCGGCAATGGTGCTGCAGCAGCTATTAGCAACGCTAGCGCTACAAATAATATAATGCCTGTAACCCTGTTCGCTCTAATCTTCATCCTAATTTGATCCTCCTATATTTAACCAATTATGTGAACATTCATTATTCCAAATGCTTCAATAATTGTAAATAGGAATGATGGAATAGGACCTTAGTTACTCCACTAGACCATACTTCACCTTAACCCGATCCAGTTTTTCAATCATTGGCTTGGCTAAAATATACAGAAATACAACCGTAGCAATCGTATGAATGAGATCAAACCAAAACGCTGAAACGTAAGCGGCGGCTAGTGCGGTCCAAGAAAATTGGCCTGTAAATATAAACAAAGAACCAATATTAATAATCCCGCCATAAATAACAAATGTTGCCGCGCCTCCAAATAGGCAAAGCGCCAGCTTTGATCTGCTAAGCCAGCCTTTTTGAAAAAGTAAGCCTGCAATAAAGCCGATGATGCCAAAGCAAAACATTTGCCAAGGGGTCCAGGGGCCTTGACCGAAGAAAAAGTTGGATACAAAGCCTGTGGTCACTCCTACCAGAAATCCCGCTTCAGCTCCAAGACAGACTGCTGCAATAATAACAATAGCTATGACAGGCTTAAACTGAGGCAGCATAAAAAAAGCTGCCCTTCCCGCAACGGCAATGGCTGCAAGAACGGCAATAACGATCAGTTCCCTGGCCGCTGGCTTGCGTCTTTCAAACACCATAAGAAATGGAACAATAGCGTACATAATAATAAGCAGGCTTATAAAATAATATTTTCGGTCATCCAATAAAAAAATACCTAGCATAATCGTCGCAGGAATAATGATCAAAATCATTAACGCAGACATTAACGTTCGATTGTGAATAGCTACCTTAAGCTTTGACATCGTGAAATCACATCCTCAGCCGTAACCGCATCCTTCCAAATATGCCGCGCCATTCGGTTTGCAGCAGTCGTATAATAGCTGTTTCCGGCAAAAAATGATTTGGCAGCGTTAGCTGTAATCAGCTTACCGTCAAAAAACATCGCGCAAGTCTGGCCATACTGCGCACAAAACTCAATATCATGAGAAACCATCACTATCGTAACGCCACGTTTGTTCAAGCCCGTCAGCAATTGTGCGAGCTTCTGCTTAAAGTAGCCATCCAGCCCTTTTGTCGGCTCATCCAGCAGTAAAATCACAGGCTCTAATAGGAGCACTTTAGCTAAAGCAGCACGCTGCTGCTCGCCGCCGCTTAAATCGTAAGGATGTCTATTCAGCAGCTTTTCCAGCTCTGCGAAGCGAACAATCTCCATCACCTTTTCCTGCTTTTGCTCTTTTGTAATAGCAGAGCCTTGCAGCATTTCGTATAGATCAAGCTCTACTGTTTTTTTCACAAAAAGCGTTTGGGGGTTTTGAGGCAATATACCTAAATGCTTCGTATATTTATCTTTCGTGCTCCATGCTGTCGATTTTTTGCCGCTAAGCCAAATCTCACCTCTATATGGCTTGTGAATGCCGCTAATCAGCGATAAAGCGGACGTTTTCCCTACGCCATTCCCGCCGACAATACAATAAAACTCCCCTTTGCGAACGGAAAAGGTTAAATCTTTTATCACATCCGGGCCAGATTGATTATATTTAAACCATACCTCTTTAAATACGATCACTGCTTCGCCATGCGATTGCTCCGATTGCTTAGGCAGCGTCGCTGCTTCCTTTCTTTCCTTACCCGCTGCAAAATACTCCAGCCATTGCCGGCCTTCCTTAACTGTGATAGGCAAAGCGCCGCTTTTTTCAATGGATGCTTTTATTTGCATAGCCGCAGGCATCGAAGCAAATAACGGGTGAGCCAGCTCGAATAACGATTGTCCGGCTTTTATTGGCGGGTCATCGATTAACAAGCAGCCGTTATCCATAACGAGCAATCGATCGGCGAGCGGCAGCACTTCTTCGAGACGGTGCTCAGTAATTACGATAGTTGTGCCCAGCTCCTGATTAATTTTTTTAAGCGACGCTAAAAATTCAGCAGCGGCGATCGGGTCAAGCTGTGAAGTCGGCTCATCCAAAATAAGTATGGAAGGATGCATAGTCATTATGGAAGCTAAATTGAGGAGCTGCTTCTGACCGCCTGAAAGCTCGGTCACTCCTTTATGAAACCAATGCTGTATGCCAAAAAAACTGGCCATTTCAGCAACGCGCAAACGTATGACTGCATTGTCAAAGCCGAGGCTTTCAAGCCCAAACGCCAGCTCATGCCATACCTTGTCCGTTACGATGCCATTCTCTGCATTTTGCTGAACAAAACCGATTTCCGCCGTCTGCGTGCGCGTATCCCACTCCTGAACAGGCTTGCTGCGATAATAAATAGTGCCTCTGCGCTTCCCATGAGGTGAAAGCACTGGCTTCAGCTGTCTCAGTAAAGTGCTCTTTCCCGAGCCGGATTGGCCGCAAATAACGATAAACTCGCCGTTCTTAATGCTTAGGCTTATAGATTTAAGCGCGTCGCTCTCACTGTCCGGGAATGAAAAGCTTAACTGTTCGATTTGATATAAGTCCATTTCCATTCCTCCCACACATACAAAATAACCGGTATCATACATAAAACGAAATAAGCAAAATAGACAACTAAACTGAACGCTGTTGCTTCTGTATATTTAATTGAAGGAAAAAAACGAATGCTATTTTCCCCTATTGCTGCACCTATAAAAATAATGATAATTAAGCAAACAAGCAAAATAAAAACATTCCGGTCTCTGCCGTCAAATCGATAAATAGAAAAGCTTGTTCTTCCTGGCAAGCCATATCCTCTTGCCTTCATAGAATCTGCGGTTTCGATTGCATTTTCTAAAGCCCAGGTCGTCAATATGGACAGGATCGTTAATCCATTACGCGCTCTTTGCACCAAATGGCCTTGCGTTATATCTCTGCCGATGCATTTTTGCGCATTAGAAATAGCGATTAGCTGCTCTTTGTAGCGCGGTACAAAACGAAGCGCCATAGCTATCACGAGAGACCATGCCGGCACTATTTTGCCAAACAGATAAATAAATTTATCCGAGCTCATCACTTTGTTGTAGCAGGAAAACCAAATAATAACGGTTATAAACATCGCAGCCATCGCCACGCCGTACAAAATGGATTCCAAGGTAATCGGATTTCCGCTCTTGGCATAAAACAAAATGGTAATTCCTGCATGGTTAAACATAGGATTGAGTGACGCCATAATCAGCATTAGGGGCAGCATATAAACAAAGTTGAAAATAACTGCTTTTTTCCCGTTTAACATAATGGAATAGGTAACTGCGCCAATAAATGACAGGCATTGAAAAATGGGATGCATAAAAATCATGCTAAACATAAATACCGCTGCAAAAAAAGTAAAATTGACGATGGGATGAAAGGTAGAAAAGACATCCTTGCTCATTTGGACTCTCCCGCTGCCGCAACATATCCGCCAACATCTCTGCCTAAATCACACGTATAAACCCATTCCACTACGTCCCCGTCCTGTAAGGCATAACGACTGCTTCCGTAATTGGGAAACCAGCCGTTTACTTTGTATATCCAGCCGCTTAACTCTCCGCAATCAAATTCATAAATATTGTTGATCCCTTCAATATAATTACTGTTATAAAGAGGGGTCCTATTAAATTCCATATGAATTTTATTTGCCTTCAGCTCGCGAAGCAGCACATCAAACACCGATTCACCTTCGTAAAAAACAACCTTCTTTGCAGCATAAATTATTCCGTCCTGCGGTAGCACCTCTAATTTATCTGCATCAAATATATTTAAATTATCGAGGATCGTTGCTGCTGATACCGATAATGTAACCGTCAGCTCTTTCTGTTTATCAATCTTCGTATCCTGCCACTCCACAGGCTCTGGTTTACCTGGCAGAACAGGATCGGTGAGATATTTATCCTTGTCGTTTGGCTCTTTAGTTTCAATTGGTGCTGGCGTAGAAGCTGGTGCTTTCTCACTATTATTTGAAGCTTCTGCAGCTTGATTGGATCCATTTGCCGCGGTTGCTGCAGGTGTTGGCACAATCGGTTTAGTTTCTGGCTCCGGCTGCTTATCAGGTTCAGGTATGATGGTAGAGGATGTGCTGGATTGATCGACGGGAGCTTCCCCATCATCTTTTAAACCTTCATTAGATTGAGCTTCAGATTGAACTTCAGGATTACTTTCCAGATGCTTCTCCTGATTGTTCTCTAGCTCATCCGTGGCACTCCCTGCCTCGCCAGTTTGTTCTAATGAAGAATTGTGTGTAAGTTGACCGACATTATTATCTGTTTTCACCGATTGCTTCTGAAAATTTCCGCCCCAAAAAAATGCAATTGCCAGTACACATACAATTGCCAGACCAGTTAACCATTTCTTTTTATTCATGTAAACCTCCAAATCAAACGTCTGACAAGTCGTAGAGACGGTTCTTATTCGTCAGAAATCTTTCATAGGACGATAATGCATAGAAAGCTTGATCCGTAGCCATCAAATCAATCTGACCAGAATTAGCCCCGCCGTTACTGCTTCCACCAGATTTCACATAATAAAATCCGCCTTTTACGTCTGAGTAGGCCAGCAATGCATCAAATACTGAATTTCCGTTTTTAATAAATCTGACGTCTTGATCAGGGTTAATGCCAAGGCCTGTTAAAGCAACGATTACCTGAGCGACGCTCTGCGAATTTACAGTTTCCCAGGTGGCATAACCACCATCTGCATGCTGGACATTTGATAGCCAAGACAAACCGCGATCGATAGCCTTTGTGACTTTCTCATTATTTTTATAGTAGGGAGTCAAACTTTGTATAGCCATTGCCGTTATATCCGGATCCGCTTCAGATGGGTTATTGCCAAGCGCCCAGCCTCCTCCATTCACTTCTCTATCCAAAATAAACTGAATCAGCAGCTCTCTGGTCGTTTGTTTTTTAACGCCTGCTGCTACAGGGATGTCATAGCTTTTACTATCCAAAGCTATAAGCGCAAAGATTGGGCCATTAATTCCTTGCTTAATAACAGTTTCAAAATCTGCAAGCGGCTCGCGCAAATCGTAGCCTGCAGCATTCGTTATATCTTTTCCAATCGCGGTTAACGCAAGAATAACTCTGCCATACTCCGTATATTTTACATGATGGAGCTTGCTGGAATTCTCTATTAAAAATTGCTCTACATTTTTAACATATTGACTATAATATTGCGCATCGATTGGTATGCCTGAACGAGCAAGCCCAAATATCGTCCAATCGCCGCCAACGCTTGCTATGACAGGATTCGTTACTTCTGCTTGTATAAAGCTGGACGTTTTTTTCAACTGCTCCGTTATTTTTGCTATTTCCAAAGATTTTTGAAATGCTGTTGAATCTTCCTTGTATACATATGCACGAACTGCAACTACAGCAGCCATTTCCCTAGTAACGGCTTGATTGGCATGAAAGCCAGCTGCATCGCCCGTCATAATGCCAAGTGCGGTAACTGCCTCAACAGCTTGCTTTGCCCATTCTGACACTTTATTGCTATCTTTTATTACACTAGCGGATTTTGAAAATTCAAGCTCTAATGCTCTAGCGATTATAACTGCCATTTCTTCACGAGTAATCGTTGCATTAGGCTGGAATTTATTCGCGTAGCCTGTAATCAAGCCTTTATTAAAAGCTGTGTTTACATAAGGAGCAAACCAGTCCTGGTCCGTTACATCCGTAAAAAAGCCTGTTTGTTCTGGGGTCACATCAAAGTCTAGCATTGCTGCCAAAATCTTTGTGAACTCCGCTCTCGTAATCGGCTTCTTCGGATTGAACTTGCCTGCGCTGCCTTGGACAAAGCCATTGTCCGTAGCTTGTTGTATAGCCTCTAATGCCCAAGCAGAAATTTGTTCATAATCGCGATACAGCTCTTTAATGGAAGACGTAGATTGCTGTTCCTTACTTGCAGAAGCTATCGATACATGGAACAAGAACGCCGAAACAAACAAACTGCCAATGAGCAGCCACGATAACCACTTCTGTTTTCTCATCTCTTTCAAACTCCTCCTGTTACTCTATACCGATGAATGATAAGAACAAGTTTATAGATAAAACTTATAAATTCTTATAATTCAAAAAACCTCTTAACAGAAGGTTAAGAGGTCTAAACTGCACTTACAAAAAAAGCATGCAAAAATAGACACCCTCCTATCCTTCGTAGAAAAATGATCTAAAGCTTTTCAGGCAGGTATTCTGGCTCAAGAATCAACGTCTATGCTGCCTTCCCAGTTTCCCAGTGGCATTTAAGCATAGACTCCTCTTATACAGCGGCGGGACCGCGTGGGAATCTCACCCACTTCCCTTTTACCCAATTAAATAAAGTCAACTTTACTTACTGGCACCTTAAGCTTTTATATTTTTATTGTCTGTTTATCATATATGATATGTTTGTGTTTGTCATGAACAAAATGATATTCAATCAAATACTTTAAATAAAAAACACTTCTTTAACGGAATTGGATTTCCGATAAAGAAGTGTCTGTTGCTTCTCGCGTTATATTTAATTCTTACCCTTTCACGACACCTTATGCTCAATCCTCAGCTTATCAGCCACCATTGCGATAAATTCGCTATTGGTTGGTTTAGACTTGCTGATGTTGATGGTGTAGCCGAACAGATGGCTGATGCTGTCGATGTTGCCGCGTGTCCACGCCACTTCGATCGCATGGCGGATCGCACGTTCGACGCGTGACGGCGTCGTTTTGAATTTTTCGGCGATAGCTGGATACAACGTTTTTGTAATTGCTCCTAAAATTTCAATATTGTTGTATACCATCGTGATCGCTTCACGAAGATACTGATAACCTTTAATATGCGCTGGTACGCCGATTTCGTGAATAATGCTCGTAATATTCGCATCCAGATTTTTGCCCTTTGCCATTGGCACTACATTGGATTTCAATGATGTGGATGAAGTGCTGAATTGCGCTGAAGTCGAGTGGGCAGGCACTCCCACAAGCTGACGGATACGATTAGCCAATACTTCCATATCGAATGGCTTTAAAATATAGTATGAAGCTCCCAACTGTACGGCCTTTTGCGTAATATTTTCTTGGCCGAATGCTGTTAGCATAATGATCTTAGGCATTGGACTCAAATTCATTTCACGCAGTTTTTCCAAAACACCTAATCCATCCAAATGAGGCATAATAATATCAAGTATTAAAATATCTGGAACATTACGTGTCTGCTCCAAATGTCTTATTACCTCTTCACCGTTATACGCAACACCGCAAACCTTCATATCACTTTGTTCGGATATGTATTCCGATAACAAGCCAGTAAATTCTCTGTTGTCATCTGCTAACAATACTTCGATCTTGTGCAAAGTGTAATCCTCCCTCGAAATGATATTGATGTCTCGCTCTTAGGTTGTCTGAATTTAGTTTTCGACATAACTAATTGAATTCCTCCTGTCGAAAATTTTTTTTCTTTATTTTTTTATGTAATTTCGATATAATTAATAATTTGCTACATGATCTGATTCCATTCGAAATCATTCGACAAATAGAGCCTTTTCATATGACAAATATGGAACTGTTTAATTTTAACACAATTTAGCAACGAGTATAAACAAAACTGTGACTAACAGCTTGTTTAGTTGAAGGAAAGTTCAACTAATCAAGATGCAAGTCACAGTTTTGTTGTTTATTAAGCAGAGTTAAACTGCATACTGCACTTGCTCAGCCAGGGCGGATTTGGTTGGCTTAAGGACGCCTGCGTCCTGCAGCATCCATTCAATAAAGCAGCCATAGCCTGATGAAGGATCATTAACAAACACATGTGTTACCGCACCAATCAATTTACCATTTTGCAATATCGGGCTTCCGGACATTCCTTGAACGATGCCGCCAGTTTTATCCAATAAGCGTTTATCTGTTATTTTAATAACCATTCCTTTAGTAGCTGGTGCAGATTGCTTGGAAACATGAGCAATTTCAATCTGGAAACGTTCCACCTTCTGTCCGTTCACAACGGTCCAAATTTCTGCTGGTCCTTCCTTGACATCTTCAGCAAATGCTACAGGAACTGGTTTCATGCTATAGCCTTGTGCAGGGGCTTCCTTCATCTTACCGAAGATACCAAAAGCTGTGTTGCGCTCAATATTGCCGAGAATATGTCCTTCCTTTACGAAGGTTGCTCTCTTCTCTCCAGGCTCGCCAGATTGGCTTTTGTTAATTGAGGTAACATGCGACTGCAAAATTTTCCCTTCACCGACCTCAATCGCAGTTTGTGTATCCATATCGGTTATTACATGTCCCAAAGCGCCATATACGCCATGATCAGGAGCAAAGAAGGTTAATGTGCCCACCCCTGCTGCAGAGTCTCTGATATACAGCCCAAGACGCCAGGATTGATCCTCAGCATCAAATACAGGCTGAAGCAATGTTTCCTTTATTTGACCGTTACGTTTAAAGGTAACCTTTAGCGGCTTATTGCGATCAGCGTACTTGGCGCAAAGCTCGGATACTTTCTGTACCTCTCTAATTGGAGTATCATTAATATTCGTTATAAGATCGCCAAGCTTTAAACCAGCTGCTTCTCCAGGTGATAGCTTCTGACCAGATTCATCCTTTACTTGGTGATGGCCGACGACTAGTATTCCAGCAGATTTCACCTTTACGCCGATCGTCTGTCCCCCAGGGATTACCCTTAAATCTGGAACTACATTTACCTTTACAGTTTTGAAAGGAATTTTACCAAATAATTTCATCTTCAGGTTTGTTTGACCACTTTGAAAAGGCTGTAATGACAGCGGGTTTTTCAAATTAACGGATAACGTTTGAGCTGATGATCCGTTAACCTGCAGCACTTGTGGATCGACCGATACTTCTGCTTGAACGGGTACTCCATATTGTAAATGCTTCAACTGGCCTGAGAATAAACGAAGTTCATTCGGCAATGCGGCAAATTGTTGAAAAGCGGAGGAGCTACCGAGCATGCATACGACGATCACGAGAACAAGGCCAAACCATCGCTTCCTTTGATTGGAGTTCAATGATTTCACGCTCCCTGACTTTCCATCGTAAGACGAAAAAGGTAGTATCGCCAATGGCGTACCTTTAAGTTACCCTTCGCTCACCGTTTTATGTCCGCAAAAAGTTTCCCTTATTTACTTCCTTTAAGCACCTTTTAAATCATGTGCCAAATCAAGCATTTCTTGTGCATGATTGCGAGTTTTTTCCGTAACCTCCACACCGCCGAGCATTCTTGCCAGCTCTTCGATCCTGGCATTGTGAACTAGTTCCGTAACGCCAGTTGCCGTTCTTTCATCGGTAATTTGCTTGCGTATTTCATAATGATGATCCGCCATGCAAGCAACCTGCGGCAAATGCGTAATCGAAAACACCTGGCAAGTTAAAGCAAGACGGGACATTTTCTCTGCAATAGCCTGGGCCGCCCTGCCGCTCACTCCAGTATCCACTTCGTCAAAAACAAGCACAGGGATATGGTCAATTTCGGCAAAAATGCTCTTCAAGGCCAGCATAATGCGCGACATTTCTCCACCGGAGGCGATTTTGTTAAGCGGCTTAAGCGGCTCTCCCGGATTTGAGGAAAGCAAAAACACAGCTTCATCCATGCCATTGCTGTTCAGCTTGACCGATTGGTCTGCTTCTAGAAGCGGCTGCAAGCTTACTTCAAATCTGGCGGCAGGCATTTGCAGCATCTTAAGCTCGTTTTCAATTGCTGCTGACAGTTTTTTGCCTGCGTGGCTTCTCAAATGCGAAAGCTCCTGCGCAAGCTCAGCTGCCTGCTTCTGCATGGCAGCTTCCTGCTTATGAAGCTTTTCTAAAATATCATCACGATTTTCTATTAGATCACGTTCCACAATAATGGAGTCCAAATAACTTAAAATATCAGGTATCGTTTCACCGTATTTACGCTTAAGGCTATTGATGAGTGCCAAGCGATCGTCAATTTGCTCCAGCAGCTCAGGATCAGATTCAATACTGTCACGATAATCTCGCAATTGGAAAGCTACATCTTCAGCTTGATAAAATGCGCTTGAAAGCTGTTCAAATAAAGGAGACAATTTGGCTGGATCATACGACAAAATGTCATTCAGCTTGCTCATAGCCGTGCTAAGCGCATCGAGAGCGCGCTTGCCCTGCAGCAATTCATAAGCTTCTGATATGCCATCCATCCTTTTACTTGCATACATTAGCTTTTGCTTTTCTTCCAGTAATAATTCATCCTCTTGCTGCTTTAATGCAGCCTGCGATATTTCTTCGATTTGAAAATGGTATAGATCAAGCATTTGCGCATTTTGCCGGGTGGATTGCTCCAAATCCCGAATATTCCCTTTAATCTGCTGGAGCTCCGCAAAAATAGCCTGATATTGCAGCTTCCGCTCTATTAATAAATCACCGGCATACAAATCCAACCATTCCAAATGCTGCTCCGTCTTTAGCAATGATTGATGCTCATGCTGACCGTGTATATTAACGAGACATTCTCCGATTTCACGCAGCATCGTCAAGGTAACCAGTTGTCCATTTACTCTGCTTGTGCTTTTGCCTGAGGCAGAAAGCTCTCTTCTAATTATTAGCATATCATCAGATGATCCTTCAATGCCGAGCTGCTGCAATACCGTCCATACAGGATGCTTGGCATTTAAATCAAACATAGCCTCTATCTCGGCTTTATCACATCCGTATCTGACCATATCCGCAGAGCCTCTTCCACCAATAACTAAACTGAGTGCGTCAATCAGAATAGATTTGCCTGCACCCGTCTCTCCAGTTAGAACATGAAAGCCCCGATGAAATGAAACGTTAACTTCTTCAATAACCGCTAAATTTCTTATCGATAACTCACGCAGCATGATCAGATCCTCCTTAGTTTAGTAAAGCAAACAAGCGCTCCACAATTTCTCCGCTTTGCTTCTTCGTTCTGCAAATCATTAATATCGTATCGTCACCGCATATCGTGCCCATTACCTCAGGCCATTCCATATTGTCGATTAAGGCGCCTATCGCATTTGCTGTGCCTGGCAAGCACTTCAGCACGACCAGATTATCGGTATAATCGATATGAGTGAAATGGTCCAGTAAAGCCCGTTTCAGCTTATGAATCGGGTTGTGCCTCTGTACATCCATTGGCATTGAATATCGGTATTTCCCTTCCTCCGCAGGAATTTTAACAAGCATCAGCTCTTTAATATCCCTTGATACCGTCGCCTGGGTAACGTGCATGCCTGTCTTGCGAAGCGCGTCGACTAGCTCATCTTGCGTCTCTATCGTCTGGTTTGAAATGATTTCCTTTATTTTAAATTGGCGCATGCCCTTCATGAAATGGCCCCCATCCTTTTTTGTTTAAACCTGCTCTGCTATCCAATTAAGAAAGATACTTTGCGAACTGTCGCTTCCTTCACGTTAACGATTAATACGCCGGAGCAGCTTGGCAAAATTAAAGAATACATCAACAGATGATCCCTAAGACTGCTTGGTGAATAATCTACTGATTTACGTTCTTTTTCAAGCTTTACAACATATGTGCAGTGGTCTTGCTCTGCTATGTAATCTATATTCAATCTTGTCCCATATTCGAGCAGTTCATCGTCTACTTCAATAGGAATGCGAATAATATGCTTGCATGAGGGCACATCATATCCGGCACGCTTCAGCAGTTTTACCGCCTCATCGTCAGGATCAACGGGCTTGCCCTTGCCCAGCTTGACGGTATTCATGGCAACTGGCGAATGGAGCCAGCGGTAAACCGCTCGATAAAGCCAGATTACAATAAAAATCCCGCCAGCCAACATTATGAACCAATCTCCGTATTTCGTCATCGAATATCCTCCATTTGAGCAAATCGATTAAGCGAACGCTTGTTTGGTTATAGATAGTGTAGCAAATGTTGCCACCTTAGTAAAGCAAAAAAGATGCCTGTGCAGTATTTACTGATCGGCATCCTTTCCTTGGTGCTTTTATTTTATTATTTGAAGGCAGCATTAGCCTCGTGGACAAGCTGCTTGATAGCAGCTTGATCAAATGCGGGCTGGTTTTCTACACCAGTCCAGCTCCAAAAAGCCAAAAACTCGATATTGCCCTCGCCGCCCGTAATCGGAGAAAAAGTTAAGCCCTGCAGCGAAAAACCGAGCTCTGCAGCAAAAGCCGTAATGGATTGAAGCACTTCCTCATGCACGGCCGGCTCGCGAACGATGCCCGCTTTGCCTACCTTTTCACGCCCCGCCTCAAACTGCGGCTTAATTAAGGCTACGACTTTAGAGCCAGGCGCAATCAAAGTCGCTAGTACTGGCAGTATCAGCTTCAACGATATAAAGGATACATCAATGGAAGCAAATTCAGGTGCTGGCCCCTTCAAATCCTCAGGCTGCAAATAGCGGAAATTTGTCCGCTCCATTACGCAAACTTTTTCATTTTGCCTAAGTGACCAGTCAAGCTGATTGTAGCCTACATCGATAGCATATACGTAAGCTGCGCCATTTTGCAGCGCGCAATCCGTAAAGCCGCCCGTCGAAGCTCCGATATCAAGCATTGCTTTGCCCGTCAAGTCAATCTGATACAGCTTTATCGCTTTTTCAAGCTTTAAACCGCCGCGGCTAACATAAGGATGCACTGCGCCCTTTACTTTAATTGCGGCAGTACGCAGCACTTTCGTACCGCTTTTGTCTATTGGCTCCTCATCTACAAGCACAAGGCCGGCCATCAGAGCTGCCTTTGCTTTTTCGCGGCTTGCAAAAAAGCCCTGTTCAACTAAAAGAACATCAATTCTTTCTTTACTGTTTGTCATTATTCACCTTTATTTATGATCTGCCTGTCACACGCTTCATGCGAATCGGCAGCATATTGCGCAGCTCTCCGGCAACACGTTCCGCAGTTAATCCAATTTCTGCACGCTGCTCCGTTATCGAGCCATGCTCAACAAAAATATCCGGCACGCCGATTATTTTGACAGGAACATTGTAAATGCCCTTTAAGGAATAGAACTCCAGAATGGAGCTTCCAAAGCCTCCCAGCTCCGTACCTTCCTCCAGTACAATAATTCGTCTGCCTTCGCTAGCCAGCTTAAGAAGCAGCTCCTCATCCAGCGGTTTAATAAAGCGGGCGTTGACAATCTGTACATTCATGCCTTCACGCTTCAGCAAATCTGCTGTATCTGCAGCTACCTCCAGCATCGGGCCTATGGCAACAATTGTTGCCGAATCGCCCTCACGCACTGTTTCCCACTTGCCGATTTCAAGCGGCTCCGGATTTGCATCAAGCTCAACGCCCAAGCCGTTAATTCGCGGATAACGAACTGCGATCGGTCCTGCTGAATACTCAATTGCCGTTTTCATCATCCGTCTTAGCTCATTCTCGTCCTTCGGCATCATGACAACTATATTAGGAACATGTCGAAGGAAAGCAATATCATATACGCCTTGATGCGTTTCGCCGTCCGGGCCGACAAAGCCTGCACGGTCAATCGCAAATACAACATTCAGATTCTGCCTGCAAATATCATGAATAACCTGGTCGTAAGCACGCTGCAGAAAAGTCGAATACACGGCAAACACAGGCTTTAAGCCCTCCATTGCCAGCGCAGCTGACATCGTTGCCGCATGCTGCTCAGCAATGCCGACATCGATCATACGATCAGGGAATTTTTCTGCAAAACTCATTAGGCCTGAACCGCCAGGCATGGCGGGCGTTACGGCTACGATACGTTTATCCTGCTCGGCAAGCTCGATCAGCATATCGCCGAATACTTGCGTATACATTGGCGGTCCAACTGCTTTAATCATTTTGCCTGATTCTATTTTGTAAGGCGATGCGCCATGCCAAGTATGGGAGTCATTCTCTGCTGGCTTGTAGCCTTTTCCTTTTATTGTCAGGACATGCACAAGCACAGGCCCTTGAATAGCGTCAGCCTGTTTCATAATCTCTTTTAACTGGTCAATGTCATGGCCATCAACCGGACCTAGATAAGTTAAGCCGAATTGCTCAAACAAAATGCCGCTTACGAGCAAATATTTCAGGCTGTCCTTAAAACGCTCTGCTGTTTTGGCCAGCTTGCCGCCAATTGCAGGAATTTTGTTTAAAAATTGCTGCAGCTCTTCCTTAGCTTTCTGGTAATGGCGGTCAGAACGGATTTTACCTAAATAATGATGCATCGCGCCAACGTTAGGTGCGATCGACATTTCATTATCATTAAGAATAACGATCATTTTTCTTTTTTCATGTCCGATATGATTCAACGCTTCCAGCGCCATGCCGCCTGTAAGCGCACCGTCGCCAATTACAGCGACTACGCGATTAGTCTCGCCCTTCAAATCGCGAGCTAAAGCCATCCCCATAGCTGCTGATAATGATGTGCTGCTATGTCCGGCCTCCCATACGTCATGCTCGCTTTCGGAACGTTTAACAAAACCGCACAGGCCTTTATATTTACGTAATGTATCAAATTTATCTTTTCTTCCAGTCAGCATTTTGTGCACATAAGATTGATGTCCCACATCAAAAATAAACTTATCCTCTGGACTGTTGAACAAATAATGCATAACGATAGTGAGCTCAACAACTCCCAGGTTAGGAGCAAGATGACCGCCTGTCGCAGACAATTTCTCAACTAGAAAATGGCGAATTTCCGCCGCCAACTGTTCCAAATGATCAGTTGATAAGCCTTTTAAATCCTGAGGACCGTTAATTTTATCTAGCAGCACGATTTTTTCCTCGCTTTCGCGGACAGTCTATTCTTGCTAAGCTGTCCTATGAACGATACAATTTTATGCTAGTATAGCATATTCATCGCCAGTTGCCCAATTTCCTGAGCTATCTAATGATCGCGATGCACCAAATAATCTGCAATTTGCAATAAACGCTCTGGAGCTGCAAATTTCGCATCCAGAATGGCCGCTTTGGCATCATGAGTCAGCTTCTCCACTTTGGCCTTGCTTTCTTCTAAACCATACAAATATGGATAAGTTACTTTACTTTGTGTTATGTCGCTATTTGTTTTTTTGCCAAGCTTTTGCTCGTCGCCAGTTAAATCTAAAATATCGTCCTGGATTTGAAAGGCTAGTCCAATATTTCGCCCATAATACGCCAGCTGCTTCAACTGCTGCTCAGTAGCGCCGCCGATGCGGCCTCCTGCTGTTGCCGAGAATATAACCAGATCGCTTGTTTTATGCAAATGTATATATTCGAGCTCTTCTATGGATGTAATGCCCTGCTCGCCTTCCATATCAGCCACTTGACCGCCAACCATCCCGCTTGGGCCAGCCAAACGGGCAAGATCTGCTACGATACGCAAAGTCTGCTCAGCGCTAACCGCACCTTTACCTGCAACCTCGGATACCAGATAAAAAGCGTGCGTCAATAAAGCATCCCCTGCTAAAATAGCCAGCGCTTCTCCAAATACTTTGTGGTTAGTTGGCTTACCTCTGCGAAAATCATCATTGTCCATCGCTGGTAGATCATCATGAATCAATGAATAGGTATGTATATACTCAATAGCTGAAGCGACGGGCAGTGCATGCTCGCTTGCTTCCTCAGCGCCATGAACCGCTTCTGCAGCTGCCAGCACTAGCGCAGGACGAATCCGTTTGCCTCCTGCTTCAAGCGAGTAAGCCATAGCCTTTCGAAGCTGATCAGGCACATCCCATTCTGCTGATAATGATTTTGCCATTGCCGCCTCAACGCGGGCAGCGGATTGTTTCAGATATATAGAAATAGCAGCCAGTTGTTCCAAGCTTATTCCCCTTTTTCCTCGTTTGAAGATACAAACGGTTTTTGTTGCAGCCCTTGCTCCGATTCAATCAGCAAATGAATTTTGCTTTCTACCTGCTCAAGCTTTCCGCCGCATAAACGGGAGAGGGCCATCCCCTCCTGAAACAGCTCAATGGCAGTTTCCAGCGGAACATCCCCGTTTTCCAACTGAGCGACAATGAGCTCTAATCGCTCCATTGCTTTCTCGAAGCTTAACGTCTCAAGATTAGTCGTTGTTTCTGCCATGTGGCTCACCTCGTTTGGATTGTACAACACAATCTAACTGTCCATCTGACAACTTTACTTTTACTTTATCGCCATCTTGGACCTGATCAATGCTGCCGATAATATGATTTTCCAGCTCATCGTATACTAAGCTATAGCCGCGCGCCATTACTTTAAGCGGACTAAGCGCATCCAGCTGCTTTATTTTCCCTGTCAAATTCAGTTTGTTTTCCTTGAGGCTTGCGTGAATCGAATTATTCATCCGCTTATTAAAGCCTTCCAGCTGCTTTTTCAAATAAAGCACCCGCGCGCCAGGATGATTGCCTGCCAAGGCGGCCTGCTGCTGCGCCAATTGAATATAGCGCTGCTTCACCAGCTGTCTTGTTCTGCCCTCCAGCTGCTCTGTTAAGCGATCAAGCCGCTGCATCTGATCCAGCATATACTTGCGAGGCTGCATAAAGAAAGGAGAACGTTTAAGCCGCGTCAGTTTCTCTTTGTTTGCTTGTATAAGCGCCTTCATTGCAAGCTGCAGGCGCTGCTCTGCTCGTGCTCGCTGCTGCTTCAACTCCAGCAAATGCGGTACGGCAAGCTCAGCCGCCGCTGTAGGCGTCGCTGCTCGCAGGTCGGCTACAAAATCAGCAATTGTAAAATCTGTCTCATGACCGACTGCGCTAATAACAGGAATTTGCGAAGCAGCAATGCTTCTTGCAACTATTTCTTCATTAAAAGCCCAAAGCTCTTCCAATGAACCGCCGCCTCTGCCGATTATCAGCACGTCGCAAGCGCTGTGCCGATTCATCGCATCAATTGCAGCGGCTATTGACGGGGCTGCCTGCTTGCCTTGCACAAGCACAGGATAAATATATATAGGTATAACCGGATAACGCCGCTGCAGCGTTATAATAATATCTTGCACCGCCGCGCCGGTTGGGGATGTAATAATGCCGATTGACCGGGGAAAGACAGGAATGGCCCGTTTGCGCGCAGCAGCAAACAAGCCTTCCTCATCCAGTCGATTTTTCAACTGCTCGTAAGCAAGATACAAGCTGCCTATACCGTCAGGCTGCATCGCTGTAGCATAGAACTGATAGGTTCCATCACGCTCGAATACGTTTATGCTGCCTCGAGCAAGCACCTTTGTGCCTTCCTTTGGGATAAAAGGGAGTCTTGCATTGTAGGACGCAAACATAACAGACTTCAGCTTGCTGTCTTTATCTTTCAAAGTAAAATACATATGCCCGCTGGAATGATGAACAAAATTAGATATTTCGCCTCTAAGCCATACATCGCTCAGCAGCGCATCCGATTCCATCTTCATTCGCACATATTTGTTAATTTCTTTGATGGAATAAATATGAGGCTGATTGGCCAATCCGATCACCCCTTAATTCCATTAGCCCTTTTTGCTGCAGTCAACGTATTTTTCATAAGCATCGTAATGGTCATCGGACCAACTCCGCCAGGGACAGGAGTAATAAAGGCCGCACTTTCCAAGCAATCCTCATAATTTACATCTCCAGCAAGCTTTCCGTCAGGCATGCGGTTAATGCCTACATCAATGACGATAGCGCCCGGCTTCACAAAGCTGCTGTCAATCGCTTTCGGTTTGCCGATCGCAACGACCAGTATATCTGCCTGCTTAGCAATTTCGCTCATATTCGCTGTTCTGGAATGGCAGATCGTAACGGTTGCGTGCTCACGCATAAGCAGCATAGCTACCGGCTTGCCAACAATATTGCTTCTGCCGATAACTACGGCATGCTTGCCTGCAATTTCCACTCCGCTGCGCTTAATAAGCTCGATTACGCCTGCTGGGGTGCATGGCAGCAAGCTGTCGTCGCCGATGACTAGATTTCCGACGCTTTGCGGATGGAAACCGTCGACATCTTTCTCGAGTCTAATTGCATCAATGACTGCTTTCTCATTAATATGGCCCGGCAGTGGCAATTGAACTAAAATACCGTTAATGCTGTTTTGATTATTCAAGCGCTCAATAAGCGCAAGCAATTCCGTCTCGCTCGTTTCAGCCGGCAAACGGTGAACCTCGGAATAAAAACCGACCTGCTCGCAAGCCTTTTCCTTGGAGCCAACATATACCTTGGAAGCAGGATCCTCACCAACCAGTACGACCGCCAAGCCAGGAGTTACACCCTGCTGCTTTAACCTGGCCGTCTCAGCAATAAGCTCCTCGCGAATTTGATCAGAAATTTTTTTACCTTCAATTTTTTGTGCGCTCATTTACCGATCTACTCCTTATATCAAAATACGTCTTTGTCTACTCCTTCGTTTCTTTTTGCTTCCATTCATCTGCGATTGAAATGAACTTGCCCAGTACGCCATTGACGAATTTACCCGATTCTTCATTACCATAATGCTTTGCAATTTCAATCGCTTCGTTAACGGCTGCTTTCGGCGGTACATCATCTCGGAACATGATTTCGAAGCAAGCAAGCCTTAATACTTGGCGATCAACTCGCGATAGACGATCTACCTGCCAGCCTGTCAAATACTGCCGCAGCATATCATCAATCGCTTCCCTGCGCTCCGCCACACCATAAGCAAGCTCTCGCGCGAAGGCTTCAGTCCCTTCCAGCCCATGAAGATCTCCGCCAATTTCATTCTCGCCACGAAGCTCGTCCATAATCATATCGACAGCCTCTTTAATCGTTACTTCGTTCATTTCCGTTTGGTATAAGCCTGATACCGCTATTTCTCTTGCTAATCGTCGTCTCATGTATCCTCCGTATCCGCATATCCGCGTGTCTGTACTTGCCTATAATTCGAAAAAACCTATGATCTCCTCCCTGCTCCGAATAGAAGGAATCCGGAGAACGGAGGAGACCACAGGATTACTTAAAAGGCCTGAAGCGATCAAGCAAGGCTTCCCATAATCGATGCAACGGCAATACAGGCCCTTCGTTCATTTCTTTATATTTGCCTATAGAATAACCGACAAATACTAGAAGCGCTACGAATAGCATGTCCCAAAAACCGAAGCATAAATAAACGATCCCGCATAAAACGCCTGACGCAACGCCTAATATCCGCTTCCAATAGATATTCCAGAACTCCCTGAACATCAGCAAGCCCCCTTTTCTACTCTACGCGGCTTTTGAAAGTATTGGCTTGAATAACATTAGCAACAAATACAGCTACATTGGCTACCGGCATGCCCGTAATTTCTTCAACATGTGTTTTAACAGTACTTTGAATTTCTTCTGTCAGCTGCGGAATTGAAGTTTCGCCGTCGATAACGGTGCGCAGTACAATATCCAAGCCAGCCTCTGTCACTTTTATTCTCGCTCTTAAATCCTTTACGCCACGCTGACGCGATGCTGCTTTAAGCGCCAAATTCTCGATTGTTTCGATAGAAATTCTAATATCTCCAAAATCTGTTCTCTGGTCGATCGAAGGTGATGTTGCAGAGCCTCTATATAATGAAACAATCAAGAAACGAATACTGATCAAAAGGAATACAGCACTTATTGATATTACCGTGATTTGAAGCGATTTCTCTTCGTACAAATAGGTAATCCCATCATTCAACATATCTTTAGGGATCCAGCCAAAGCCTGCTCCAGCTACAAACAAAGAGATGATAATGATTACAATGCTGTACAAAAATAAAAACAGCTTATCTACAACTTTAATCATTGTGCGTCTCCTCCCGCGGACTCGAATGAAAACCCCCAAGTGCGAAAGCGGCATGCCCAATCACAAGGGGGTTGTACATTTCTAGTGCGCATTGCTATCTATTTAACTCGATAGTTCTGATCTTCCTCTTCAGGTTTTTCGGCAGGCTTGAAATAAACATCATGGATATGAACATTTACTTCAACCACATGCAACCCAGTCATCATTTCGATTGAACGTTTCACATTGCTTTGAATATTAGCAGCGATCTCGGGGATCTTGTTGCCATATTCCACAATGATGGATACGTCCACAGCAGCTTCACGCTGTCCAACCTCTACTTTTACGCCCTTTGACAGGTTTTTACGGCCGAGCAATTCAGTAATGCCTCCAGCAAGGCCACCGCTCATGCCAGCTACGCCTTGCACTTCGATTGTGGCAAGACCTGCAATAACTGCGATGACTTCGGGGGCAATTTGAATAGTTCCGATTTCCGTTTTCTCATAATCAGCAGCGATCGTACTCATGTTGGTTGTACACCTCCCTAAAGTTGCGCGTTAACGGCTCCGTTGACAAGCCTACATCCGCATCTTATTTCTATACTATAACATTCAGCCGAAAATATGACAAACTATTCTAATTGAATGTTTACTGCTGGTTAATGTCATATTCCTCAAGGAATTTAATATCGAAATCGCCCTTAATAAATTTCGAGTGATTCAGCACCTTCAAATGGAACGGAATTGTTGTCTTAATGCCTTCAATGGCAAACTCCTCCAGCGCCCGCTTCATTCGTGCAATTGCTTCCTCGCGGTTAGCGCCCCATACGATAAGCTTCGCAATCATCGAATCGTAATGTGGTGAAATGGTATAGCCGGGATAAACAGCGCTATCCACACGCACACCTGCTCCGCCTGGCGGCAGATAGAACGGAATATGTCCTGCAGAAGGCATGAAATTACGCTCAGAATCCTCTGCATTTACGCGGCATTCAATAGACCAGCCGTTTATTTTCAAATCCTCTTGACTGAAGGATAATGGTTCGCCTTCAGCAATTGAAATCATTTCCTTTATGAGATCAACATTGGTGATCATCTCGGTTACCGGATGCTCAACCTGAATTCGGGTATTCATTTCCATAAAATAAAACTGATTGTCTGGGCCCAGCAAAAACTCAAGTGTGCCTGCTCCGGAATATTCCACAGCCAGTGCCGCGCGTACGGCAGCTTGTCCCATGCGCTCGCGAAGCTCAGGCGTCATGATTGGGCAAGGCGCCTCTTCAATCAGCTTCTGGCGTCTGCGCTGCACAGAGCAATCGCGCTCGAACAGATGCACGGCGTTGCCATGCTTGTCAGCTACAATTTGAATCTCGACATGCTTCATGCCGGTTAAATACTTCTCCAAATATACGCCGGCATTGCCGAAAGCTTTTTGCGCTTCCTGCTGCGCAGTCGTAATTTGAGAAACTAGCGACTCTTCGTTCTCAGCGATGCGAATTCCTTTGCCGCCGCCGCCTGCAGTCGCTTTAATAATGACAGGGTAGCCGATTTCGCGAGCTACTTTAATCGCTTCATCAATATCCTCAATCAAACCGTCTGAACCTGGAATGATCGGCACATCAGCTTCCTTCATCGTCGATTTAGCAACTGATTTATCGCCCATTTTGCTGATCGCTTCCGGCGATGGTCCTATAAATGTAATGTTGCATGACTCGCAAATTTCTGCAAAATCAGCATTTTCAGCCAAGAATCCATAGCCCGGATGAATCGCATCACATTCTGTTAATGTAGCAACACTCATAATGTTAGTTAAATTCAAATAGCTGTCCTTCGATGGTGTCGGACCGATGCAATAAGCTTCATCTGCAAGCTTGACATGCAAGGAATCTTTATCCGCTTCAGAATAAACAGCAACAGTACTAATGCCTAATTCACGGCAAGCGCGAATAATTCGAACTGCGATTTCGCCGCGATTCGCAATTAATATTTTTTGGAATTTCACGTAGGAACCCCTTTCAAACGACAATTTCCCAATTGAATTGGGGAGATTAGTTAGTCCGCCTTAACAAGGAAGAGCGGCTGGCCAAATTCAACGAGCTGGCCGTTAGAAACTAATACCTCAACAATTTCGCCGTTCACTTCAGCTTCCAGCTCATTCATCAACTTCATTGCCTCAAGAATACAAACGACACTCTTATCATTTACGCGATCGCCAACCTTGACAAAAGCAGGCGCTTCAGGTGATGGCGCTGCATAAAAAGTTCCTACCATAGGAGATACAATGCGATGCAAGTTATCCTTGGCGGATGCTTCCGGCGCTGCTGCGCTTGGCTGGATTACAGCTTCTGCTATCGGCTGCGGAGCTGCCACTGCAGGGGCTTGCGTGTATGTATGCGTAATTGGAGCAGTTTGAACATTTAAAACTTCTGTTTTTCCAGGCTTGCGGATAAGCAGACGTGCTCCTTCATTTTCAATTTCCAACTCCTGAACGGATGTTTGATCGACTAGCTTGATCAATTCTTTAATCTCGCTCAATTTAAACATGAACGTAATCACTCCTCTTATTCACATAACGTAACACATTATAACATAAATACGGAAGAACACGAATCATTTTTTAAAATATATATTTCACCTAGAAACAGCACAGCCCATAGCCAAAAACGCGCAGCGATTCTTTTTGAAATATAAAAGAGTATAGCATTTATTTGAGCTGGGACAAAATAAAAAGCTTTGAGCTGTCCGGCATTCAGCCAAACCACTCAAAGCTTATGCCCCGCTAGCTGCAATTCTGACCTTTACGGCACGTATTGGACAGATACTTGATTAGGCTTTACAGCCATGACACTCATTACTTCTTCTATAATTTCAGCTGCCTCGCTTTTATTCATATTGCTGCTGGAGACGACGATGTTCAAAACATCCTCTGTTTGGTCGATATGTGCCACATCGTATTTTTCCATCAGCTTATCTTCAAGCGATTTAATCTTTGATGCATTGTCTTCAAATTTTTGCAGCTCAGCAAAGGCTGCTGTTACTTCCTCATTGCTGTCACCTGAATTAGTTATCGAGGACAAAATGCGGTCATATTCAGAATCCAAGTACTGATCGCGCTTCGTTTGCAAATTATCGAAAATGCCGCCCTGCAAAATGCCTTCACGTTCAATCTTTGCAAGTATTTCTTCATTCAGCTCATCATTATTCACAATCGTTTTATCGTTCTCGCCTGCAACCTCCGTTACTTCGCCTTTGGGATTGCCGTTGTCCGTTAACGCTTTATTATCACTGGTATCCTGTGTAAACAAGTAATACGCGGACAGCACCACCATTAAACTGAGCATCGACACTAGCCATATTGTTTGTCTTTTTGTATTCATTTTCGTTTACCCTCCCAAAATAAGTTCATTATTGTTTTCTAGGTACTACAGAAATTCGATTTACAGCTATATTAACGCCGCGTTCAACCGCTTGTGTGATCAGCTTCCTGACTGTCGCGTTTTCTGCGCCGCTGGCAACGATGAGAATGCCTCTTATTCGAGGATTTATCGTCTTGGTAACAATTGGCTTGCTGTCGCCTGATACCTCATGCAAAACAATTTGCCCGTTCTTTGTTACGGAAGTAATATGCCGCCTGCCGCCGTTCCCAGTATTTTCATCCGTGATTTGCTGAGACTCTGAAATGGCGCTTGCGATTACAATTTCCTCCGTAGAATCAATCGTTACTAGCACATCCACCTTGCCTACACCAACGATTTGCTCCAGTATGTCCTTCAGGCGATTTTCGATCGGATGCTCATAAGCTTCAAACATAGAGCCTGACGTGTCTTGCTTGGACCATGCCTCAGAAGTTTCTGGCGGCACAGTCTCCTGCTCCGCATAACGCTCTACCGGTTTAAATGGCAGGAAAGAGTTAAGCAGCATAAGCGCCGCACCTACTCCGCCAATGATGAGCAATAGGCGAAGTGAACGCACTCGCTTTGGCCCGCCTGGTCCGCCACCTATCGCTTTTTCAATACGCTCCAGCCACTTGGCCACAATGCTATCTCTCCCTTCCTGTACCATTCCAAACTCGAGCTGATGCTTAAGCTAAAGCTTTAATTATGACTAGCCGCTCATTCACCTCCCATCGGGTTGAAATCATCCTTTTGATTTGCTTCTCCAGCTCTGCGTCAGGAAAATGCTCATTTTTCTCTGCCGCTTCCGCATTCTCCATCCCTTGATTTGCATCAGTCACATCAATAGATGAGGATAATTCTTTTATCGCAATTTCAACAGGCTTGATGGGCGCGATCGGGGCAATAGCTGTAATATCTGTCTCTCCGCTTGCCTTGCTTCCCCCGTTCCCTTCGATTGCATTCTCGGCCCCCTGCTGTGGCTGTCTGACCGTTACGACTACCTGCTCGATTTTGGCATGTGCATCGCTGCTGTCATGCAGCTCCAGCTGTACAGAAACCGATAAAATTTCCTGATCAATTTGCTGCTCCAGCTGCTCAAGCATGGCCTGCTCGATCGTTTGCTCGGTTAATGACAAGGCGTCAGATTGGTATTTTTTTTGCAAAGCCTCCCCTTTTTTTTGAATATCTTCAAGCGTAGGCATTTTGATACCCTTTTCGATCGATCGCTGATCCCATATTTTTACGCTTTCCTCCAGCTTCTTGCCGACATCCTGCTTCAGAAGATTTAAAATCGGCGATAAGATCGTCAGCAAAATAATTAAGCCAATCGCCAGTCTTGCATAGCGCTGCATCGTTTTGTTCGGCAGCAGCATATCAACAATGACTGCCAGCAGGATAACAGCTATAATATTGCGAAGCCATTCAACCAGCCATGAGGTCAATTCACTCCCCCCTAAGTGCGCCTGCCTGCCGCAAAGCTATCTCGCCATCATTGCCGCATTGCCAGCCGTCAATATAATGGTTACTGCCAAAAAAAACATAAGGCTTACAGCTGCCAGCGAAGCAAACACGTAAATCATCGTTTTTCCGATCGTTTGCAGGCAGGTGACGATAGGCGAAGAGCCAAGCGGCTGCATGGCAGCTGCAGCGATATAATAGATTAAGGCCAATGTTAATATTTTTATTGCGGGAAATGCGCTAAGAAATAAAATAATAATGACGCCTGCTATTCCTACCGCATTTTTCGCGATCATCGAAGCGGATATAACTGTATCAGCCGCATCTGAAAACATTTTACCTACCACTGGAATAAAATTGCCTGTTACATACTTGGCTGTGCGCACCGTAACCCCGTCTGTTACTGCTCCTGTTGCACCCTGTACCGATATAACCCCTAGAAATATAGCCAGCAGTACGCCTAAAATGCTTACCCCAATCGATCTGAGCAAATTAGCCAGCTGTGTTACTTTATACTTGTCCGACAAAGCGCTCGCAATATGCAGGACAGCAGAGAAAAATAATAGAGGAAAAACAACGGTATAAATGACAGTCCCAACGACGTGTATCATCATAATAATTAGCGGATGCAAAATAGATACCGTTACAATGCTGCCCATGGAGGCAAGCAGTGTGAGCAACAGCGGAACCATGGCGAGCATAAATTGAATCATGCTCTGAATGGAATCCTTGGCATAACCAATAGCTACGTAAAAGCTGTTGACCGCAATAATTAGGAGCACCATGTACGTGATCGAATATGCAACCTTGCTTACTGTATTTCTCTCAAAAGCACTCTGCAGCGTTTCGAGCACCATACTAAAAACAGTCAGCATAACGATTGTGACGAGCAGCTTGCCATTGTATAGCACTTCATGCCATAAATAACGCAGCAGCCCTTGCACCATTTGCGAAAGCTTCAAGCCTTCGCCGCCAGGCATCAGCATTTCCATAAAGCTTGGAATATGTCGATCCGGAAAAAAACCGCCGTACTCGCTCCCCAGTTTATTCCAATAGGATTCAACTGCGCTGATGTCCAGCTCTTCGATTTGCTGCTTGGGCGAGGATACTGGAATGCTTTCTGTTTCGTTCAGCGGCTGTTTGCCAGAATCTGCATATATTCCTCCCATAGGAAGCAACATAACGAACAAAAATGCCATCCCAAGCAAGCAGAAAAGTATTTTTCTTTTTTGAAAATCCTTCTGCAAAAGCATGTCACCCACCCCCGTCCGGCAGCAATCCGAGTATTGTTTCAACGATGACGCTAATAATTGGAATGGCCATGACGAGTATAAAAACTTTCCCTGCGAACTCTATTTTGGAAGCTATCCCCTCCTGACCAGCATCCCGCACAATTTGCGCCCCGAATTCTGCAATATAGGCAATCCCGATTATTTTCAAAATCGTCTTCAGGTAAATGGATGGAATGCCCGAGCGGTTGGCCAGATCCTCAATAACCGCAATAACTGCCTCTATCTTTCCAATTACGAATAATAAAATGAACAGCCCTGTAAAAGAAGCAAGCAAAAAAGCAAACATCGGTTTTTGTTCCCTTATTACGATGATCAATACGGTGGCAATAATGCCAAGCCCAACGATCTGAATCATTTCCACACTGCTCACCTACTGGAACAAAAAAATTGTTTTAATTTCCTGGAAAAGATCGTTTAACAAGCGGACTACCATAAATAAAACGACGACAAATCCGATTAAAGTGACCCAATGCGCCATGTCCTCTTTTCCCATCTGCTTCAGCACTGAGTGAATCATCGCAATAATGATGCCAATGCCGGCAATCTGAAATATTGCGCTCACATCCATATTCATCAACGCAGGCACCCTCTTACATCATTAAAATAATAATGAGCACAGCGGTTAATACCCCTAGGCTTTTCCACATCGCTTCATACTTCCCTTGCTCCTCCCTTGCAGCCTGCTCTTCAAGCTTGATTTGATCGATTGCGAGCTGCAAGTTCTTAATTTGATCGTTTGCATCGCTTATGCCAAGCGATGTGCCAAGCCTGTATAGTACAGCCTGTTCGTTGCTCCGCATACAAGTGTGGCCCCAATATTCATCAATGGCCGTTTTCCAATGCTGCTCAAAGGATTGCTCGCTTCCGGACAAAAGGCCTTTCGCTGCTTCTGCAAACATAGCGGCTATTGGGCCTTTCCCAGTTCCTCCTGCGCGCTTCAATGCCTCTGGCAGGGGTGTATAGCCGTAGCTTATTTCTGTAATCAGTCTTTGCAGCATATGAACAAGCTGTCGCAATTGACGCGGTCTTTCAGCGAATTTTGCAGCCTGCTGAAAGCCGATCATCGTGCCTGCAAACAGTACGAACAAAGCACCGATCAGCTTTACCATCTTGTTAACCCTGCTTCATAGCTGCGCGAAGGCTGGTTCATTATGTCCGCTGTTTTGGCCACCTGATGCGATATGCCGTCCGTTGTTCTTCTTAGCTGCACAACCAGCGAGAAGGCTCCTTCCTTAAGCAGCTTGTACAGCACAGGCCTGCCAACCGCTTCGTTGAAATCATAGGCATGAGCAGTGGCAATAACATTAACACCGGCATGAGCCGCCTCTGTTATAGCTGCGCCATCCTCAATGCGGCCGATTTCGTCAGCAATAAGCACCTCTGGCGACATGGAGCGCAGCAGCATCATCATTCCTTCCGCCTTTGGGCAAGCGTCCATAACATCTGTCCTGGGACCTACATCAAAGGTCGGGATGCCTTTTACACATGCTGCTATTTCTGACCGTTCATCGACGATGCCGACTTTTCTGCCTGGCCAGCCGCGGCTTTCAGGCGTTTGCCAATAGCCGTAGCTTATCGATCTCGCCAGATCTCGTATAATCGTTGTTTTGCCTTGCTGTGGCGGAGCAATGATCAGCGTCGAGCTTAAGGTGCGCCTCTTCGTATCAATAAGCGCTGGCAGCAATGACTTGCTTGCTCCTATAACCTCTCTAGCGATCCTTATATTAAAAGCTCCGATGTCGCGAATTCCTTTCACGCTTCCCTGATCCAGCACCGTTCTGCCCGCGAGTCCAATTCGGTGTCCGCCCGATACTGTAATATACCCCCGGCGCAGCTCCTCCTCCATCGCATACAGCGAATAATTAGTTATTCGCTCTAGCAACATTCGGCAGTGCTCGCTAGCCGGAATAAACGCTTCGTCACTCGTCCAGGCCACTAGCCCGTCCTTCGCAACTAGTCTCGACTGACCTCTATAGCCGATTTCAAGCGGCCTGCCTTCTCTTATTCTTATTTCTTCTAAATCCGTTTGAATATCCTTTGGTAGCTTTTCAAGCAAAGCTCTCATCTCTTGCGGCAATAAATGCGCGACCTGCGCCAGCATAAGCCATCACTCCCGGATGATTGTTGCGTAGTTCCCATTGTATGCTTGTCTTTTGAAAATATGTCTTGGAGCTGCTTATACGTTATTTTTATTTTGCTAGAGTCGGGCTCTATCATTTTTTCAATATACCGATCATTAAGCAGGTTACACCTGCGGCTACCCATAAAAATTTGGAAGCAGACAGCTTGTCAGATAACCCTACCAAGCCGACTGTCGTCGTAGTAATCAAAATAAGCGGCCCAACCAGAGCCAGTGATGAATTAATGACTAATGCCCGATCAATGCTGTTCCAGCGAAGGATCAGCAATGCGGCCGCAATTTCAATCATGCCGGAAAAAATACGCAAGGAACCCATAGTCAGGACAATTTTATTAATCATTGGCTTCCCTCCTTTCCATCCTCATAATTATGTATATGCAGGCTCGTCTACATATCATGCTGCACACATGCCTAAAAATTAGGCATATGATGTATGAAATAAATGGTCATATGCATCATACAAAAGGGACTGTGATCCAAATGGAAATTCAAGTGATATCGCATGTTAATGAGGCTAGCGCAGCTTATTTTCCTTTTAAGTCAGTTGCCGTAATAGATGTGCTGAGAGCTACAAGCACGATTGCAGCAGCTTTATCATTGGGAGCCGAAAGTGTCGTTCCTGTAGAAACGGTAATGGAAGCCAGACAGATGAAGCTGGATAACGATATACTCGCCGGTGAAAGGTTCGGACGAAAAATAGCCAGCTTCGAGCTTGGCAATTCGCCTACCGAGCTGACACAGCAAAAATTACTTAACCGCAGAATGATTATTACGACAACGAATGGCACAAGAGCGATAAAAAAAGCAATGCGATCCGATTATTTAATCGCCGTATCTTTACTGAACGTGCAGGCTGCAGCCGAGACGCTGAAGCTGCTTAATCGTGATGTTGTTATCTTTTGCGCCGGCCATCAGGATCAGTTTGCCATCGAGGACGGCTATTGTGCCGGAATGCTTATTGATTCGCTTATGTCCGGCGGATTGGCTGAGCCTGTCGTGCTAGATGACCTCGGTCATGCTATGCTGGCGCTTTACAAGCATTATGAAAATCAAGCAGAGGATGTGCTTAGGCAAAGCAAATGCGGAAAGCGACTGCTGCGTTCCGGTCAAGAGGCAGATGTTATTGCCTGCTCGCAAACAGATGTGCTTGACGATGTGCCGCTATTATTGGATAACAAGCTTATTCGCTTTAATCCATACGAAACGATTACGACAACCAGACAATAGTGCTGTACCTGTTTGTACGAAAAAACGTACAAAATGCCTCTATCGTGACCCGTGCGGCACTCGTTGGTACGAAAAAACATACAAAGCCGTTCGCACACCCAAAAATCAATTAAAAAACACCTCGACTGCCAGCTAAGCTGACAAACGAGGTGTTATATTAATTTTTATGATCAAATCTATGAGTTCCGAGCTGACTGACTTGCTTCAACTATCTTCTTTCTTTAGGACCGCCGACAAATACTTCAGTTTCAGCATCAAGACCATATGCCGTATGCAGTGCAATAACTACCTCAGACAATTTATCCGGGGCAATTACGCAGGAGCATTTAATTTCAGATGTGCTGACCATTTTGATGCTTACGCCGAGTGAAGAAATCGTAGCGAACATTTTGGCTGCAACGCCAGGGTTGCTCACCATGCCAGCGCCAACGATAGAAACCTTCACCAAATTATCATCAGAGGTAGCTTCACGATGCGTCACTGTTTCACGGATGGATTCAATAACTTGAAGCGCCTTGTCTGCATCGTTTCTCGACAAAGTAAAGGAGAAATCAGCTTTTCCATCCTGAACGCCGCTTTGCACAATAATATCAACATCAATGCCGTTATCAGCCAGCGCGCCGAACACATGCGCCAGTACTCCCGGCTCATCCTCAACTCCTAAAATGCTGATACGAGCTACATTTTTATCAAAAGCAATGCCGCTAACGACTACCCCTTGCTCCATTATTGCTTCCTCCCTCACAACTGTTCCTTCATTGTGTGTAAAGCTTGATCGTACAACCAGCTTCACATTATTATGTTTAGCATATTCTACAGCTCTTGGATGCAGGACTGCTGCTCCAAGGTTTGCAAGCTCCAGCATTTCATCATAGGAAATATTGTCAAGCTTGCGGGCGCGTTTTACAACACGCGGATCAGTTGAATATACGCCGTCTACATCTGTATATATTTCACATGCGTCAGCGCCAACCTCTGCTGCCAAAGCAACTGCTGTTGTATCCGAGCCGCCGCGTCCGAGTGTAGTAATTTCTCCGTCCTCACTCATGCCTTGAAAGCCCGCCACAATCGCAATTGATCCATTCTTGACAGCGGTTATTACGCGATGCGGATCAATTTTTTTAATTTTTGCCTTGCCATGCTCTTTCTCTGTAATCATACCTGCCTGCCATCCTGTAAATGATACAGCAGAATGGCCTTGCTGATGGATCGTCATCGATAGCAAGGAAATTGAAATTTGTTCCCCAACAGACAAAAGCATATCCATCTCGCGAGCGGGAGGATTCGCATTTAGCTGTTTGGATTGATCAATCAAATCATCCGTCGTATCTCCCATTGCAGACACGACTACGATAATCTCATTGCCCTCTTGCTGCCTTTCAATAATTCGCTTTGCTACAAGCTGCATTCTCTCAGGCGTACCTACAGAGCTGCCGCCAAATTTCATCACAATCAAAGACAAAGCTGATTCACTCCCCAAACCCGACATTTATATACAACTTAATATTATAGCACAGCTCCCTAGTTCTTGGATACGATACTTATTAACATAATCGTAATCGACAGTATTCCTAGCTGGTCAATCGTTTTATTGAAGGCAATAGCGAGGGCATCCCTCACCAACTTCAGCTCAAAAGATCACTTAAGATGCAATAAACCACGGGGCTAAGCGGAAACAACAAGCCGCTTCTTAGCTCCGTGGTTTTTCTCAAGCCTTTTTTTCTTGCTGAGGGTGCTCCAATGTTCTTTTGGAATGCCCGTAAGAAATTGTATGATTACTAGGCTCTGGAAATGTATTTGCCTTCTCTTGTATCAATAAGCAATACGTCGCCTTCGTTGATGAAAAGCGGCACTTGCACAGTAAGGCCCGTTTCAAGAGTAGCATTTTTCGTAGCGCCCTGCGCTGTATTTCCTTTTACGCCTGGCTCAGTTTCTGTCACTGCAAGCTCTACGCTGTTTGGCATCTGAATGCCAAGAATTTCTCCATTATAGCTGGAAATATGAACGTTCATATTTTCCTTCAAGAAATTAAGCTCCCACTCTAGTTGATCTCTGTCAAGATTGAACTGATCATACGTTTCATTATCCATAAATGTATATTCTGAGCCGGAGTTGTACAAATATTGTACCTCGCGGTTTTCAATAATGGCACGACCAATCGTTTCGCCAGCACGGAACGTTTTTTCCACAGTGTTGCCATTACGCAGGTTTTTCAGCTTGGAGCGTACAAACGCTGCGCCCTTGCCTGGTTTTACGTGTTGAAAATCAAGAACTGTAAAAATCTCGTTATCAACTTCAACTGTCAAGCCTGTTTTAAAATCATTAACTGAAATCATTACTGATTCCCTCCTGAATAAATTGTTCCTATCCCAAAGTAATAAGATCCTTTGTGGATGAGGTTAATATTTTAATACCGGAATCCGTAATAACGATGTCATCCTCAATGCGTACGCCGCCAAAGCCGGGAACGTAAATACCAGGTTCTACCGTTACAGTCATGCCGGGGGTTAAAATCGTATCTGAAAGCATCGATAATCTTGGCGCTTCATGAATTTCCATGCCAAGGCCATGTCCAGTGCTATGGCCGAACAAATCGCCGTAGCCATATTTGTTTATAACATCACGAGCAAGCGCATCCGCCTCTTTACCAGTCATGCCAGGCTTGATATGAGCGAGGGCATGAAGCTGTGCTTCAAGCACAATATTATAAATTTCAATATGCTTGGCTGTCGGCTTTCCGACGACTACTGTTCTCGTAATATCAGAGCAATACCCTTTGTAATAAGCGCCAAAGTCAAATTTCACAAATTCATTGCTGCCAATTATTCTGTCGCTTGCAACGCCATGCGGCAAAGCAGAGCGCTCACCTGATGCGACAATCGTATCAAAGGATGATGAGGTAGCGCCATTGCTGCGCATAAACACTTCCATCTCAAGCGCCAAATCCGATTCCTTCATGCCAGGCTGAACTAAACGCTGAATGTAGGCAAAGGTGCGGTCAGCCAGATCAGCTGCCTCCTGCATAATTTGCAGCTCCTGCTCATCTTTAATCATTCGCAGCTGCTCTACAAGGCCTGATGCCGGCTTCAGGTTAATGTCCTGAAGCAGCTTAGACCACATTAAATAATCACTGTACGTAACATGATCCTGTTCGAACGCAAGCTCTTTAATCGATTCTTGATTCAAAAGCTCTAAAACTGCGTTCATCATAATCGCGCCATGCTCGACAATTGCAAATTGCGGCGATTGTAACGGCGCTTGTGTACGATATCGAAAATCAGTAATAACAAACTGAGCCGTCCCAGTAACAAGAACCATTCCAGATGAACCGGTAAAGCCGCTTACGTAACGGCGGTTCACGCTGCTGCTGATCAGCATAGCTTGTATACCTTTTTGTTCCATTAACTGACGTAATTTATGAACACGCTCGATTGTCATTGCCTTCATCCTTTCATACCAACTTTTTAGTTGTCATTCTCGCCCAGCAAACGAACCATCGCGTCAAGAGCAAGTACATACCCATAAGAGCCAAGACCTGCGATTTGGCCAACAGCAATAGGAGCTACAACAGAATGATGCCTGAATGCTTCCCGTTTATGTATATTGGACAAGTGCACTTCAATAACTGGAAGATTAACTGTGGTTAGCGCGTCTCTTATCGCGTAATTATAATGCGTCCACGCTCCTGGATTCATGATAATACCGTCCAGCTTGCCGAAAGCAGCATGTATCGCATCAATCATTGCGCCATCGTGGTTTGTCTGAAAGAAATGAAGCTCGACGTCAAGCGCAGCTGCATGCTCCTTGAGCATCTCTTCAATAGAGGACAGTGTTTCGCTGCCGTATATACCAGGCTCTCGTATCCCTAGCATATTTAAGTTTGGTCCATTAAATACAGCGATTTTACGCATAACTGCACCCCTCTGGCAAAATATTAAATACTGCGCATTAAGACACTAGACATTTTACCACAAATAACCGCCACTTGAGAAGTAATTATCTGTTGCTGTCTTTATTGGCACGCGACGGCTCTCTCGAAGCTTCATCATTGAGCTCGAAAGAAATGGAATAGCCGATGAAAGAACCCCATAACAGGCATATGCAAAGCTCTGCCGACAAGGTCTCCCAGCCTACCTTCGTTATAACAGTCGTCATTTTCAGCCAAGGCCCAATTAGAACAAAAATTATAAACCACCACACAAAGCCGTAAATGACTCCCGGCCATGCCCCTTTGAACTTATGCAGCACGATTTGATAGATAAAAGCAGCAGCAATAGAAAAAACAATAAAGCTGCCGATTCCGGCTACAGCACCCCAGTATGTCTTTAAAAAACTGTTCTGAAAAAACGGCTCCAGCCAGTAGCCTGGCAGCTCCTTTGTAAACTTCAATCCATAAAACATCCATCGTACAACGCCCCAAATTACACCTGCAAAAAAACCAATAAACAGCGCATACAGATACGGGTTAGTTTTATTTTGCACTGCTCCACTGCTATGATTATTCGGCTTTCTCTTCGCCATCGCTGCCATTGCCTCCTTATTCCAACCTTATCCTCTTGTAGTATGTGTCAAATATTTTGAAAGTAACCGAGATATGAGCGTTGGCATTTGAATGTCTAATCAAGTACAATAGATATTATTAATTAAGCTATTAACAGGAAGGTGAACGTCACTTGTCGCAGGATCCACGTAACATATATGGCGGACAAGCTGTTATAGAAGGCGTCATGTTTCAAGGGAAGCATGTCAATGTAACAGCGGTTCGAAGAAAAAACAAAGAAATCGTATTTTACGAGCTGCCTCGGACATCGAGCCGTTGGCTGCAGCCATTAAAAAAGGTTCCTTTTCTACGAGGTGTTGTAGGAATTATTGAATCAAGCGCTAAGGGCTCCCAGCATTTGAATTTTTCCATGGAGCAATATGCGGAGGATGAGAACGAAAACCTGTCCGAGGAAGAGCGCGAGAAGCTTAAGCAGAAAGAAGAAAAATCAAAAAGCGGCTTCAGCACAGGCATGATTATAAGCGTAGCGGCTGCTGGCGTGCTGTCCTTCATATTCGGGAAATTGATTTTTACAGCCGCACCTGCTGCAGTAGAAGAATTGTTATTTACTAACGTATTTGAAAGCAAAATAGTTCATAACTTATTAGAAGGTCTTATTAAAATTATTTTTTTACTGGCTTACTTGTATTTCATCTCATTAACACCTATCATTAAGCGTTTATTTCAGTATCACGGTGCTGAGCATAAAGTCATAAGCGCCTATGAGGCTGGCGAAGAGCTCACCGTGTCCAATGTGCAAAAGTACAGCCGCCTGCATTATCGCTGCGGTTCAAGCTTTATCGTATTTACCGTTATCGTCGGAGTCGTCATTTATTCCTTGCCGATCTTTGATTGGCAATCGATTTGGGAAAGAGTGTACATCAGAATACTTCTACTGCCCGTTGTACTGGGTATTTCTTATGAAGTATTAAGATTAACGAACGCTATGCGTGAAATCCCATTGCTTCGTTATTTAGGGTATCCTGGCTTGTGGCTTCAGCTGCTTACTACGAAAGAGCCGCATGACGATCAGGTCGAAGTGTCCATAGCTTCCTTTAATAGAATGCGTGAGCTTGATTCGCAATTGAATAAAAACATTTCCCAAAATGGCTAGAAGGACGTGAATTTTTATGAGATGGCCAAAAGGTTGGAACAGTCTAGTAGTTATAATCATGCTGCTTATTATTATCGGAGTAGTTGTTGAGCTAATTTTTAATCCGTTGAACTTCTTGCTCCCGTTGCTGATCATCGGCGGTATTTTTCTGCTTTATAAGTATCCGCCTGCTGCCTGGAGAAAAGGAGCGAAATCGGGGAATCGCACATATGTCATTAACCCGAAAACTTCTGCTAAGCCTCAGCAAAGCCGTCCACGCTCCAAAACAGTGCCTTTTCACGTTATTGACGGCGGGAAAGAGGACGACGACAAGCCCAAGTATCATTAATCAAGGATAAACGGCTCCGCCGTCCTTTGGACAGGCGCGTTTACCGATGAAATATAAGGACAGGTATAAGAATGCAAAGCTGATACTTTCTTATATTTCAAAAAAAGAAACCGTACGGCCTACTATATGGCCTGCACGGTTTCTTTTTTGTTTGCTAAGCTACTCATTGTCCATCTCTTCGCGTATGGCGCGAAGCTCCTCCAAGCGAACAGGGTCTCTCTCAAAGTATTGCACCAGCGTTTCGATGCAAGTAATCGAGTCCCAGCTTAAATGGTGCTCAATGCCTTCAACGTCGGCATATATGTTTTCTTCCTGTACACCGATCATCGTCAAGAAAGATTCGAGAAGCTGATGGCGCTCCATCAGCCTCTTGCCCATTTTCTTGCCCTTATTCGTAAGCACAAGGCCGCGGTACTTCTCATAAATCAAATAACTGCCTTTATCAAGCTTTTGAATCATCTTCGTAACGGATGAAGGATGAACTTCTAACCCTTCTGCAATATCAGATACGCGCGCATAGCCCTTCTCATCAATAAGCTTATAAATGCGCTCCAAATAGTCTTCCATGCTTGGAGTCGGCAATGTAAGACCTCCTAACCGTAATAGCTTGCCTTCCAGCAAGCAAATTTAAAATTTCAGCCATTCAGGCGTAATCAAATTCAACCAAATAGTAATTTTGGTCATCTGATCCGTAAACAGCAATATACCCATCAATATCATTAAACCGCCGCCAACTTTCATTACGGTTGAAGAATATTTCAAAATCCAGCGCGATGGTCCGATAAAGAAAGCTAAAATAAAAAACGGGATTGAGAAGCCGGCGGCATAAGCCGTCGTCAGCTGAAACCAAGTTCCTGGCGATGAAGCTGCTAATCCTAATATAGCAGTTAATGCAGGGCCTGTACAAGGTGTCCAGCCGGCTGAGAAGCCAAGTCCGAATACAAATGAGCTTACATAATTCACTTTTTTCGGAATTAAGTTCATTCTTCTTTCCTTCAAAAGCATCTTTGGTTGAAAAATGCCTAGTAAAAATAAACCCATTAACACAATAAGGATAGAGGAAAGCTGTCTGATCAGCTTGTCGTATTCGCTGAAAAAATCTGCAAACACATTTGCTCCATAACCGAGCGCATAATATACCGTACTAAACCCGATTAAAAAAACAAGGGTATGAGTCATAGTAATCATTCGTTTTTGAGCGGGAAGCTGATTATCCTTTATCTCTGTAACCGAAATGCCTGTTATGTATGACAAGTATGATGGATACAAGGGAAGGACGCAAGGAGAAATAAAAGATGCAAAACCGGCGCCCAGCGCCAGCCATATCGTAATGTCAGCCATTTATAATCACCTCTAATTGCTTAGTTGCCAAATCTTACACCTTTACGAAATACTAGAAGCAGCAGCAGAATTGCAATCAATAAAAGGACAACTGTACCGCCAGGCGCTAAATTCCAAACACCCGCGATCATTAAACCGCCGATAACCGCTATTTCACCAATAATGATAACCATCACAATGCTTTGTTTGAAGCTGCGGGCTACGAGCAAGCTGCAGGCTGCAGGAATAGTAAGCAAAGCCGACACAAGCAAAGCACCTACAATCTTGATCGCAACACTAATAACAAGGGCAGTGAGCACGCTAATCATAACATTGTAGAAACGCACTGGCAAGCCGCTTACAGAAGCAGCCTCCTCATCAAATGTAATGAGGAACAGCTTTTTCATTTGCGAGAAGATCGCAATCAATACAGCAGCCGTCACTCCGCCAATAACGTACAAATCTGTACTGTTAAGCGTATAAATGCTGCCAAACAAATAACTGCTTACGTTCATTTTCATTCCTCTGCCCGAAGTGAATAGCAGCGAAGCCAGCCCGATCCCTCCAGACATAATAATCGCCAGCGAAAGCTCCGCATAAGTTTTATACGCCTTGCGCAGCTTTTCAATGGCAAACGAAGCGATAATTGCAAATATGAGTCCCATCATAATCGGATATACTTGCATAATAAATCCAAGAGCTACCCCAGCTATTGCGACGTGCGACAACGTATCCCCAATCATCGACAACCGCCGCAGCACGAGAAACATCCCCATCAGCGGAGCGGTTATCCCAATCAAAATTCCGCCAATCAGTGCTCGTTGAAAAAACTCACTAGTTAAAATTTCCAACCTGCACAACCTCTTTCTCGCCAACAATTCGCTCTCTAAGCTCTTTCAAGCTATGCGCAATATTAGTTTCAACACAATCCTGCGTCTCATGCGAATGTTTAATATAAAATTTCAGCTTGCCCGCTTCGGAGGCTGGCTGCTGGCCCAAATAGCCTCTAATCATATCCATATCATGAGAAACCATTAAAAAAGTCATATTATGATGCTGATGCATATGCTTGATCATATGAAAGAAGCTCTCCTGTGTTTCGGCATCGATACCGACGGTAGGCTCATCCAATATGAGCAAAGATGGGTTATTAATTAAAGCCCGCGCAAGAAAGACGCGCTGCTGCTGGCCGCCGGACAACTGCCCTATCTTTTTTTCAGCCAGATTGACGATATCCATCGCTTCAAGTGCATCATTGCACATCAATTGATCCGATTTGGATTTATTTTTCGCTCCATTTAAACCAGATAAAACAACTTCCTTAACTGTAGCGGGAAACAATGGATTGAGATTATTTTTTTGCGGCACATAACCAATTCTGCCCCACTGCTTAAAGCGTTCTACTGGCTCGCCAAACAGCGTAATTTGTCCAGAGGCCGGCTTTAATAGGCCAACAATCATGCGCAGCAATGTCGTCTTGCCTGCTCCATTCGTACCAATTAACCCAATAAAATCTCTTTCTTTTACATTAAAGCTGACATTGGAGAGAACCGTTTTATTTTGATAGGCAAAAGATACGTTCTGCACCGAAATAACATCCCGATGACAATATGCATCTGCAGGCGAAATATATGCGTCTCCTTCCATTTCTTCACCCCTTAATAGTGAAAACGGAGCCTTAAAAAGCTCCGTTACGATTCGTATACCATAATCTATTGTAATGCTTGAACTAAATTTTGCAAGTTGCGCTCCATTAATGTCAAATAATTTTCACCTGATTTTTGTTGCTCTTTTGTCAAACCTTCCAGCGGATTCAATACCATAGTATCGACTTTTGCTTCAGAAGCCAGCATTTTTGCCAGCTGGTCCGATACGAGCTCTTCAAAGAAAATATATTTCACATTATGTTCTTTAACAAACTTTGCAATATTCAATATGTCCTGTGCGAGCGGCTCAGCTTCGGGATTAAGCCCCATAATTGCAACCTGCTTAAGTCCGTAATCTCTTGCCAGGTAACCAAAAGCCTGATGAGAAACGACTATGTTTTTTTGCGGCGCCTGACCCAGCTTTTCCTCATACTGCTTATCGAGATGAAGCAGCTTATCATGCAGTGAAGCATAATTTTGCTCGTAATAATCAGTATGCTCAGGATCAGCCTCAATTAAGCTGTTTTTCACATTTTGCGCGATGATTAGGGCAGATTTCGGGCTCACCCATGTATGAGGATCGATCTCATGGTGATGGCCGGAATGGTCGTCGTGCTCGGCCTCCTCCGCATGTTCATGATGATCATGCTCCTCCTCGCCCTCTTCCTCATGCTCGCCGGCAATCAAGTCTATCCCTTCACTCACTACCTTTGTAATCACTTTGCTGTCCTTCGACAATCCTTTTAGAAAGCCATCCACCCAGCCTTCTAGCTCTGCCCCATGATAAAGAAATAAAGCCGCATCTGAGGCTGCTTTCAGCTCCTTGCTTTTTGGTGTCCAATCATGCGGGTCGATGCCTGTTGGAATTAAATTTACAGCATCCACATGCTCTCCGCCAATTTCAGTTGCTATAAAATATATCGGATAAATGCTGGTTACAACACTTAATTTTTCATCAGCCTGCTTATTTGTTTCTTCCGGCTTCTGATTCGTATCGCCTTCATTTTTGCTGCCGTTGCCGCTTCCGCATGCCGATAATGCTGCTGCTAATAGCAAACTTAGCAATATTGCAGCTACTCGCTTTGTACCTGTCCCTCGTTTCAATCGCATAATAAAGCTCCACTCCTATATTTATATCTTATTAGTAATCGTTATGATTACGTTTAATAGTATACGTCTACCCAAAATTGTTGTCAACCATCAATTTTAGTATATAAAAAGACTTCCTTAATTATCATCTGAAAGATCAGCGACAATTTGGGAAGTCTTTTGGATGGTTTTAGACGATGCTTATTTTACAATCGCTCCATTAGGCATTGTGTCAGGAACTGTAGCTAGCGTAAGCTTATCATCTGTCGATGCGGCAAGAATCATACCTTGCGAAAGCTCGCCACGCAGCTTGACTGGCTTCAAATTCGTTACACAAATCACTTTTTTGCCTACAAGCTCTTCGGGCTTATAATATTTCGCAATGCCGGAAACAACCTGGCGCTGCTCATAGCCTAGATCCAACTGAAGCTTAAGCAGCTTATCAGCCTTTGCGACAGGCTCTGCAGCAAGCACCTGCGCTACGCGAAGCTCCACCTTGGCAAAATCATCAATCGCGATTTCCTCTTTGCCCTCCGGAGCTGGTGCGTCTGCTGCTGCTTGATTCGCATCTTCGGTTGAAGCGTCTGCTGCTGGCGCTTGGCCGCCTCTCATCGATGCGGTAATGAACGCAGCCTCCTCTTCCGTTTCAAGCCTTGGGAATAGCGGGTTTTGTTTATTTACCTTCATTCCGCCTGGAATCTGGCCAAATGCTTTTATGCTATCCCAAGAAGTCAGCCCTTCGCCCTCAATACCAAGCTGCTCCCACATTACACGCGGAGCATTCGTCAAAAACGGCTGCAATGCAATCGATATAATGCGCAGTGATTCTGCAAGATGGTACATAACTGATCCGAGCTCTAAGCGCTTGCCTTCATCCTTCGCCAACGTCCATGGCTGCGTCTCGTCGATATATTTGTTAGTACGGCTTACAAATTGCCATAGTGCTGTTAGTGCAACAGAAAACTCCATCCGTTCCATCGCAGCTTCAACCTGTGCAATCGACTCCGCTGCCGCTTTTTGCAAAGTCTCATCAAATGGTGTGACCGCACCAGCATAGCTTGGAATAACGCCGTCAAAATATTTGTCAATCATCGCAATCGTTCTATTCAGCAAATTGCCAAGATCATTAGCCAAATCAAAATTGATCCGTTCAATAAAATTTTCTGGCGTAAACGCGCCGTCTGCACCAAACGGCACTTCGCGCAGCAAATAATAACGCAGCGCATCAAGGCCATATCGGTCAATCAGCACAACAGGGTCGATTACAGTTCCTTTTGATTTGGACATTTTGCCTTCCTTCGTTAACAGCCAGCCATGTGCAAATACTTTTTTCGGAAGCGGCAAGCCCAGCGCCAACAGCATAATTGGCCAATAAATGGTATGGAATCTTACTATTTCTTTTCCTACCAAATGAACGTCGGCCGGCCAGTATGCTTTGAACTTATCAGCCGGTGAATCAAGATCGTAGCCAAGCGCAGTAATATAGTTGCTGAGCGCGTCAATCCATACATAAATAACATGCTTCGGATCGCCCTTTACTTTAACGCCCCAATCAAACGTAGTACGCGAAACAGCCAAATCTTCAAGGCCTGGTTTTATAAAATTGTTGATCATTTCATTTTTGCGGGACTCAGGCTGGATAAAATCCGGATTTTGCTCATAGTACTCAAGCAAGCGGTCTGCATATTTGCCCATTCTGAAAAAATAGCTTTCTTCCTTCACCCTTTCGACAGGACGGCCGCAGTCCGGACAGTTGCCCGAATCAAGCTGTCTCTCTAGGAAAAATGATTCGCAAGGTGTACAGTACCAGCCTTCATAAGTTCCTTTATAAATATCATCCTGCTGCAGCAATCGATCAAAAATCTGCTCAACTACACGCTTATGGCGCTCTTCTGTCGTACGAATGAAATCATCATTGGAAATATCAAGCTTTGACCATAAGCTTTTAATGCCTACAACAATGTCATCAACAAATTGCTGCGGCGTTTTATTATTTTCCTTTGCTTTGCGCTCAATTTTTTGACCATGCTCATCTGTACCCGTCAAATACCAAACATCATATCCGCGCAGTCGCTTATAACGTGCCATAGCATCTCCAGCTACTGTCGTATAAGCATGACCGATATGCAGCTTATCACTTGGATAATAGATTGGTGTTGTAATGTAAAATGTTTTTTTATCGGACATTGCAAACCCTCCAATTAAAATTTGATTTTGAATGTTAACCGTAAATTGAATCGACCGATGTTTCTAACGAAGCTCAGATGCG